>CATWID010000025.1 GCA_958350755.1 uncultured Collinsella sp.
AGGGCGGAGGCGGGGCATGCCCCGCCTCTTACACCACATCTCTGTGCGCTACCGCGGATTCGTAGCTTCTAAGCGTTTTTGCCGACCGCTCAGATGCCTCACCAACATAATTTGAGTTATTCGGCCTTATCCTATACGAATGGTGCGATCGCAACGTCCTATTCGAATTGATTCAGGTAGATTTATAGGGCTTGGTTGCGAAATTGGGGCGACTATAGCGCTCGATTGCGGTTCAAGGGGCCTTGACTAGTGGTTCAGCTGGCCGAACAACTCGAAAAATGTAGGTGGGCCAACCTGCCGACTATGTGAAGCACGCGTATTTGCTCGTTTTGATGAAAACTAGGGTGCAGCCATAAGGCTGCGCCCTAGTTTACTGCGTGCCGGTGTGCCCAGACGGATTGCGCTGTGCCTGGCAGGCGCTCCCGCAGATGGATCGGTTATTTCGCGAATAGGTTCTTGAGGTTGAACTCGGCTTGGACGGTGCGGAGCATGAGGTCGGTGTCGTCCAAGCCCAGGTGCTGCTCGTTGGCGTCGGCGGCGAGGGTTCCACGGCGGCGCGCCCAGTTCTCGAGCGCGGCTGGGGCGGACTCGCGGGGGAGCGAGCGCACGTCGGCGTCCAGGCTGCGGCAGATCTGGCGCGAGTCGATGACGATGATCTTACCCGCGCGGCGTGCCTCGGCGTAGCCGTCCAGGTGGATCTTGAACCAGCTGTCCTCAAACGCGGCGTTGTGTGCCATGTACGGGTACTTCTTCATGAGCTTGAGCAGCTGCTTCTGCAGTTCCTTGTTCTCGCGGAACGGCTTTTTGCCGTCGATGTCGTTCCAGGTGATGTGGTGGATATTCGACAGCGGTACATCCTCGCCGCGGTAGATGTCGGGCAGGCCACAGTAGTGCGCCTCGGCGTCGTGCGGGATGGCGTCGCTGGTGAGTTCCATGATCTCCCAGCCGACGTTGATGATATAACCGCGTTCGGGTGCACGGCCGGTGGTCTCGATGTCGACACCGAGCACGGTGCCCTGGATGGGCTTGCGGGCGTAGGCCACGCCGAGCGCGTCGCGGTCACCGCGGATCTCGCGCATAACGGACGCGGCGGTGCGCTTTTGCATTTTGCCGATGGCGGCGCAGGTGTCGGCGTCGGACAGGCCGCGCGAGAGCGTCGCGGGCGTCACATTGCGCAGGCGTGCCTCCCCAATCTGGTCGCAAAGGTCGCGGTTGCGGTCGGCCAGGTCGCGCACGGTGGCAAAGTCGAAGCCGGGGTCGTCCTCGGCAGTAAAATACTCGGTCTCGAGCACCTTGAGGGCCTCTTCGCCCTTCTGGCGTTCGGACTCCATGGCACCGTGGTCGCCATAGATAAACATGGGAATAAACGGCTGGCGCTCGTATTCAAGTGCTTGCGAAACGTTCATAGGCTGCTCCTTGGACGGGCCGCGTCGCGCGGCTCGGGGTTACTGAGTTGTGGCGAGATGATAGTTTACCATGGGCAACTATTGGCACCGCGCCCGGGACAACTACAATACCCTAGTTGACCGCTAGGACTTTTACAATGCTGCCGAAAGACACGAAAGGTTCCATCCGTCATGGATTTACTGATTGATATTCTGCTCGACGCCGGCAAGGACACGCTGTCGCTGGTGCCGTTTTTGTTGGTGACGTATCTTGCTCTCGAGACACTTGAGCACGTTGCGGGCGACCGCGTCAACGGCGCTATCAAGCGCGCCGGCGCTGCGGGTCCCGTGGTTGGCTCGCTGCTGGGCATTGTGCCGCAGTGCGGATTATCGGCCATGGCAGCAACGCTGTACGCCGGCCGTGTCGTGACCTTGGGCACGTTGGTGGCGGTGTTCCTTTCGACCTCCGACGAGATGCTGCCGCTGCTACTTGCCGAGCAGGTTCCCGTGCAGACTATGGCGATGCTTTTGGCTTCGAAAGCGCTTATCGCACTGGTCACGGGCTTTATCGTAGATGCCGCCATTCGCGGTCTGCGTCGCAACGCCCGCGCGCATGCGGCGATTCGTCGTACCGTGTTGGGGACCACTGTCAATCCGGCGCACGTTAACTGCGCGCATGACGACCACAGCGGCGGTGACATCATCGACGAGGTGGCCGAGGCGGGCGTGAGCGCCGACCACATCCACGAGTTGTGCGAGCGCGACCATTGCGGTTGCGATGAAGACGAGGACGAGCACGAACACGGACATGGCCACGATCACGGTCATGAGGGCGAACATGAACACCATGATGGTCACGGTCACTCCCACTCCCACGAAGGGACGCCTGTCCTGTCGATCATCCGCAGCGCGATCTCGCACACCGTGCAGGTCTCGGTATTCATTTTTCTGGTGACGCTGATTCTGGTCGCCGTGCTCGAGACGTTCGGCGAGTCCGCGATCGAGCAGTTCCTGCGCGGCAACGAGATACTCGCTGTCCTGGGTTCGGCGCTTGTCGGGCTGATTCCCAATTGCTCGGCGAGCGTGGTCATTACACAGCTGTATCTGGAAGGCGCGCTGCAACTGGCGCCGATGCTCGCCGGCACGCTCATTTCCGCCGGCGTGGGTTATCTGGTGCTGTTCCGCACCAACCGCAGCGCCCGCGAAAATGTCGTGTTCCTGATCATGATGTACGTCATCGGCGCTGGCTGGGGCCTTATCCTTTCCGCCTTTGGGTTCTAAGTGGATGTTTGGGGCATGCCGTAAAACTAGGACATGCCATAAATTCCACCGCCATGACCCGGGCGTTGGATGCGCGTCAATCGGCAAAACAAAAAGGTAGATTATTAGGCATGTCCCAAAAACCTACCTTGGTTAGTGCAGCAACTCGGTGAGGTTGCGTTTAAAGCGGGCGCGGTCTTCGCTGGTAAATGCTGCCGGACCGCGAGTGCGTCCGCCGGCGCGGCGTACCTTCTTTTCCTCGTGGCGAATAAACAGCTGCATATCGATAGTCGCCTTGTCGTACACGCGCCCGCGCACACCGATGGCGGCGGCATCGCGCCCGAGCACCATGCTCGCCAAGCCAATGTCCTGCGTCACGACCACGTCGCCCGCCTGCAGGCGTTCGACAATGGCAAAGTCGGCGCTGTCGGCGCCCACGCTCACGTCGAGCGTCGTGACCCAAAAGCCGCGACGCGCGTGCTCGGCATCGCGCGGGTCGTCGCGGCGAATGTGCCGTTCCAGGTTTTGCGTGCTGTTGCCGGCGATAACAACGGCGACGCCCGCCCGCCGCGCGCAGTCAATCGACTCGCGCGTGACCGGGCAGGCGTCGGCATCAATAAAGAGCGTTCGCGGCATCTAGTGCACCAGTTTGCCAAATTGAATAGCGCGAACAATCAGCGTTACGCCAAACACCAGCAGCGCGGCGCCGCTAAAGATGACGAGCATCTTGGCCGACCACAGCGGATAGATAAACACGAACATGCCGGCGATGATGGAAAGTGCGCCGCTCAGGATAGCGAGGGCGCGGTTGGACGAAAGCTCGGACTCCAGAATGGACATGACACCTTCGACAATCCAGCCAAAGCCGGCCACGATAACCACCATCGTGGTGAGCGTCGCGGTCGAGAAGGCCTGGTTGCGCAGGATTATGACGCCGCCCAGGATAATGAGTAGGTTGGAGATGATGCTCGTGACGCGCCAGCCGGTGGGCAGCAGCGGCTCAAAAATGGCAGTGAACAGCCTGATGGCTGCCGTAATCACAAAGTAGAAGCCCAGGACGGTCGTCAAAAAGACGAGGGACTTGGCGGGTGTAAAAAGCAGCGCGATACCAGCAATGAGCGCCACGACGCCCGTGATGGCGTAGATCCAGCGCACGGCCTTGACGGCTTTGCCTGCCATGCTTTTCTCGTCAAATCCAAACTGGCTCGATTTTTGGTCATCGTTCTTAAAGATGCCCATAATGTCTCCTTTCCGTGTGGTGTACGTCGCGTTCATTGCTCTCCGTGTGGCGTACGCCAAAAGTGCTGCAACAAGTATCGCCCAAGGGCGCCGATGCATGGGGCGGGAAGGACGAATTGCCGCCCCACATTCCCGAATCGTTACTTTTGTTCCCGCTTCAGTGAGGATTAATCAACAGCTGTAGAACATTACGCCGCTGTATGTAATTGCCTACGTTTTAGGTTAGATTTTCCTAAGGACAATTGGCTTGTATTGGGGGTCCCTATGAACGAAGCAGTTCCCGAGGCACCGTCGAGTGTCGAATCGATGGCAAAGCAAGGTTGCGAAAAGCTCGGTCTGGAAGCGTTTGATGCGCTGGTCCGTCGTGCCCGTACGTGCCGTCGCTTTGACGAGTCCATGCGCGTGCCGCGCGAGTTTTTGCTCGAGCTGGCGGAACTGGCGCACCTGGCTCCCTGCGGTGCCAATGCTCAGCGTCTGCGTTTTCATGTGGTAAGCGGTGCAGAGGACTGCGCGCGTGTATTTGACGAGCTTGCATGGGCCGGCGCGTTTAAGGATTGGCCGGGTCCTGCCGAGGGCGAGCGCCCGACCGGCTATATCGCGATTCTGGCCGTGCGCGCCGTTCCGGGCAAGCCTGCCGCTCCCATTACCGAGGTCGACACGGGCATTGCCGCGCAGACGATGATGCTCGCCGCCCGCAGCGCCACGCCCGAGGTGGCAGCCTGCATGTTCAAGGCCTTTACGCCCCGCGCGATCGATGCCATGGGGCTCGATAACGACAAGTATGAGCTCAAGCTGATCATGGCCTTTGGCGTTCCGGCCGAGACACAGGTGATCGATGCGATCGATTCCAACCCCGACGGCTCCATCAATTATTGGCGCGACGAGGCGCAGGTGCACCACGTACCCAAGCGTCCGCTTGCCGACGTGCTGCTGTAGTTGTGCGTCGTTGCGGTGCAATCCGGCGGCAAAATCACCACAAAGGCTCCTGTCCCCTTTGTGGTGGTACGAGGGGAGGGTGTGTGGCAGATCTGTATTTGGTGCGGCATGGGCAGACTGAGCTCAATGTGCAGAGCATTTTGCAGGGCTGGCACGATTCGCCGCTTACGGCGCACGGGCGCGAGCAGGCGCTGACGGCGCGTACGGCGTTTGCGGCGCGTGGCGTGGCCTTTGATCATGTGTATTCCTCGCCGTTGGGCCGGGCGCGGCATACGGCCGAGCTTATCGTTGGCGAGGGCCGTTCCATTGAGCTGGTCGATGACCTGCGTGAGTGGCATTTTGGCTCGCTGGAGGGCACATCAAATCGCGAGATGCCGCCGCAGCCCTGGGGCGATTATCCGGTGGCCTTTGGCGGCGAGTCGGAAGTGCAGCTTCAGTCGCGCATGGTCGCGGCGCTGTCCCGCATCATGACCAGGCCGCAGCACGACTGCGTGCTGGCGGTTTCCCACGGCTCAGCTTGCCAGGAGTTTCTTGAGTATGTGACTGGCGGGGGAGAGCTGCCCGACAACGGTGCCGTGCTTCATTTTGGCTATTGCGACGGGGCGTTTTCGCTTTTGGGTTGGTAACGAACGAAAGGACCCCTATGAATAAAGATCTGTATCTGGTCCGTCATGGACAGACGATATTCAACCTTAAGCGTATCATTCAGGGGTGGAGTGATTCGCCGCTTACGCAGTTGGGTTGCGACCAGGCGGCGCGCGCCGGCATGTTTTTACGTGCGCGCGGCATTGAGCCCGATCATGCCTACACCTCCACGCTTCATCGCACCGAGCAGACTATCGCCAACTTGTGGCCGGGCTTGGCGTACGAGCGCCTGGACGGCCTGCGTGAGTGGTTCTTTGGCGACTTTGAGGCCGAGCGCGTGATGCTCATGCCCGAGCGCCCGTGGCGCGACTTCTATCGCCAGTTTGGCGGCGAGGGCCAGATGCAGGTGCGCGAGCGCATGGTGGCGACGTTGACCGATCTTGTGCGACGCCCGGACCACGAGTGCGTCCTCGCGGTGAGCCATGGCTCGGCCATCAAGGAGTTTTTGGATCACGTGAGGGGAGCGGCGGCCGACGAGCACGAGCGCGTGCCGGGCAACTGCTCGGTGCTGCATTTCGTGTTTGACGATACGACCGATACGTTTGAACTGGTTGAGATCTTTACGCAGGAAGACTACGCGCGCGAGCTGGGGCTTGAGCCGCTCGTGGCTGCCGCGGGTCCGCAGCGCGGGTAGTTTGGGCGTGGCGGTGCGGGTCGCCGACTTACTTCTCGACGCAAAAGGGGCGGAGATGCATGTACCTGCTGCATCTCCGCCCCCTGTTTGTTGAGCTGCCGATTTTTGTGCTGGGCGGTCTGGTCTTGCTAGAACCGCGCGACCTGGTGCGTGAGCAGACCTGTCGGAACTTGCGGCGCGGCGCCGCTGACCTGCGCGGCGGGGAAGAGCACGGCAACGGTAAAGTTGAACGGCTCCTTGCCGGTGTACGTTCCGGCGGCACGGGCCTCATCGGCCAGCAGCTGCGACGCCCCGGTCAGAGCGGCGGCGTAGGCGGGGTCGTCGGTCAGTGCCGGCTCCGGTGCTTGGTCGAGCATAGCGCGGATGGCCCCGACGGCGTCCTCGCGCTTGACCTCCCACGCGCGGTGCGTAATGCCCGCGGGGTCGGTGACGGCGTAGAGCGACGCGCCCTCTTTGGCGGCGCCCAGGATGATATCCATGACGGGCGAGGCCTCGTAGGCGAGCGACACGGGGCGCGGCTGCACCTTGAGCTCGGCGATCGCGCGCGCGGCGGCGGCCACGTCGGCGCTGGCATCGCCCTTGCCGTCCGCAAGTACACTCGTCGGGCAGATCGCCACGACACCCGTCACGCGTCCCGGCTCGCCCGAGCATTCGTACACGTAATACGCCGCACCCGGGTCCTTGAGCATCAGGCCATCGGCAAGGGCTCCGCGCAGAGCATCGTTGCCGCTCAGGATGCTGCCCATTGCAGGCAGCGCCTCGAGTACGCGGTCCTGAGCCGGGCGGATGCAGGGAAACGGAAGTGCTTTCATGGGCGGTCCTAACGCACGAGTCGGTTTGTTCGCGGCTTATTATGCCCCAACTTGGCCGCTCGCGTCCCAGAGCACGTTATCGGCGAGCGCGATTAGCACCTGCTGACAACGAACGATATCGGCATGGGGCACATATTCGTTGGGCTTGTGTGCGAGCGCGAGCGACCCGGGACCGTAGCTCATGCAATTGCGGTTGCCTGTCTTGCCGGCAATGACGGCGGTGTCGGTGTAGCCGGTAAAGAAGCCGACGGTCGTGTCCGCGTCCGTCACGTCATCGGCGGCACGCTTGAGCGCTGCTAGAAGGGGAGAGTTCGGGTCGCGCTCGATGGCGGGGCGGTCGCCCGTCACGGTGTAGCTGCCATGGCAACCGGGAACGGCGGCTTCGGCGACGGCGATGGCCTGCTCTACCATGCGCGTCGCGGCGGCCGTATCGGTCGGCGGGGTCAGACGCATGTCGACCCAGACTTTGGCGCGGTCGGGCACGACATAGGGGCGATATCCGCCCTCGATTTGGCCAAACGTGATGGTCGAAGACCCCAGTTCATCGTGCGCGGGCAGCGCCACAAACACGCGACGGAGCGAACACACGACCTCGGCCATGGCGGCGACGGCATCCGCGCCCTTCCACGGCTGGCTCGCATGCGCCGTTACGCCAGCCATTTCAATCTCGAACCACGTGCGCCCCTTGTGCGCCACCTGAATCTGTCCGTCGGTGGGTTCGGTGTCCAGCACCCATTCACGCGAGCCGACCCAGCCGGCATCGATCGCGGCCTCTGAGCCGCGCATAAAGTCTTCCTCGTCGACCGAGCAGATGAGCGAAAAGCCGCGGCGGGGCAACGCGCCATCCGCCGCCACGCGCTCGAGCGTATGGATCAGTGCGGCAATAGCGCAGGCCAGGCCACCCTTCATATCGCAGGCACCGCGGCCATAGAGTTTATCGTCGCGCACAACCGCCCCAAGCGGTGCGATGTCTGCGTCCCAGCCATCGCCCAAGGTGACGGTATCCATGTGGCAGATATAGATCAGCCGCGGCTCGTCGCTTTGGCCCGGCACGGTGACTTTAAGGTTGCGGCGCCCGGGCAGCACTTCGAGCTCTTCAATCTGCACGGCATCGAGCGCAGAACTATCAAGTTGTGCCAGCTGCTGCTCAATGAGCCTCTTAATGAAGCGCTCAATTTCATCCTCATACGCGCCCGGGTCTGAGCTGTCGATCCGCACAAGCTCCTGCGCAAGCCGCCAGGCAAAGTCCTCATCAACCATATGCAACCTCACAATCAGTCTGCTTTCCAAACCGATTGTAAGCCTCTTGAGAGATCCGCGGCGTGCGCGCAGCGGTATTTACCGTTCGCAGGCCGAGCCAGCGCGTTTGCCGTCCGAGCGGGTTTACAAGCGACGCGGTGGGTACGTACCCTTCATGGACGACATGCTGTGCGACATATCTGCCTTTCGGTATCACCGGATACCCCCACAGGTCTTGGCAATAATGCCGGACCTGCCTGATTCTGTAGACGATCCGCGCAGGGAGCATCTTAGTGAGCACCCGCTCGTCAAGCATTTCCTGGGCACCCCGTTACACGTGTTGGCGCAGGGCAGCTGCGGACGTAAGGGCGATCGCATTGTCAGGCATGTTTGGAACGGGGAGAGGCCGTTTGATTCCATGCGGCAGACGGAGTTTGGCCTCGATGTCGCGTCCCCGCTCTTTACCCTGCTGACCCTGGCTTCCTCGGTCTCAAACGAGCGTTTAATCATGTGCATGTATGAGATGTGCGGCACCTTTGCCGTGTGCAAGATTGCGCCTCAGGTAAAGTCGGCACTTGAGCAGGCATATGGGAGCCGATGGAGTGACGCACGGTCGGGCTGGGAAAACGTAAAGGATGTCTCGGGGAATCCAACGGACTTGTGGAAACGACCTCCCTTGATCGAGCTCTCTGAGCTTACAGAGTTCGTCGATAAGGTCCGGGGGCTCCGCGGCGCTAAAACGTTCATACGAGCCGCGAAATGCATTACGGGGGTGGCAGCATCGCCGCTCGAGGTCCAGGCTTCGATGCTGTTTGGCCTTACGAGGTTGCGCGGCGGCGAAGGGCTGAGCCTTACCAATAACGTTGAGATTCGTATGACGCGCAGCGCCCGCCTGATTTCGGGGCTTGATAGGCGCTATGCCGATATCCTGCTGGCAAATAAGGACGGCAGTCGAGAGTGTCTGGTTGAATGCCAAGGTAAAGCCATTCACGGATCCATTGAATCCAAGATCTCGGACTCCGATCGAACGACGGCCTTGCAAGCCATGGGATATCCCGTCGTTCTGATGACCTATGGTCAGCTGGCCGACTTCGATGCCTTCCGCGTGGTGATGGAGCTCATCATGTCCTATCTCGATGTGCCGCTGAAAGACAAGACGCCGCGACAGCAGGAGCTCGAACGGCGGCTTCGTGAGGAGATTTTTATCGATTGGGCGGGAATGTAGTCGCGCGGTGGGTAAACGGTAGCGCGAGCTAGAGTTCTGGTCGCAAAAAGGCTTCAATTTTGCCTTGGAGGGACCCTAAAAATGCTATCTAGAATAAGTTGTTTCGGAAAATAGACAGTCAACTTACATTCGGCACATAGAGACCGATTTTTACCTACTAAAGTCCCTGATAAAGCTGTTTATCAAAGCGGGCGTGCTTAGCGACTGGAGCCTCACTATCGATTATCTGAAAAAACTTGTTCTGGGTATCATTTTAAAGACGTCCGGAGCAACAAAATCGCCCCCCGTTTCGTGAAAACGGGAGGGGGCGAATGGGCTTCGTGGTCTGTCTGGCAGGCTTGGCACCGGCGCTATTTAATCACGCGCACGCGATACATCGACGGAATCTGCTTGAGCGCCTCGATCGTGCTGCCGTCCAGGTGCTCATCGGTGTCGAACATGGTGTAGGCGTTCTCGCCAGCGGACTCGTTGGTCATGCGCTGCACATTGGCGTTGTCCTTGGCGAGAATGGCCGTGATCTGGCCGATCATGTTGGGCACGTTGGCATGCAGGCAGGCAATGCGGCTTGCGGCGCGCGCCTTGCCCATGCTGCAGGCGGGGTAGTTGACGCTGTGCGCGATGTTGCCGTTTTCCAGGTAATCCTTGAGCTCGCTGATGGCCATGTCGGCGCAGTTGGCCTCGGCCTCGCCGGTGCCGGCGCCCGAATGCGTGGTGATAAACGTATTGGGCATCTTGACGGTCTTGGGCGTGGCAAAGTCGCAGCTAAACCAGCTGAGCTTGCCCTCGCGCAGGGCGGCGTCGACGGCGTCCTCGTCAATGATGGTCTCGCGCGCGTAGTTGATGAGCACGGCGTCGGGCGCCAGCAGGTTAATCTGCTCGGTGCTGATCATGCCGATGGTGTCTGCCTTGCTGGGCACGTGCACGGTGAGGTAGTCGCAGCCGCGGCACAGATCCTCGAGCGTGCCCACGCGCTGCACCTCGCGGCTCAGCACCCACGCGTGCTCGACGGAAATGAACGGATCATAGCCGTAGACGTCCATGCCCAGGTCGACGCAGGCGTTGGCGACCTTGGAGCCTACGTTGCCCAGGCCGATGACGCCGATGCGCTTGCCCTTGAGCTCGCGGCCCACAAAGGCCTTTTTGGCCTTCTCGGCGTCGACCTGGATCTCGGGGTCGTCGGCGTTGTCGCGCACCCAGTTCATCGACTGCACGACGCCGCGGCTCGAAAGCACCAGCATGCCCAGGACGAGCTCCTTGACGGCGTTGCTGTTGGCACCGGGGGAGTTAAAGACGACGACGCCCTTCTTGGCGTACTCCTCGACGGGGATGTTGTTGACGCCGGCGCCGCAGCGGGCGATGGCGCGGATGCCCTCGGGCAGCTCGTGGCCGTGCAGGTCGGTGGAGCGCATCAGAATAGCGTCGGCCTCCTCGGCGGTGCCCACAAACTCGTAGCCCTCGCCAAATTCGACTTTGCCGTCCTTGGTAATGTCGTCGATGGTTTTAATCTTGCGCATGAAAAACTCCTTAGCGGATTTGTTTATAACAAGTGGTTTGAAGTGGCTGGTCGGCCCGCTCGTTGCGGGCTAGTTAGATCGCGGACTCAAACTATGCTGCGCTTCGAAGTCCTTCATGTACGAGACAAGTGCCTGCACGTCTTCCATGGTTACGGCGTTGTAGACGCTGGCGCGCATGCCGCCCACCAGGCGATGGCCCTTGACGTTTTGAATCTGGTGCTTGGCCGCGCCTGCGACAAAGGCCGCGTCGAGGTCGGCATCGCCGGTACGGAACGTGACGTTGGCGATGGAGCGACTGTCTGTCTGTGCGGTGCCGTGGAACAGCACGCTGTGCTCGAGCAGGTTATAGAGCAGGTTGGCCTTGGCCCAGTTGCGTTCGGCCATGGCGGCAAGTCCACCGGTCTGCTCAACCCAACGGAACACCTTGCCGCACACGTAGATACCAAAGGTGTTGGGCGTGTTGAGCATGGAGCCCTTGGCGGCCTGGGTCTTAAGGTCCATGTACTGCGGCGTCTGCGCAAAGGCTGGACCGTCGGTGATCAGGTCGTCGCGCACGATAACCACGGTGACGCCCGCGGCGCCGGCGTTTTTCTGAGCGCCGGCGTAGATGAGTCCGTAGCGCTCGACGTCGAGCGGCTGCGACAAAAAGCAGCTCGAGACATCGGCGACCAGCGGTACGTCGCCGAAGTTAGGCAGCTCGTGGTACATGGTGCCAAAGATGGTGTTGTTCTGGCAGATGTAGACGTAGTCGAGCCCGCCGCCCGCGGCCTCGGCGGCAATGCGCGCGTTGATGTCGGCCATGGCGGGAATGCGGTCGAAATTGGCGTCCTCGGAGCTCGCGAGCAGCACGGCCTCGCCGTACTTGGCGGCTTCCTTGTACGCCTTGTTGGCGAAGTTGCCGGTCACGACGTAGCCGGCGCGGCCGCGGCGCATGAGGTTCATCGGGATGCCCGCAAACTGCAGCGTGGCGCCGCCCTGCAAAAACAGAACACGGTAGTTATCGGGGATGCTCAGCAGGCGGCGCAGGGTTGCCTCGGCGTCGTCGATGATCTGCTGGTACATGCTAGATCGATGGCTCATCTCGAGCACGGACATGCCGCAACTGCGGTAGTCCATCATCTCGTCGGCGATCTCGGCGAGCACGCTTGTAGGCAGTGCGGCCGGGCCAGCTGAGAAGTTGTGCACACGTGCCATCTTCTAGTTCCCCTCGTAGTCGTTTGAACGTTCGGGATACTTTAGCACAGTGCAGCGCCGGGTGCGACCGCATCACGGTAAAACTCGAGTGCGCCGCTATGATTTACAGGATGGTTACATGGGGGAGGGTTGCTTTACTCCTCGGGCAAATCCAAATCTGCGAGCGAAGGCATGAGGTTCTCTAGGCGCTTGATTTCTTCGTCGCAAATTAGCTAACCCCTGGTCACTACGACGCCAGTGTGGCGATGACAGCTTCGTCGCCGGCGTGGACTTGGGTGTTGCCGTCGGGGATGATCGTTTGGCCTTCGCGCTTGAGCATCACCACGATAAACGGGTGCTTGCCCTGCGGCACGTCGCGCAGGCGCTGACCGGCCAGGCGACCGTGGGGAGTCACGGTGACCTCGCGCAGCGTAACCTCGGCACGCTCTTCAAACGTTGGCGCGGCCATAACCAGAAGGTCGCCTTCTTCGATCACGGTATCCCCGTTGGGCAGCACCGGGTGCGCTCCATCGCGCAGCACCAGGACCACGAGCATATCCGTCGCACTGCCAATATCCGCGAGCGAGCGTCCGGCAAACGGATGGCCCGCGCCCACCTTGAGCTTGACGAACGACATACCGTCCTCGTCGCGGTAATCGTTAAAGGTGCGGCGCACATCGCCTTCCGCGTCGATCATGTCGAGCTTCTTTGCCACCGCCGGCAGCAGCGAGCCCTGCACCACAATGCTCGACACAGCAATCACAAACACCAGGTCAAATAGGTCGTGACCGCCGGGAATACCGGTCACCACGGCAAAGAGGCTAAATACGACCGAAGCCGCGCCGCGCAGACCCGCCCAGCTTATGAGCGCTACCTGGCGAGGGTTCGTCTTAAAGGGCGCCAGCAGCACGCCAACGGCGATGGGGCGGCTCACGAAGAGCATAAACGCCATGAGCGCCAGACCCGGTAGCAGCATTTGCGGCAGGCGTGCGGGCGTCACGAGCAGGCCCAGCAAGAAGAAGATGGTCATCTCGGCCATTTCGGTGAGGGTATCGAAGAAGTGCGCCATCTCGACCTTGCCGGTAATGTCGCTGGCTCCCAGCACAATACCGGCCAGGTACACGGCCAAAAAGCCATTGCCGCCCAGGTAACTCGGCAGCGCGTAGGCCACGATGGCCACCGCGAACAAGAAGATGGTCTGCGCGCCCTCGGCCGTTGCGCGTGCGCGCTCTATCAGGCGGCTGGATGCCCAGCCGATGGCAAGACCCAACCCCACGCCTAGGATGATCTGCTTGGCCAGCAGCACGGGGATGTTAATGTCGCCGCCGGCCGCGAGTGTGGCGAGCACGGCGGTGAGCATGTAAGCGACGGGGTCGTTGGAGCCCGATTCGACCTCGAGCAGCGAGTCGGTGCCGCCCCTCAGCGACAGGCTGTGCTCGCGCAGCACGCTAAAGACGCTGGCCGCGTCGGTGGATGCCACGACCGATCCCAACAGCAGGCCACCAATCCAGTCAAAACCCAGCACGAAGTGCGCAAACGCACCCGTAATGCCGGCAGTGATGACGACGCCGAGCGTGCTCAGCAATACCGCGGGCACGGCAACGGGTTTGGCACGGTCGATATTGGTGTTAAAGCCGCCGTAGAACATGATGAACAGCAGCGCCGTGCTGCAGACGGTTTCGGTGAGCGCGTAGTCGCTAAATTCGATGTGCGCCGGCCCGTTGACGCCCAACAGCATGCCGAGCGCGATAAAGATGAGCAGGGTGGGGAAGGGGAGTTTTTTGCCGACGGGCTTGATGGTCAGGCACAGAATAATAACGAGGCCGATAAAGAGAAGGATCTGGTTCATGGATGGTGTCCGCTCCTGGGTGGTTGGCGTGGCACGGTCAGTTGTCTGCGGTTATTTGTACCCAAAGATGGTGGGTTTATGGGGTTGGATTGCGGGCGTGCGCGATATCGTCATAGACGGCTGCCGTCTTTGCCTCTGCTTGGAAACCCTTTCCAGCTTTATTGCAACGGAGTACAATGGGTAACGTTTAAGTTCAACTTGAAGTTTTAGTTGCGGCGCCGGGCTTCGGCCGCAATGCAAGGAGAGGCGTACCATGGCGATCTATGTGACATCTGATGCTCACGGGCACGTGCGTGCGCTTGACGAGGCCCTGTCTAAGATCTCGTTGACGTCCGACGACACGCTGTACGTGCTGGGCGACATGATCGATCGCGGGCCCGATCCGGTCGGCGTTATTAAGCTCGTGCGCTCGCTGCCCAACGCCCGCGTGCTCAAGGGTAATCACGAGCAGATCATGCTCGATGCCATCATTGGCCAGGATCCGCTCGATGCCGAGACCTGGGATATCAACGGTGGCTGGACGACGCGCGAGCAGCTCAACGACATGGAATTTGAGGCATACGAGGAGCTCGTGCGATGGATGGCCGCGCTGCCGCTCTACGCGGTGGCCGAGACCGAGGAGCGCCCGTATCTGCTGGTACATGCTGGAATCGAGATGAAGGCGGCGCGCGCGTTTTTGCTTGAGCATGGCGTCGATTGTGCCGATGGCGTCGGAGCGGTGGGTGCCGATCGCGAGCTGCTGCAGCAGATGCTCGCGGTGCAGTCGTCCGATGACCTGCTGTGGATTCGTCACGGCTATTGGGATGCGCCGACGGGACTGCTTTCTGCCGAGGGCGAGGGCCCGGTCGTGGTGAGCGGCCACACGCCCACGGTGTCGCTTGGGCGCTATTGCGTGGTGGATGGCCTGGCGGGGCTCGATGAGGAATCGGGCCGGGGGCGTTTTGTGTGCCTGGGCGGCGAGGATACCGCCGGCGTGCCCGATCGCATCGATATCGACTGCGCCGCCGCCACCGGCTCCGAGTTCGGCCGCGTCGGCATCCTGCGCCTGGATGACGGGGCCGAGTTCTATGCGAACATCAACCCGGGCGAATAATCGGTGCAAAGGGTAGCTAATTTGGGACGGGGCTTTTTTGACTACTTTCGAAGAGTAGCGCCTTCTTGCTCGGTAAGCGCTAGAAATGAGGAGCGTCTGCGTCCTCGGCAGCGCGAAAATGCTCGAAAAACCGTCGCAACGGAGTCAAACGACGTCGCGACGGTTCTTTTTTGGCTGCCCGCTGGCTAAGTGAGTAGGCTTTTTTGGAAATGCCGAGCAGCCGGCAAATTTGCCTCAACAAAACCGCAGGTCATTGACTTGTGTTTTGCCGGTGTGGTCAGGGATTCGGCAAAAGTCTACTCACTTAGTTTTGCGTGATGCATATTGTCCGCAACGAGACCCCAGCCGGGGTGATTCCATCGCAAATTCCGGTGACCGGGGGCAGCTAATTAGGCGCCGTATGGGTTGCGGTCGCGTTCGATGCGTTGGCGGATGTGGGCGTACTCGATAATCAGTAGCACCAGGAGTAGGGCCATGATGGCTAGGTAGCTCACCACAGCGCCCATCAGACCCAGCAGCTTAATCAGGATCACCGGCACCACCACGCTTACGGCGAAGCAGATCAGGTAGATCTTGGTGACATCGCCGGCGTGGCGCAACACCGTGATAATGGCATAGATAAAGTCGATTGCCGCGGTGACGCCGCCGGCGACAACCATTAGCAGTGCAAGCGTGCGGTAGCGCTCAAAGTTGAGGCCGTACATAAAGCTCATGAGGGGAATGCCGTGGCCTGCCATAAATGCGGCGCACGCTCCAGTAATGACTACGATCAGTGCCATAACGGCAACAATAATCAGATCAAAGCGGCGACGCTTGCGCGGATTCGCCCAAATGCTCGACAGACGTAGGAGCTGCGGTTTATAGATAAATCCAATGCTCAACAAAATGGCCTGCGCCGGAAAAAACAGTGCATTAAAGTACAGCTGATATTTGTATGCCAGCGTGCCCTCCATCACAAACTTGGGCATGCTCTCGATAAGGTTGAACAGGAACAGCGCACCAAAGAGCGGGGCGCACTGGACAAACAGGTGGCCAGCCTCGCGCAGACTCATGCGGCGTGATTTTTCGGTTTCGAGCAGGGCGAGCGGGGCGGTGACCAGCACGAGCGAGGCAATCGCGGCGATGCCCATGGCCATGGCGGCGATGGGCATGCTGCGCGTGAGGAACAGTGCCACGCTAAAGACCGCGATGACGCCGACGGATCGTAGCGTTTGGCTCATGCCGGCCAGGTAGAGTTTGTCGGCCTGCTGCAGGCGGCCCTCGTACACGTCGGCAATGCCGTCGATCACCTTATACAGGTAGACGCCCAGGCCGATTGTGGCCATCTGCGCATCGTAGCCGCGGGCGCTGCTGTACACCAGGCCGCATGCCAGCGCGAGCGCTCCGCAGAGCCAGCGGTTGAGCTGGTAGGAGGCGAAGGAGGTCTTTTCGTCGATGTCCGAGACCTGAAAGTTGCGCACGCCGTAGTTGCACGCGATCATGATGAGCGTGCCGGTGACAAAGGCGATGGAGAATTTGCCAGCCTCCTCGGCGCCCACGAGCTGTGTGGACACGATGGTGAGCAACGGAAACACCATGCCCCACACGGCGGTGCCCAGGGTATTCCAAAGGTAGTCGCGACGGGTGGCGTGATCTTCGTACTCGGCTTCTTGCGTGGAGAAGCCGCCGCCGTAGACGGCTCCGAGCAGGCGGTTCCACCAGGCATTGACCATGCGGTGGATGGGGCCGGGTTGGCGATCGCGCTCGCGACGACGGCGTGTGGCCTGGCTGCTGTCGGGACCGCCGGCGTTACGTTGGCTTAGTTCTTGGATTCGCGCGAGCTCCTCGGCGGTGTGCGATGCGGGGAACAGGCCGTTCTCGATGCGTCCGCCCTGGGCCTTTGCGGTGCCGCTGCTCGCTATGGCGGGGTCGGCGACGCCATTGCGGCGGGCGATGGCGCGGCGGATGCTATCGAGGGGCGTGATGCTCAAAGCGGAGTCCTTTCTATTGCTACGCTCTAGTATAGACGCGACGGTGTTCGTTCGTGTTTTTGAACAGGTTGTTCGATAATTTCGGCGGCGCCATTCAGTAGACGGCATTTGGGGACGTTCCTTATGTGCCGGCACTTTGGGAACGTCCCTAAGTGCCGGCATCCGGGGTCGCTCCTTGGTTGTTGCCTGTTCAAGAGTGTCTCTAACGACTAGGCCGCTTGCCTGCGATTTTTGACCGTTGGGCGGGCGCTTCGCCGTTGCCGCAAAAACGTTTTTGCATATCGGGTACAACGGGCTTTACGTGAGTAAAGTGCGCGCCGCGTCCACGTGCCGCGTTTTTAAAGGAGGCCCCATGCCTGGTGTTACCCCTGCAGAAGTTCTGTCCAACTTTGGCATTACGCTGGTCGAAGACCCCGCCGAGAACCAGCCCCGCCTACTGGTTGACCTGCCGGCAGCCGAGCTTGTCGAGCATGCCATCCGCCGCAACGAAGGTCGCATGGCCTCCAACGGCGCGCTGGTGATCGAGACGGGGGAGCGTACCGGACGTTCGCCCAACGACCGCTTTATCGCCGACACGCCCGACGCGCACGACAAGATCGCCTGGGGCGCGGTCAACCGCCCGCTTTCGATCGAGAGCTACGAGACCATCAAGGCCGGCATCGTCGACTATCTCAACGAGCGCGATGTGTTCGTCACCCGCGGCATGGCCGGCGCCGACCGCAACCACACGCGTCGACTGCTCGTCGCCTGCGAGCGTGCCAGTCAGGCACTCTTCATTAAGCAGATGCTCGCCCGCCCGCTTGCCCGTGAAATCGCGCGCACCGGCGAGCCGGACTTCTGCGTGCTCGCCGCGCCGGGCTACCAGTGCGATCCTGCCATCAAGGGCCTCAACTCCAGCGCCGCTGTGGTCATCAACTTCCAGGAGCGCGTGATTTTGGTCGCGGGTACCGGCTACTCCGGCGAGATCAAAAAGTCCATCTTCAGCGTCATGAATTACCTGCTGCCCGTCGAGGACGACGTGCTGCCCATGCATTGCTCGGCCAGCATGGATCCCGTCACGCACGAGACCGCGGTGTTCTTTGGCCTGTCGGGCACCGGCAAGACCACGCTTTCGGCCAACCCCACGCGCCTGCTGATCGGCGATGACGAGCACGGCTGGTCCGACATGGGCATCTTCAACATCGAGGGCGGCTGCTATGCCAAGTGCGAGGGCTTGGATGCGTTCCACGAGCCCGAGATCTTCAACGCTGTTCGCTTTGGCGCCATCTGCGAAAACGTGGTGCTCGACGAGGGCCGCAAGCCCAACTACGATGATATTTCGATTACGCACAACACGCGCGTGGCCTATCCCGTCGAGCATATTCCCAACGCGTGGACCAAGGGCATGGGCACCACTCCCAGCGTCGTGCTGTTTTTGACCTGCGATGCCTTTGGCGTGCTGCCGCCCATCTCGCGCCTGACGGCCGATGCCGCCATGTACCATTTTGTGACGGGCTTTACGGCCAAGATCCCCGGCACCGAGGTCGGCGTCACCGAGCCCACGCCCACGTTCTCCTCGCTGTTCGGAGAGCCGTTTATGCCGCTCGATCCCATGGTCTACGCCAAGATGCTCGGCGAGCGTATCGCCGACGGACGCACCCGCGTCTATCTGGTCAACACCGGCTGGATTGGCGGCGGTTATGGCGTGGGCCATCGCATCGAGCTTGCCTACACGCGCGCCCTGGTGGCCCGCGCCCTCGACGGTACCATCGAGGACAGCGAGTTCGTGCACGACGATATCTTTAATGTCGACATTCCCACTACGTGCCACGGTGTGCCCGACGGCATCCTGGTACCGCGCCAGTACTGGCAGAGCACCGCGCGCTACGACGAGGCCGCGCACAACCTGGCGGTGATGTTCGAGGAGAACTTCGAGAAGAAGTACTCGCACCTGCCCGAGTCCGTCAAAGCCGCCGGCCCGCGCGCCCAGGTGTCCGCCGAGGCCCGCCATCGCGGCCGCGGACTGCTGGGACTCCGCCACTAGCGTCGCCTCAGGCCCAAAACCACCACAAAGGGGACAGTCCCCTTCGTGGTGGTTTTACTCACGCGAATGACTCGGGTTACAATACGCCTGACATATCGCCCCCTTCTCCGGATGGGGGCAGCGTAAGCGCTCTTGTGGCGGCACCGTAGGACTTTGAAGGTGGCCGCTGTGAGGGCGCTTTTTGTTTAGGCGTCTGGACTCGGGCGTCCGCTATGAAGGGAGAACATATGAAGAGTTTCGTTGCCGAGGATTCGTTTTGGGAGCTGTTTCCGCAGGCGGCTATCGGCGTCGTGGGTGTAAAGGGCATGAAGCCCGCGGCTCAGATTCCCCAGGAGGACGTGGGTGCAATCGCCGCGCTGCTTGACCGCGCCAACATCGATGCGGAGCGCCATCTGACCAGCGATACCATCAGCGAGAACGCGCCGGTCAAGGCATGGCGCGAGGCCTATCGCCTGTTCAAGACCAAGAAGGGCGCGCGTTGCTCAGTTGAGAACCTGCTCAAGCGCGTGCTCAAAGGCAAGCCGGTCGGCCACATCACGCCGGCGGTGGATATCTACAACACGATTTCGTTGACTTATGCGCTGCCCGTTGGCGGTGAGGATTTGCATGCTATTGAGGGCAATCTGCGCCTGACGGTGACCGACGGCGGCGACGCGTTCTTGCCACTTGGCGAGGAGGCGGATGATCCGACGCTGCCCGGCGAGCTTGCCTATATCGACGATGCAGGCGCCGTGTGCCGCTGCTGGAACTGGCGCGATGGCGTTCGCACGGCGCTGTCCGACGATTCGGCCGATGCGTTCCTGGCGATTGAGTGCGTAGAGCCCGAGCGCATGGGGGATTGCCAGGCTGCGATCGATCGCCTCGCTGAGCTGCTCGAGCGGTATTTGGGAGCGACGGTTGTCGTTAAGACGCTTGTGACCCGCGACAATCCTTGCGTGGAGTTATAGCAACGCCTAAAACTTATTGAGGTTCAAACCACCACAAAGGTGCCTGTCCCCTTTGTGGTGGTTTTTATGTTGATGGGTTAACAAATCGGATATTTGGGTACGGGTGTTGCCTTGTGCGGCTAAGATGTTTACCCGTTAGCATCATGTAAGCGAAAGGCGGTCGTCACCATGCAGCAGAACGACGAGACACGTTTTGAGGACTTTGTCGGACTGATCAGCGGCCTCTACAAGGAGATTCAGCGCATCAAGACGTCCGAAGGCGCAAGGCTCGGCCTTAAGGGCTCCGATGTCATGTGCCTGTACTATCTTGAGCGCAGCAAGGACGGCCTGACTGGCGCCGACCTCGCCCGCATGGCCGGCGTTACCCGTGCCGCCGTTTCGCGCACACTGGCTCATCTGGAGGAGGGCGGCTACGTCGAGGTTGACGACTCGGGTGATGCGGCCGTCAAGTACCGTGCTCCGGTGCGCCTGACTGCTCTGGGCGGCGAGAGCATGAGCGAGGCCGATCGCATCATTCGCGATGTGCTCGATACCACCGGCAAGGCCATGGGCGTGGAGCAGCGCGAGCAGATGTATGCGTCGCTGCGCACGATCCTCAGCACCCTGCGCGAGATTTAGAGCCGCGCTGGCACTATCTTTCAGCCAACAACTGCATCGTCCCGTTTGAGCGCGCACGCCGCGCCGGGACATTGTTGTCAAAATTCCCTGCGCGAGACCTGCGCAAGAAAGGATTCGCTATGTCCGTCCGCATTATTACCGATTCCGCCAGCGATATGTCTCCGACGGAGCACCCCGCTCTGCGTGTTCTGCCGCTGTCCGTCACCTTTGGCGCCGATGTGTACATGGATGGCGTCGACATCGATCACCAACGCTTTTACGAGATGCTCGTGGAGCGTGATGAGCTGCCCAAGACCGGTCAGGTCAACCCGTACGCCTTTTCGCAGGCGATTGCCGAGGTTCGTGAGGCCGGCGACGAGGCGGTGATTATTACCGTGGGTGCCAAGCTTTCGGGCACCAACCAGAGTGCTCGCACCGCACTTGCCGAGGCGCCGGGCGGCGACGTGTATGTGGTGGATAGCAACAACGTCACCCTGGGCGAGCGCGTGCTGGTCGAGTATGCGCTGCGCTTGGTGGACGAGGGCCAGGGCGCGGCTCAGGTTGCGGCGGCTGTCGAGGCCGTTCGCGACCGCGTGGTGGTCATCGGTTTGCTTGAGACGCTGGAGTACCTGGTGCGCGGAGGCCGCTTGTCTGCTGCGGCCGGCGCCGTGGGTACGCTACTCAACGTGAAGCCTGTTGTGGCCGCCGAGGATGGCCTGATCGTGCAACTGGGTAAGGCGCGCGGTTCCAAGAACGGTCGTAACCTGCTCAACCAGAAGGTCGAAAAGGCGGGCGGCATCGACTTTTCCATGCCGCTGGCGCTCGGCTATACGGGCCTTTCGGATGCGGTGCTCAAGAAGTATATCGAGGACAGTGCGGCGCTGTGGGCTGGCCATGCCGAGAGCGAGCTGCCCATCCACACCATTGGCGCCACTATCGGCACCCACGTGGGCCCCGGCGCCGTAGCCGTAGCCTTCTTCCGCCCCGCCAACTAGCTTTCCGGTCAAAACCACCACAAAGGTGCCTGTCCCCTTTTTGGTGGTTTATGCTGGTTTGGGTTGAAGGGAGCGAGCAATGGCGTCTGAGGGCTTTTTTGAGCGGGTGTACGAGGTGGTCGAGCAGATCCCCGAAGGGATGGTCGCCACGTACGGCCAGGTGGCGCTGCTCGCCGGTCGTCCACGAAGTGCGCGGTACGTGGGGTATGCCCTGCATAGCAATCCGCGCCCTGGTCAGATTCCCTGCCATCGTGTGGTGTTTGCCGATGGCCGCATTTGCGAGGGCTTTGCGTTTGGCGGCCCCGACGCTCAGCGCGAGCTCCTGCTGGGGGAGGGCGTAGCGTTTACCGATCCCATGCACGTTGACCTTGCTGTCAGCCGTTGGCCGGCCGGGCTCTAGCAGCTCGCTCGTGCCAAAACCACCACAAAGGTGCCTGTCCCCCTTGTGGTGGTTTTAGTTTACCGGGGTTAACTTATGGAGAAGGTGTGACGGCGTATTTTGCCGTTAGAAAGTAAACCACGGTGAACTATATTGTTTTCAGCAACGGAGCAGGCAATAGGCGATGAAAAAGCCTGCCCTGTTGAGTTTGATTCGCATTCCTCCCCTCTGTGCGATTCAACGGTGTACTTCGGGAACAGGCCCGCTGGCAACTAACTGCCAGCGGGCCTGTTCCTGTTTCGGGGAGAAATCAAATCTCACCGTCTATGTTGTGCGAAAGCGCTTTGCCTAGTACACCATGCCCATGGCGTCCTGAACTTCGGCCAGGGTCTGCTCGGCGATCTCGTTGGCTCGACGATTGCCCTCGTGCAGCACGTCCTTGACGTAATCCAGGTCGTTCTCGTAGCGCTGGCGACGCTCGCGGATCGGGGCGAAGTACTCGTTGACGGCCTCGGTCACGTACTTCTTGAGTTGGCCGGAGCCGCCCATGCCGATCTCCTCGGCAATCTCGACTTCGGAACGGCCGGTGCAGATGGCGGCGGTCGAAAGCAGACCGGACACGCCGGGGCGGTTCTCGGGATCGAACGTGATCATGCGCTCGGAGTCGGTCTGGCTCTTCTTGATGCGCTTGGCCGTCTCCTCGGCGGTCATCGAGATGTTGATGGCGTTACCGTAGCTCTTGCTCATCTTGCGACCGTCCAGGCCCGGCAGCAGCGGAGTCTCGGACAGCAGTGCGTCGACCTCGGGGAACACCTTGCCGTAGCGGTTGTTAAAGCGGCGGGCGATGGTGCGGGTGAGCTCGATGTGCGGCAGCTGGTCGCGACCGACGGGCACCACATTGCCCTTGCAGAACAGGATGTCGCAGGCCTGGTGCACCGGGTAGGTGAGCAGAAGGCCGGTGAGCTCGTGGCCCGAGGCCTCCATCTCGGCCTTGACCGTGGGGTTGCGCGCCAGCTCGGCCTCGGACACCAGCGACAGGAACGGCAGCATGAGCTGGTTGGCGGCGGGCACGGCGGAGTGCGCGTAGATCATGGTCTTGTCGGGGTCGATGCCGCAGGCAAGGTAGTCCATGACCATGTTGTACACGTTGTCCTGGATGTGCTCGGTCGTGTCGCGGTCAGTGATGACCTGGTAGTCGGCGATGAGCACGTTGGTCTTGGCGCCCATGTTCTGCAGCTCAACGCGGCCCTTGAGGGTGCCAAAGTAGTGGCCCAGGTGCAGACGGCCGGTGGGGCGGTCGCCGGTAAGCATGGTGAACTTCTCGGGCGTCTTGGCCAGGCCCTCGCGAATGGCGTTGCTCTTTTGCAGCGCGACTTCGTAGCTGTTCTCGTTTGGCATGATTGCTCCTAACGTATGTTCATGGGTCAAGATGATAACGCGTTTATTGAAGGGTCGGGGCGTAAGCAGGCGAGGGGCGGGAGAGGGGCGGCTCGCGCGGCGTTCCCAGGCGCGGGGCTGCGCATGGCCGGCGACGCCGGGGCGCGTTCTCGGCAGCTTACCCTAGAGCTTGTGGTGGCGCTCTTCCTTACGTTCCTCGGCTGCCTGCTCTTCCTGTTTAAAGGCGGGATCATCGGGGGTTACCAGCTCGTCCTCGTGCGTACGCTTGTTGTAATGGTGGCGCAGCACGGGCTCAAACAGGTGCAGGTGCTTGGCGAAGGCCGCCGAGCCAATGGCGAGCACGGTAAAGATGAGCACGCGCATGGGGACCTCGACCTGATTGATGGCGGCGGCGCCGGCCGAAAGCATAATGCACCAGGCGTAGATGAGCAGTACGGCCTGCTTTTGGTTGTAGCCCTCTTGAATGAGGCGGTGGTGGATGTGGCCCTTGTCGGCCTGCCCAATGCTAATGTGGGCGCGCTTGCGGCGCACGATGGCACTAAACGTATCGATGATGGGAACACCGGCCACGATGAGCGGGATGATGAGCGAGGTGAGCGCGGCGGTGCGGCTCACGTTGAGCAGCGAGATGGAGCCCAGTGCAAAGCCCAGAAGCAGCGACCCCGAGTCGCCCAAGAAGATGCTTGCGGGGTTGAAGTTGTAGCGCAAAAAGGCCAGGCAGGCGCCAAAGAGCGCAATGGAGAGCGCGGCGGCGTCGATGCGGCCCGAGAGAACGGCCATCGAAAACATGGTGAACGAGGCGATGCCGCAGATGCCCGTGGCCAAGCCGTCGAGGCCGTCGATGAGGTTAATGATGTTGGTGAATGCCACCAGATAGATTACGGTGATGGGGTAGGCGAGCCACCCGAGCATGATTTCGCCGGGGGCAAACGGGTTGACGATGACGCCGATCCGCAGGCCGCCGATACAGGCGATGAGCGCGGCGAGGACCTGCCCGGCCAGCTTTTGCTTGGGCTTGAGTTGGAAGACGTCGTCGATAGCGCCGGTCGCAAAGATGACGGTAAAGGAGAGCGCCAGCATGGGATAGCTAATGTGAAGGCGCGGGTGCGGCACCAGGACGGGTGGCCAGCCTAGGTGCCAGGTGCCTAGGATTTGCACAATGCAGGCAACGACCAGGCCCAAAAACACCGCCGTTCCGCCCAAACGCGGGATGGGCTTGGTGTTGATGCGGCGCTTAGAAGGATAGTCGACGGCGTCGAGCTTAATTGCCAAGCGCTTGACCAGGGGCACCGCGAGGAAGGTCGTGATAAAGGCCGCCGCTGCCACGCATAGATACGGTATGTAGCTCGGGGATGAAGCCATGAATCTAAAAACCGCCAAGCGTCGAAGGAAAAGGTCAGAAGAACGCCATGCGCAAAGGGCATAGCCGAACCATAATACTCGACCAAGGGGGGTGCATGTAATTGCACGCAGCGATAATCACGCGCTTACCAGATATTGGGATGTTGTCGATGGCTTGTCGGGATGCCGGCGGGAATCCATATGGACTGTAATGGTGATTTTCGGCAAAAGAAAACCACCCCCCACGTTACGAAAATGAACCCACCTAAAACAGGTGGGTGCCCTCATCGACCGTTCCAGCGTCCTTAACAACGAAGGATACCTGTACTAGGTACGACTGTGTGGGCTCCCTAAATAAACGCGACGGTTCACCCAGTTGCTCCGCGGGGGGCGGAATACCTACATCATAAAGCGGCACTTTGTGGATTCCAGTCTTGACATTACAAAAATCGTGTCGGACGATTACGGCGCCTTAGGGACGGAGTCGTCTACGCGGCCTGGCCCTTTACGTTTGAGCTGCTGAATCGTTGTTTTGGAGCATGTTTTTATGCCGACGTCGTTGACCGAACTTTTTTCGCCCGCCTGCCATTTGTGTCCCCGCCGTTGCGGTGCGGCGCGCGATGAGGGCGTGCGCGGCGTATGCGGTGCTAACGACACGCTCAGGGTGGCCCGCGCGGCGCTTCATATGTGGGAGGAGCCGCCTATCTCGGGCGAGGCCGGTTCGGGCACGATCTTCTTTAGCGGCTGCTCGCTTAAATGTATCTACTGCCAGAACCACGAGATCTCGACCGGCAATTTCGGTCTTGAGATTTTGCCCGAGCGTTTGGTCGAGATTATGCTGGAGCTGCAGGACCAGGGCGCCAATAACATCAACCTGGTGACGGCGACGCACTATGCGCACCTGTTGCCTGCCGCGATTGCCGCGGCACGGACGCGCGGGTTGGTCATCCCAATTGTCTACAACACGAGTGGTTACGAGCGCGCGAGTGCCGTGGCGGCGCTGGGCGACCTGGTCGACGTGTGGCTTACGGACTTTAAATATGCCGATGCCGGGCTTGCGCAGTCGCTTTCTCATATTAAGGATTACCCGCGCGTGGCCGTGTCGGGCCTGGCACAGATGGCGTGCGAGATCGAGCGCCGCGGGGGAGAGCTGGTGGACGAGGACGGGCTCATGAAGCGCGGCATCATCGTGCGCCACCTGGTGCTGCCGGGGCATGCGGATGACTCGTGCCGCGTGCTGGACCTGGTGTGGCAGACGGTGGGCGACGTGCCGATCTCGGTCATGAACCAGTACACGCCCAATGCGCTCATGCGCGAGCAGGGCGGCGACCTGGCACGCGCCGTGACGCGCGAGGAGTATGAGCAGGTGCTCGACCATGCCGACGACCTAGGCTTTACGACGATGTTCTGGCAAGAAGGCGGCGCGGTAGACGAGAGCTTCACCCCGGCCTTCGACACTACCGGCGTCCTCACCAGCGCAAAGTAGTGCGCTCGCCGATGATTTTTCTGGGACGGGGATTAAAAAATCATCGAGATGATTGCCTGCTCGAAAGGTAGTCAAAATATCCCCGGTTGATTTCCGATCTCAGCCGAACACATTGAGCAAATAGGCCATTCCCGCAGTT
>CATWID010000026.1 GCA_958350755.1 uncultured Collinsella sp.
TCAAAAGAGATGGTCTGGCCGCGCAGCAGGTCCAGCACATATACGATGCTATGCTCGGACAGCGGCAACTGACGCTCGGCAACAAAACCGCTGCGGGCAAAGTCGTACGACGCCGAACGCGAGCTTGTGATGTCATCGAGATAGGCAACTGTCGTCACAACAAGGTTGAGCAGCTTTGTCGATGTTTCGTCAAAGGCCTCAGGTGAATGGACAAACGTGAGCTTCTTGCCATAGGAGAACGTGCCGCCGCGCACGTAGGCATCGGCCATGCCGTCGATGTCCTTGACCACGTAGGAGACCGATCCACAGCGAATGCGGAACTCGAGCGCCCAGCTAAAGCGGTCAGCGAACAGCGGATTGTAGTACGGCACCAACGAGGGCTCCAACGCCGCTTTGGGGGCGTCGGGATCAACGGCACCGGCAAGTTTGCGGCGCATGCTCGCCAGCTCATCCATGCGCGCGTCCGAAAGATCGGAAAGCGCCGCCACAAGGCTCGGGCTCGTGGGGACGGGCGCCGGGAAGGGAAAGTTGGGGTTGACGGCCGGCGCGGCGGACGCGGCGCGTGCGGGCTGTTTCGGCTGCGCCGTAAACGTGCGAACCGGCGTGCGCAGCCCCTCAACAGGCTCAATGCCGCTGGTGTCCAGGTACGCCAGCGCTGTGGCGATGGCGTGCTTGCACATACCGGGATAGCGGTATGCGGCGGGGCAGTCGCAGTCGTAGTCGATAACCTCGTGCTCGTCCATATCGAGCGCCACGTGCGTCTTGTACAGGTCGCCGCGCGAGCCGCGCACCGAGCCCTCAACCGTCACGTTTTTGGAGAAGCGCGAGCCGCTGTCCTCAATCGACAGCACGGCGCCGTTGAGCATGAGCGAGCGGCCCTTCATAAAGGTGCCGCTCAACGCCGCCTCTTTGCGAAGCGCCTGCACAAACGTCCCCTGCGCCATCACTTCCTCCAATCTCACCCGGGGTAGCTTAGATCACCGTCACGCGGCCCTGGTTACCCACAATGGCCTTGGCCTCGGCCAGCAGCGGAATCGAACGCGCGTTGACCTTGGCAGGTACCTCGGCACGCAGCACGCGCCCGTCCACCTGCTCGATAAAGATCTCCACGCGGTCGCCGCCCGGGTTAGCGGTGAGCACCGTGGCCAGGCGCGCCATATTGCCCTGGCTAAAGCGGCTGTTGGGCACCATGACCTCAAACACCTTGGGCTTGTTGTTCTCCTCGTTGAGCTCGAGCGGCACGATCTCCTGCGCGATGATCTGGTCGCCGCGGTCCGAGCGCTCGAGCTTGCCCTTAATGCGCACAAAGGCATCGGACAGCTGCGCGCCGGTCTCGGGATCGACCTCGCCGTACAGGTACCCCTCGGCCTCCTTGTAGGTCTTGGGGAACACGACGACGGTGGCCTCGCCTTCCATGTCCTCGAGCTGCACGATGCCCATGGGGTCACCGTTTTTGGTCACGCGCTTGGACACGCTCGAGACCATGCCGGCCCACCACAGCGCCTTGCCCTCGGGAATTTCCTGGTTGATGGTGCCGCCCGTAGGATTCTGAACTTCGTAGCCGGTGTCGATCTGCGAGAACGAGAAGTCACGCGCCTTGGCTAGTGCATACTCAAACGGGCGCAGCGGGTGGTCCGAGACATAGATGCCCAGAACCTCCTTCTCCTGACTCAACTTAAGGTGACGGTCCCATTCCTGGCCATCCGGATCGGGCACGCTCACCTCAAAGCCCGAGCCCTCAACGTCGCCAAACATATCGAAGAACGACGTCTGGCCGCTCGCGCGATCCTTCTGGCGCTTTACCGCGGCATCGATGATGTTCTCGGGGTTGTTCTTGTCCACAAAGTGCATCATCTGGCGACGCGGATACCCCGTGGAGTCGAAGGCGCCTGCCTTGATGAGCGATTCGATCACGCGGCGGTTGGCCTGGCTCGAGTCCACGCGCTCGACAAAATCGTGCAGCGTCTTAAACGGACCGCCCGCCTCGCGCTCGGCGATAATCGCCTGCGCCACGCCGGTGCCCACGCCGCGGATGCCGGCCAGACCAAAGCGCACGCCCTCCTTGGTAGCCGTGAACTCGGTACCGGACTCATTGACATCTGGCGAAAGCACGGGGATGCCGTCGTGACGGCACGCCGAGACGTAATGAACGATCTTGTCGGTCTTGCCCGTGTAGGACGTCAGAACGGCCGCCATGTACTCGTGCGGATAGTGCGCCTTGAGCCACGCCGTCTGCATAACCAGGATGGCGTAGCCGGCGGAGTGCGACTTGTTAAAGGCGTAAGATGCGAACTCGAGAACATCGTCCCAAATCTTCTGGGCGACCTCGCGCGTGTAGTTGTTCTTGATAGCGCCGTTCATCCAGTGGTCGTAGGTGGTCTCGTCCGAGCCATCCTCCCAGTGCAGCACCGTCGACGTGAGCAGCTTGATCTTTTTCTTAGCCACGGGTTTACGGATACGCGAGTCCGATTCGCCCTTGGAGAAGCCGCACATCTCGACGGAGATGAGCATAACCTGCTCCTGGTAGACCATGGTGCCGTAGGTTTCGCCCAGGATGTCGTCCAGGCGGTCGTCGTAGGAAACCGCCGGTTCCTTGCCGTTCATACGGTTGATGTAGGACGAGACCATGCCGGCGCCCAGCGGGCCCGGGCGGTACAGAGCGATCAATGCCACGACGTGCTTGTACTCGGTGGGCTTCATGTTCTTGATCGTGGCCGTCATGCCGGCGGACTCGACCTGAAAGACGCCGGCGGTGTGGCCGGAACCCATGAGCTTAAAGATCTCGGGGTCGTCAAAGGGAATCTCTTCCTCTTTGATGTCGATGCCGAAGTTCTTCTTGATGTTTGCCTTTGCCTTGGAGATAACAGTCAGCGTGCGCAGGCCCAAGAAGTCCATCTTGAGCAGGCCCATGTCGGCAACGGTATGGCCCTCGTACTGGGTAATCTCGACGCCGCCCTTGGTGTCGAGCTTGGTGGGCACGTGCTCGTTGACGGGGTCGCGGCAGATCAGAACGGCGCACGCGTGCACGCCCTCGCCACGGGTGAGGCCCTCGATTGAGAGCGCCGTGTCGATGATGCGGCGGGCGTCGTCGTCCTTTTTATATGCCTCGGCAAAATCGGGGTTAAACAGGTCCTCTTTGCCGGGTTGCTTTTCGAGCACCTGCTTGAGCTTGACCTTGGGGTCGCTCGAGACCATCTTGGACAGACGCTGGCCCATGTAGACCGGGTAGTCCAGGACGCGAGCGGCGTCGTTGATGGCCTGCTTGGCCTTAATGGTCGAGTAGGTGATGACGTGGGTGACTTTCTCGGGGCCGTAGAGCTGGCGAACGTGCTCCACGACCTCGAGGCGCCGCTCATCGTCGAAGTCCATATCGATATCGGGCATCTCGGTACGCTGCGGGGACAGGAACCTCTCGAACATCAGGCCGTTCTCGAGCGGGTCGAACGCGGTGATGTTCATGGCGTAGGCGACGATAGCGCCGGCGGCCGAGCCTCGGCCGGGGCCGACGCCGATGCCGTTGTCCTTGGCCCATTGCACGTACTCGGCGACGATCAAAAAGTAGGCGGCAAAGCCCTTGTCGCAGATGACCTTGTATTCGTACTCAAAGCGCTCTTTGATGTTGACGCCACCGATCTCGCGCGTGGCCCAGTCGTCACCGTAGTGCTGGCGCAGGCCCTTCTCGCACTCGCGGCGGAACTGGCTCTCGTGCGTCTCGCCGGGATCGAGCAACGGGAAGCGCGGCAGGATGATGGAGTCCCAGTCCAGCTCAACGTAGCACTTGTCGGCAATCTCGAGCGTGTTGTCGCAGGCCTCGGGGCAATACGGGAACATCGCCCGCATCTCCTCCTCGGTCTTCATATAAAACTCCGAGCCAGTCATGCGCATGCGGTTGGGGTCGTCGACCTTGGCGTTCATGCCAATGCACATGATGACATCCTGCACGGGAGCGTCCTCGCGGCGCAGGTAGTGGAAATCGTTGGTGGCAATGACCTTGACGCCCACCTGTTTGGCGATGTCGATGAGCGTACGGTCCATCTGCTCGTCGGTCAGGCCGTTGTCGGTGGTGATGCCGTGTTCCTGGATCTCGATGTAGAAGTCGCCGGGCTCGAAGGTGTCACGGAAGGTCTCGGCCCACTTGATGGCGCCCTCCATGTCACCGCGGTCGATGTACTTGGGAATGATGCCCGCGATGCAGGCGCTGGTGCAGATCATGCCCTTGGCGTGGCGGCGCAGGTTGTCGAGCGTCACGCGCGGCTTGTAGTAAAAGCCCTGCACGGCGGCCTCGGAGACCGTCTGCATCAGGTTGACGTAGCCCTCCTGGTCCTTGGCCAGAAGGATCATGTGGTAGAGCTCGGGCTTGTGGTCGCGGGCAAGGGTCTCGTCCGGCGTAAAGTAGACCTCGCAGCCAAAGATGGGCTTGATGACCAGGGGCGGCTTGAGCTCGTCGATATTGCCCTTCTCGTCCCACATAGCCATGTCCTTAACGTACTGGGCATGCTCGCGCGGGTTTTCCTCGGGGTCGGGCTCCACCAGCTCGTCGCGGCGGTCCTTTTCCAAGAAGGCCTTGTCGTGGCTCCAGGTTTTGTACTCGGGCGTGTTGTGGTTAACGGCGTCGCAGGCCAGCGCCAAGTCGGGCACGCCATACATGTAGCCGTGATCGGTAATGGCCACGGCAGGCATGCCAAGCTCAACGGCACGGTTGACCATATCCTGGATACGGGTTGCGCCGTCGAGCATGGAGAAAACAGTGTGATTGTGCAGATGGACGAATGCCATGTGATGAGCTCCGATGCGGGTTCGTGTTCTGACTGAACGATTTTACCCCACGGCACGGACAGCGCCCGAACCTAGCCAAACCCACACGGGCAGTCTTTTTGGGACGTGTCTTTTTTAGCTGCTTTGACCTGATTGCTTCATTCGTCGCAAAGGGGCCGGACCGCGACCCCATGTCGCGGTCCGGCCCCTGAGGAAAGCTCAGCTCAGGTCCTCGCCGTTTGAGGCAATTACCTTGCGATACCACTCGAACGATCTTTTCTTGCTGCGCCGACGTGTGCCGTGTCCTTCGTCATCGAGGTCGACATAAATGAAACCGTAGCGCTTGCGCATCTGGCCCGTTGCGACCGAAACCAGATCGATCGGTCCCCAGCACGTGTAGCCCAGGAGGTCCACCCCGTCGATTTCGACGGCGTCCTTCATAGCCTGGATGTGCTCGCGCAGGTAATCGATACGGTATCCATCATCCACAAAGCCGTTCTGATCCGGCTCATCCGGGGCTCCGAGACCGTTCTCCACGATAAAGAGCGGCTTTTCGTACCGGTCGTATATGTCGTTCATGGTGATGCGCAGCCCTGCGGGATCGATGAATCTGCCCCATGGCTCCATCTTGAGGTAAGGGTTGGGGGCACTCTTGAGTAGATTGGAGTCGAACTGCCCCTCGGTGTTTGCCTGCGCCACGCGCGTCGAGTAGTAAGAGAAGCCCACGAAGTCCACCGGATTCTGCGCAAGGACCTCCTCATCGCCCTCCGCCCAAGGAATCGCGAACCCTTGACGCTCATACTCCGTGAGCATGTAGCACGGATAGTGGCCGCGCACCTGCACGTCGGTGAACATGTAGTGCTTGCGATTCTCGTCCTGAGCCGTTTTAACGTCGGCAGGGTTGCAGGTAGCAGGATAGAAAATACCCGCATTGAGCATGCAGCCGATTTGCGCACCAGGGATGATCTCATGGCAGGCGCGCACCGCGCAAGCACTCGCCACGAGCACGTGATGCACCGCGTTATGAACGGAGACGTAGCGGTCCTCCCCCTCATCAAACACGATGCCTGCCGCCATGAAGCACGCAGAGGTCATGATGTTGATCTCGTTGAACGTGAGCCAAGAGCGCACTTGATTGCGGTAACGTGCGAACACAGTGCGAGCGAAGCGCTCAAACATGCCCACGAGAGCGCGGTTGCGCCAACCGCCGTATGCCGTAACAAGATGCATGGGCACGTCATAGTGGTTGAGCGTCACCACCGGCTCGATGCCCTGTTCGAGGCAGGTGCGAAACACATCCTCATAGAACGCGAGGCCCTGCTCGTTGGGTTCGGAGTCATCCCCGTTGGGGAATATACGGCTCCATGCGATGGAGAGGCGCAGAGCCTTGAAGCCCATCTCGCCGAAGAGCGCGATGTCCTCGCGGTAATGATGATAGAAATCGATGGCCTGTTGGGCCGGGTAGTAATGGTCGGACAGCGGCTCGAGCGGAACGTCGTCACCCCTGATGACGGCGAGACGGTCCCGCCCGTACGGCAGAAGATCCGCGTTGGCGAGCCCCCGCCCGCCCTCGTCCCAGGCACCCTCACACTGGTTGGCGGAAAGCGCGCCGCCCCAGAGGAAATCAGAACGCAATGGCATGGGAGTCCTCCTTATCTTGCTTTTAGTGCGAACGGACACCACCATGCAGCGGTGCCCGTCCGGGTTCATGGGGCCCCAGTTCCGAGAAGAGACTCGTTGCGCTAAGGCACCCTTCTAGATGCAGCGCTTAAGCCTCAAGGGCCTCCTCGGCTTCCTTCTCGCCCGATTCGCGATTGTCGAAGCCAAAGACCATGCAGAGGGCGAATGTCACCGCAAAGCCAATCGCGCAGCTGATGGCGCCCGGAATGATGTCCTGGCTGAACTTGATGACGTTCATCCACGGGAAGCCGACTCCCGAGAAGACGAAGATGCGCGCGTTGAGCAGACCGCATGCAAGGCCGCCGGCCGCGCCGCCGATCATCGACCAAGCGAGCGCCTTCTTATCGCGCAAGAGGATGCCGTAAATGATGGGCTCGGATACGCGGCCGAGCGCATAGGTAGCGAAGGTAGTCCAACCGAGCTGACGGTTAGCCTTGCCCTTTGCACGGATGCCGTAGGCGAGCGCGACCGCAAGCGTCACGTAAACAACCACCGTCGTACCCGGAGTGCACACGGCGTCATAGCCCACCTCAAGCCAGCCGGGCATCATAGCGGTGAGAATCGGCACATGCATGCCGGTAGCGATCACGAGGTTCCACGTCGCACCGACCACCAGACCGCACAGCGGACCGGCGTTCGCGCCGAGCCAGATGATGATATCGGCGATGATGCCCATAATGAAGGAGACGGCGGGGCCGAAGACGCAGAGTGCAAGCGGCAGCATGATGAGCATGGTCCCCACTGGAATCACGAGGATGCGCAGCATGTCAGGGCAATGCTTCTTGATAAGCCCCTCTACGTAGGACTGAATCCACACGATGAGGATGATGGGAAGCACCGACTGTGTGTAATTCACCAGCGTCATGGGGATGCCGTAGACGTCGAACGGAGCGCCCTCCTCGACGATAGCGAGCATGCTCGGATGAATCATAATAGCAGCCGTCATGAGCGCGAGCACAGGACTCGTCTGGAACTTCTTGGCCGCCGCATAGGCACCGAAGATCGGCAGGAAGTAATATGCCGCGTCTCCCACCAAGGTGAAGAGCCGGTACATGCTGCCCTCCGCGGCTAGAAGGCCCGCGCCTTCCGGACCAAGCAAAATGGTGAACATGCGGAAGATACCCGCGATGCAGAACACGGGCAGAATGGGAGCGATAGAGCCGCTCACCGCATCGAGAATCAGATTGCCGATGCGCTTCGGAGCGAACCGCTCCTTCCAGGGAAGCCTCTCTGCTGCGTCCAGATCTTCATCAATCGCCGTCTGGACTTCAAAGCCGCCTTCCCTGCATACCGCGTCGTAGACCTTGTCGACGGTCGGCCCGATTACGAGCTGCACCTGGCCGCCAGCGTGCACCACGCTAATCACTTCGGGAATCGCATTGAGCTTGGCGTCATCTGCAAGCCCCTCGTCCTTAAGAACGAGGCGCAGACGCGTCATGCAATGCGTCGCGCTTGAAACATTCGCCTTGCCGCCCACCTCTTCGATGATTCTTTGGGCGAGTTTTTGATAGTTAGTCATCATTCCTCCTTTTACGCCACGAATCGTCGTGGCACGAGATGGTTCTCGTACTTTCGGAGGTCATGCCCTGCCCTAACACAGGTTACAATCCTTCTGGCCTGGGTTGTCAGCGTCCGGCTGTGCCGGATTCCGCCTTCGTACAGATACGGTTGACATGGAGCATGAAGTAAAGCTTCTCCTCGTCGGTGAGCTCCGTATGCCATTCCCGCTTCATATAGGTACAGATGTGGTCGATGCATTGCGCAAGCTCGGGAAACTCCTCGCGCGAATTCGCATAAAGCGGCAAATTGGCGCTGCTGAGGCTATCGTTACCCTTGATACGCTTGAACAGATACTGCACGTGTGTCGCAAACCGTGAGAACTCAAAAGACTCCCGATCGATGATGGTACGGAAATCGTACTCGACGATATCAGTGACATCGTTGAGCAGGCGCTCAAACGATTGGGCGCGATCGCTTGCCACAGTAACCTCTGCCCCAGTCTTTGCATTGACCAAATTCATGGCGATGCTTGCCACCTCTTCGCGCGGCAGCTCGACGCCCAACTCCTGCCGCACGCGCGCGGTAATGTAGCGGCCGATTTTGTATTCCAGCGGATAAAGCTGCTGCACATCATAGGTAAGGGGCATATCAAAACGAATGCCCTTCCTCTGCCGCGCAATCGCAAAGGCGATATGGTCGGCCATGATGAGCACGGCGTTGGGACTGAGTTCGTAAGGCAGCTCGTTCTCTACAATATCCATGATCTTTGCCGTAAACAGCACCACATCGGCAGGAAGATCCTGCATGATACGCTGCCCCTCGGCATCGATGCTATAGAACGTGCGCTCGATATGGTCCATCGCGAGCTCCCGGGGGAAGTCACCACCGAAGCCGACACCCTTGCCGAGCGCCACGACCTCGCGACCGCGACTATCTCGACAAATCACGGCGTTATTGTTGAGCTTTCTGATCGCCAGCATATCGATGCACCTCCTCTCTTGATGATAGGGCACTCATTCGGAGCTGAACAAAAAGGGCATGACCTCGGCAGAAAGCAGCACCCTACTTGCCTACGGTCATGCCCTAAAGTGACACCCGAATATATGTGCAATTGAATAACGAACGGAATCCGGATGGCCATGCTCCCCAAAGGGATAACAACCCATCACATGTATTTATAGGCCCACCCGAGATGAACGTCAAGTGTAAATTTGCGTAATCCGCACCCTTGATTGGCAACTTCATCCGCGTAATCCGCACCCCCGACTGATTCTGAGTTGCGGTGAAATAGTTCCTGATGGAGCCAGCTGGGCCGTAAAACAGGAACTATTTCACCGCAAGTTATGGGGAGACTGGGCGTGCGGACGGCCCTGGTGAGCTAGAGGTTGTAGGTGACCACCTGGGACTCGGCGGGGTTGGAGGGATCGGACTGCTCCACGCGGACGAACTTGACCGTCACCGTCTTAAAGCCCGCCTTGTGCAGAACATCCGAATAGACGCGCGCCTGCAGGGCGTGCTTCTCGAACAGCTGGTCGGGTGTCTCATCCGGCGTGCCACCCGTCTTGTAGTCGATGGCCAGTGCGCGTGGCGGATCGGCCGGGTCGGTCGCCAGTGCATCGATGGCGCCCTCGGCATATGCACCGTAGCGGGCAATGTCCTTGTCCTCGCAGCCCAGCGAAAAGAACGGCACCTCGGCGCGAACGCACGGCCAGGCAAGCAGCTCGGCACGGACCGCCGACTTGAGCCAGCGGTCCAGGGCAACGTCGAAGCGCTCGCGCTGCTCCGGCGTCAGGCGCCACAGACGCGCCAGCGCATCGGCACGCGCGGCGGGCAGCTCATCGGCACCCATCTCGATCAGCCACTGGCAGGCGGCATGGAACGCCGAGCCCAGCGCCATGGGGTTGCCGGCGGGCTCGACAGCAGCCACGTCCGCATCCGTCATCTCGGAACCATCCGACTCCGCATCATCGCCGGCCTCGTCCATGGGCACGTGTGCCTCGGCGGCACGGTCCTCGGACTCGGCATGCAGCGCCGCGGCAATTGACGAGTAGCTGTACGAATCGCGCGCCGGATACGGGCAGGTGCCCATGCGCACGCCCACCGCCTGGGGATACACGAGCTCAAACGCATCGGGCTCGGGGTCGGCAGGACCGGGAACGGCGGCGCGGGCATCCGCACCGGCACCCTCCGGCTCCGCATCGCCGCGGACAAGCCTGCCTTCGGCATCAAGCGAAGCATTGGCCTCAAACGACTGCTCGCCAAAAGCAAAGTCAGCCAGCGAGATGAGCTCGTAGTCGCCCGGCTGGGAGTTGTCGAACACCAAACGGTCGGCATCGAGCTGCGGCATGTCCAGGCCGTCCGTCGGCAGAATACGACGCAGCACGTCGTAGGTCAGATCGGTCTCGACGTCGAAGGTCGGCGCGCACAGCTTGCCACGGCTCACGCCGGCATCCATCGCCAGAATGACCAGCTCGCGCGCACGCGTCATGGCAACATAGAGCAAGCGGGCCCGCTCCTCGAGCGAAAGCTGCAGGTCGTCGTCGCGCAGGCGGGCAAATGCCTCGGCGGGAGAGCCCGTCGCACAGACGTCCTCCATGAGCTCTGGCGGCAGCCACAACGACGTGCCCTTGCCCTTAAACGCATGCTCAAACTGCTTTTTGACGTCGTCGCCCTTCACAAAGGTTCCGTCGGCGAGCTTAACGCCGTCGAAGCGTGCCGGCAGCGCCACGATCTGCGCTCCGCCCTCGACGCGACCCATCTGTGCCGCACCCGAGGACTTACGAACGCCAAAACACTCGGCAACCGCTACGACCGGATACTCCAGACCCTTGGACGCATGCACCGTCATGATGCGTACCGCGCCGTCGCCCTCCTCGTTGAGCGCGCCCGGGGCCTCCTTGCCCGCCAAGAAGCGGTCGAAGGCGAGCGCAATGGAGCGCGGCGAGTTGCCGAGCTCGGCCTCTGCCTCGGCCACGGCGTCGAGCGCCTTGAGCACGTTGGCGGCAATGGCCTTGCCCTCGGGACCACGCTGTGCCAGACGCACAAACCAGCCGGAGGCGTTGACCACGTCGCGCGCGATCGCCGCGAACGAATCGCGGCCCACACGACGAAGCGCATAGCATAGCACCTCGCGGGCGCGCGTCACGAGCGGCAGGCTCTGCAAGCCCGGCACATCGGAATCGCTCATGATGCCCGCGTCGATGTTGCGGCGCGAGGTCTCCCCCGTCTGGTCGTCCAGCTTGGTCGCCAGCGCCAGGAACTCCTGGGCGCCGAGCGCAAACATCGGCGAGGCCAGCAGCGGCATAAGGCCCTGCGCCGTATCGGCCGGATTGGCGAGCGCGCAGACTAGGGCGCGCACCGTCTGCACCTCGGCTGCCTGGGCAAAGACCGAGCCACCCGCGATCACGCAGTCGAGTCCTTGGTCGCGGAAAGCCTGGGCATAGACGTCGGCGTTGGTCATGCGGCCCAGCAGCAGCACCATGCCGCCCTGGGGCTGACCGGCATCGGCAAGCGCGCGGAACCGCTCTGCGATCGCGCGGGCCTTGGCCTGTGTGCGCTCCTGCGTACTGCCGCCGGCAACAAAGAGGGCCTGACGACGCGAGGCGTCTGCCACCAGCGTGTCCTTGCGGCCGTCGCTCGCCTCAAGATCCAAAAAGCCCTGCATCAGGCCGCCGTCGTCGCCGTCGAAGACGCGAGCCACATAGCGTAGCACCTCGTCGTGGCTGCGGAAGTTGCGCACGAGCTTAACGAGCTCGCCAGCAGGGGCGTCGGCCGCGGCAGTCGCCTCGGGCGCGGCAGACGAGCCCACCTTGCGCTCCTGGCGACGGAACACCTCGACCTCCGCCCCGCGGAAGCGGTAGATCGACTGCTGTGCATCGCCTACGGTACACAACGCGCGCTCCCCCGCACCCGTCAGGTAACGGATCAGGTCGACCTGCATCTGATCGGTATCCTGGAACTCATCGATCATGACCATCTTAAAGCGACCCTCGTATGCCGCTCGGATGGCCGGGTAATCGCGCAGGGCCTCGTAGGCCATGCGCAGCAGATCGTTGTTGTCGAGGGCAGACTGGCCGGCCTTGAGCGCGCGGTACTCAGCCTCTACAGCACGGGCAAGCCCCACCAGCGCCTCGAGCGCGGGACCGCCGCAGGCCAGCACGATATTGATAAACGCATCGGCGGCCTCTGCCTTGAGTAGCTCCACCTGCTCCTTAGGGAATGCCTTGCTCGCGCGCGGCATGGTGCACGACATCATGAGTCGCGCCGCATCGGCCATGGTCTTGCCGCTCGCCTCGAACGCGTCGATGGCATCGAGCGCCGTCTGCGCTTTTTCGGTCGCGGCCTTGCTTGCGCCCAACGCCGATCGATAGGCATCGGCAAGGGCCGAGGTGTCGGCCTGGCCGCGCGCCACGCGCACGTCGTCCATACCGCCCGGCAGCTGGCTCGAGAGCTCCAGCAGGTCGCGCACCAGACCCTTGATGGTCGTGCCGGCGCCAAAGGGACCGCCCTCGCCCGCCATGGGATACCAGGCGTAGAGGGCCTTGAGCGATGCCGCGAGCTCGGGGGCGGCATCGGGCGCCGTCGCGCGGGCCAGCACATGCTCAACAGCCTGGTCCATAAGCTCGTCGGTATCGGTGAGCACCGTGAACTCGGGATCGATACCCAGCTCCAACGCGTGTGCGCGCAGGATACGCGAGCACATGCCGTGAATGGTCGAAATCCACGCATCGTCGACGGTCAGGGCTTCCTCGTCCATACCCTCGTCGATGAGCGCGCGGCGCACGCGGTCACGGATCTCGGCCGCGGCATCTTTGGTAAAGGTAATGGCGAGCACCTGGTCCAGATGCTCGACAAACGGACCGGATTCGGGCGAGAGCGCATAGACAATGCGGCGCGTGAGGGTAAAGGTCTTGCCCGAGCCGGCACCCGCCGAGACAAACAGCGGGCGGTCGAGCGTTTTGACGACTTGCAGCTGTTGCGGCATCAAAGTCGAAAGATCCATGGTCTACACGTCCCTCCTTACAAACGTTCCTTCGTGGTTATACGAGCAGCGCGCATGCGCGGCCTGCGCCGATGTCGGATCGACAGCGGCGACGTCGCCCGCCTCGAGCTCGCGCAGGCGCTCGGCAATGCCGGTCTCCACGCGGTCGAGCAGCGCATCGAAGTCCATGTTGCCGCCCTCGCCGGGAAAGCCCTTCTTAAGGCCCGGGATGCGACCGTCGCCGCGCTCTTCCTCGAGCAGCTCGGCACTTGCGGCGCCGCGCAGCGCGGGCTTGCCGCCCTTGGTGGAAAAGTAGAGCGCTGCGCGGGTATCTAGGCCCAGCGCCCGACGCATGGCCTGCGCGTAGATGAGTGTCTGGGTATGGGGCGGCAGCCAGCGCGGGTCGTCGATGGGAGCCTCGCCCGACTCCTCGTCGCGCACCGTGGGGTCGGCGAGCTTAAACTCCTCGACACCCGAACGATGCTTGTAGTCGATTACCACGGCGCGATTCTCGGCATCCACATCCACGCGGTCGATGCGCCCGCCGAGCGGCCAACCGGCATACTCGACCTGGAGCTCGTTGAACGCAAACTCCAGATAGCGCGGCGCGAAGGGCGCGAGCGCCTCGGACTCGTAGGCGAGCACGCCTTCCAACTGCGGCAGAATCTCGGCCACCTGACGCTCCTCCACCGGGGAGAGCGGCACCAGCGGGCCCTCGGTACCGCGCTTGCCGGCGTGCTCGGCCAGGGTCTCGGCAAAGACCTCGTGCAGCAGCTCCTTCGCGCGCGGCAGATTCATGGGCGTCACGCGCTCCATGCCCTCCTGCGGAAGACGCGCATGCAAGTGCTCCAGCACGTCATGGACAAAGTTGCCCTTCTCCATGTTGCCAAAGCCCGCATCGATGGACTGGGGCTTGACGCGATACGACACGAACCAGCACAGCGGGCAGGTGGAATAGGCCTCGATCTGCGAGGCGGACGTCAGACGCGGCACGAGCGGCGCGTCCTCGTCCTCGCCGTCACGACGGCGCAGGACCAAATACGGCACGGCCTCGGCACTCAGATGCTGAGGGGCTTCACAGGTCACGCGCTCGCGCTTGAGACCTTCGCCTGCCGCGGGATCGAAGTCCCTTACGATATCGCCCTCACCCACGCACTTCGCCTTGTCGGCGTCAGCGGCCTTAGCGTCGTCAGCGGCCTTGGCATCGTCAGCGGTCTTGTCGGCGTCAGCGGCCTTGTCGGCGTCAGCGGCCTTAGCAGCGTCAGCGGCCTCGGCGTGCGCCCGCAGCTCGGTCCACACGGCGGCTGGATAGCACTCGCGTGCCTGGCGATCGTGCGTCACGCGGGCAAGCGCAACCGGACCGCGTGCCGTCTGCATCGCGTGGCCAAAGCGCACGCGCAGCAAAGCCGCGGGCTCAAGCGTCACGCCCTCGCGACCAAGGCTCGCCGTCAGCGTGGCCAGCGGCCCCTCCTCGTGTGAGAGCGGATAGCTGTCCAGATCGACATCGGCAAACAGCACGGCATCGTAGCTGCCGGGGCGCAGGGCCGCCGCATCGGCAAGCGAAGTAAAGCGAACCTGGGCACGTGGCGCACGGTCAACCTCGTAGGTCTCGTAATCGTAGGCGGTGCTACGCTTGTCCACCTTGGTGCGAATGCCATCGAGCACGGGCACGGTCGCGGCCTGCGACACGTCGAGCGCGCGAGCATCGTTCATAAGGATGTCGATCGCGTGGCGCAGCAGGGCCACCTCCGCCTGGCGACGGGCCTGACCGTCGAGACCACCAAGCGCGCGATCGGGCAGTGCCTCGGCAACGGCAAGCATGGCCTTGAGCGCCGTCACGGGCTTGTCGCGCCACAGCGCCTGAAACACGTCCGAGACCACGCATGGCACGTTCTTAAACCAGTTCTCGTCGCTCGCCGCTTTACGCGCGCCCCTCACCTGGCCCTGCACGCTCTGCAGCAGGCTCTTGACGCCCGCAGTGGTCTTGCTGCGCGACAGTCGCATGTTCTTATCGAAGGTTCGCGCGCTGGCGGCATCGGCGCCTGAAAGCGGACTGTAGATCCAGTCAGTAAGCTCCGGGGCGGGCCACCACTCGGTCTTGGAGGCGGTGCCCTCGTCGGCGGCCTTCATGCGCTCGATCAGATTGGCGAGCGCCGTGAACTGCCTGCCCGCAATGGATTGGGAAAACGCCGTGAACTCGGCCGTCTCGGCAGCAACGTGGCGCGCCGCCAAACGAGCGGCAAGCTCGCCGAACAGCTGGGGTGCCCGGGCGGACACCACGAGTACGCGCACGGGATCGACGGGTGCGGAGGCGGCATCGTTGACCTTGGACTCCTTGCGCGCTTTCACCATCTTATCGATGACGTCCGCATAGACACGGGCACGGGCATGGGGCCCGGCGACTTCCACAAAGGCAGGACGTACGACGGACTTTGGAGCAATCGCGGGAGCGCCGGCATCCTCGTCCAGCGGTGCAACCTCAAACAGCACGCCGCGGGCATCAAAGGCGGCAGCCAGGTCCTCGCGCATCGCCGCTTGCTCGCAAGCGAGCAGCACGACAACCTCTCCCCCGTTGCTTGCCACGGCAGACAGCAACTCGAGCAGGCCGTGCGTAAACGACGTGATACCGCGCACGCATACGGCGCGGGTGCACGCCGGCAGGTTGTCGGCCAAAGCGCCGGCCATAATGTCAGCCGCCTCGCAGGGCTCGACCATATCTCGACGGTCCAAACCGCGCGCATAGGCGCACAAAAGTTCAAACACGCGAGCCTCGGCGTCGCTTCTGGGCTTGGGCTTGCAAACGTTGTCGCAGCAACGCTCGGCACCTGTCCCTGCCACACCCGGCAGCACATCGCGAGCCATACGCGCGAGCATACGCACCGTGCCCTGGCTGCGCGAAAGCGGCTGCAGGTCGGCGTCGTCGAGACGCGCTACCATGTCCGAAAACAGCATCTGGCGCTGCAGGTTGTCGACGAAACCGCGCCCGTCGCCCAAAAGCTCCCAAAGCGAGCGAAGCCACGACGAAGGGGTCTTGTAATCGATACCCAGTGAAACCCCAACTTCCGCCGCATCATGACGGCACAGATCGAGCTCGGCAAACGTAGGCGCCAGCAAAACGGCACGCCCGTGGCGGGCAACCAGGTCGGCGAGCAGCGCCGCCTCGGCATCGCTCAAATCCGCGCCGGCGTTGGTGGTATAGATTCGAACAGGCATGGTCCTCCACTCAAACCGTTCGCAATAATCAGTGCTTCCATCCTACCCGCCCGCGCGGACACATTTGCCCCACGCCAACAGATTTCCTCCGTCCCCAAGGGATCAAAAAACCGCCCCCGAAGGGACGGTTCTGCGCAATTCGTTTTTGTCGCTGGCCTACTCGCCATCCTCCAGCTTGATGAGGATCTTGCGATAGCCGCCGTACTCGCCGTTGAGTGCCTTGGACACGCGGCTCACCGTAGTGGACGAAGCGCCGGTGCGGGCCTGAACCTCAACATAAGGCTCGCCCTCATCCAGATAACGCGCAACCTGCAGACGTTGCGAAAGATCGCAGATCTCGCGCGGCGTGCAGATATCGGTCAAAAACGCCTGGATATCCTTCTCGTCATCCAAAAGACTAAATGCGTGGACCAGCTGCTTGACATCAGGCTTGTCAAACATGTTCTCGATATTCATCGATCACCGCCAAACCCGCCATAAGGCATCGAAGTTGATACTGACATCGGGCATCGTTCGCCCGTTCTATGCAATAGGGCAACGCCTGTGGCTTTTGCCCGTAGCAGTGTAGCACACCACCAAACTAAAGCGACAAGACTCTCTGCCAGCGGCGCGTTTTTCAGGACGAACGCCGTTTTGAAACCGAATGCGCACGTAAGCTCCACGAATATCTGAGACAATGGCCGGCCGAACAAGGCGGCACACCCGAGCGGCCGTCCAAGCCGCCGCAGCAAACCGCTTCACGCGACACCGACGCACCCTGCGCAAGAAAGGATTCACACCATGCGCTTTATGCTTAACTGGCTCTTTACCTCGATCGCCATCGCGATTGCCACGTTCCTCGTCCCCGGCATCCAGCCCTTCGGTTTTGCCGAGGCCTGGGTCTGTTTCGCCTTCGTGGGACTGTTCCTGAACATCGTCGATTCGCTCGTCAAGCCGTTTCTGACGGTTATCTCGCTGCCGCTCACGATCATTACGCTGGGTATTTTTCAGCTCGTAGTCAACAGCTTTATGCTCGAGCTGGCCAGCTATCTGTCGGTCAATCTGCTGGGCGCGGGTATCTCCATCGCCAGCTTTGGATCGGCCTTTATGGGCAGCATCCTGGTGTCCATCATGCGCAGCATCCTCGACAGCATCGCCGAGGGCTAAAACGGCCATTCCGGCCGCGCCCGTCTCAACAGCCCAAAACGAAGGCCGCCCATCACAAAAATGGGCGGCCTTCTTATTTGCCAAGTCTCAAAGGGCGAGAGAATCTGCCATTTCCACCCCGTCCCCAAATGGCAGGTGTGGGTTAGATGACGTAATCGTAGCCTTCGTTGGGAGCGACAAGTTGATCGAGCGTCACACCGTCGAGGTAGTCGTTGATAAGCTTGTCCAGGTTCTTCCACACGTCGAGCGTGGGGCACTCGTCAGAGCGCGAACAACCCTTGCAGTCGCCATCCAGGCAGGCGACCGGCGCCAGGCTGCCCTCGGTCAGGCGCAAGATCTCGCCCACCGTGTACTGCTCGGGCGGGCGCGTGAGCACATAGCCGCCGCCCTTGCCGCGCATGCCCGAGAGCATGTTGGCGCGCACGAGCGTAGCCAGAATATTCTCGAGGTACTTCTCCGAAATACCCTGACGCGCCGCAATCTCTTTAAGCGGGATACGGCCTGTCGCCTGGTGCTCGGCCAGGTCGACCATAACGCGCAGGGCATATCTGCCCTTTGTGGAAACCAACATATATATAGCTGCCTTTCGGTCTTTTAATTCGTAGAAATTCTAGCCGAAAAATTGGTTTTGAAAATACCTATTCCCGTCAAGATGGTTAATCGACTCGTAATAATCTTCTATTTCCTATTGCGTTACTAGGCTTTACTGTCTACTATGCTTGCCAACAGCAAAACGAACAACCTATAAGGTTTGTGGGTTTCGCTGCCACACACACCGTAAAACCACACGGTATCCAGTCATTTGAACACTTTGGAGGTTCACCATGAGCAATGTTTACACGTCCATCGATCAGCTTATCGGCCACACCCCGCTTCTGGAGCTCACCCACTTCGAGGCCGACGAGGACCTCAAGGCCCGTGTGCTCGTCAAATTGGAATACTTCAACCCCGCCGGGTCCGTCAAAGACCGCGTCGCCAAGAACATGATTGACGAGGCCGAGAAGGCCGGCAAGCTCGTGCGCGGTGGCGACTACACCATCATCGAGCCCACGAGCGGCAACACCGGCGTCGGCATCGCCTCGGTGGCGGCGGCCCGCGGCTACAAGGTGATCATCACTATGCCCGAGACCATGTCCGTCGAGCGCCGCAAGCTCATGCAGGCATACGGCGCACAGCTCGTGCTCACCGACGGCTCCAAGGGCATGAAGGGCGCTATCGCCAAGGCGGAGGAGCTGCAGAAGGAAACTCCCAACAGCATCATCGCCGGCCAGTTTGTGAACCCCGCGAACCCGGCCATTCACAAGGCCACGACCGGCCCCGAGATCTGGGACGACACCGACGGCAAGGTCGACATCTTCGTCGCCGGCGTCGGCACCGGCGGCACCGTGACCGGCGTGGGCGAGTTCCTCAAGGAGCAAAACCCCGAGATTCAGGTCGTCGCCGTCGAGCCCGCCACCTCCCCGGTGCTCTCTAAGGGCCAGGCCGGCCCGCACAAGATCCAGGGTATCGGTGCCGGCTTTGTGCCCGACGTCCTCGACACCCAGGTCTATGACGAGATCATCCCCGTCGAGAACGACGACGCCTTTGCCACCGGCCGCGCCGTGGGCCACAAGGAGGGCGTGCTCGTGGGCATTTCGTCCGGTGCCGCCGTGTGGGCCGCACTGCAGCTGGCCAAGCGCCCCGAGAACGAGGGCAAGACCATCGTGGCGCTGCTCGCCGACACCGGTGAGCGTTACCTGTCCACGGCGCTCTTCCAGGACTAGAGCTTCTCGTTCTTAGAACGAGTCCAAGGCACGCCGGTCTCCCCTCTCTTCTGGCAGTCTGAGCTCATCCCAACAGGGTGTCCCACATGACGCCCGAACTTGCTACAATGTCTGCGGCGCGGAACCAGCCTCCCGCGCCGCTTTTCTTTTTTGGCCATATGCCACCAAGGAGAACCTTCCCATGCACAACAAGCGCGTGCTCGTCGCCATGAGCGGCGGCGTCGATTCCAGCGTGACCGCGTATCTGCTCAAAAGCCAGGGCTACGAATGCGTCGGCGCTACCATGCGCCTCACCTGCCCCGCACCCGATCCCGTCACGGGCATGAGTAAGGTCGACCGCGACATCGCCGACGCGAAGGCCGTCGCCGAGCGCCTAGGCATTCCGCACCATGCGCTCGACCTGCAGCAGACCTTCGACCACAGCGTTATCGAGCTCTTTGTGAACGCCTACCAGGAAGGGCTGACGCCCAATCCGTGCATTATCTGCAACCGCCACATTAAGTTTGGCGCGCTGCTCGATGCGGCGCTGGACATGGGCTGCGACTACATCGCAACGGGACATTACGCCAAAACAAGCCAGGCGGCAGACGGCACCTGGCAGCTACATCGCGGCGAAGATCCCAAAAAGGACCAGAGTTACTTTTTGTATTCGCTCACGCAAGAGCGTCTGGCACGCACGATCTTTCCGCTGGCAGGCTTGGACAAAGAGCGCGACGTTCGCCGCATTGCCGCCGAGCAGGGCTTTATCAACGCCCAGAAAGCCGAGAGCGAGGATATCTGCTTTATCGCGGACGGCGACTACGCGGGCTATATCGAGCGCCGCTGCGGACATGCCGCCGAGCCGGGCGATATTGTATGGCGTGACGGCAGCGTGGTCGGACGTCACAGCGGCGCACTGCGCTATACCATCGGCCAGCGCAAGGGCCTGGGCGTCGCGATGGCGCACCCCGTGTACGTAACGGGCGTCGATGCCGCCAACAACATTGTGCATCTGGGCGAGGCCGAGGACCTGACGGCCACAGCGCTCACGGCCAACGACTGGATCTGGAGCGCCCCTGCCGACCGCATGGAGGCAGAGCTGGACGCCGACGGCATTCGCGTGGGCGCCAAATACCGCTACCGTCAAAAGGACCAGGCAGCGACCCTTGCACGTGGCGAAGACGGGCAAATGCTGCTAACTTTTGACGAGCCGCAGCGAGCCATCGCCCCCGGCCAGGCAGTCGTTGCCTACCGCGGCGACGTCGTCTTGGGCGGCGGCACCGTCACGGCAGCCATCAGGTAGCCCCATCCCCTTCATAAGTTGCGGTGAAATAGGGACTGTTTAAGCGTTTAAAACCGCCAAACAGTCCCTATTTCACCGCAACTTAGAGAGGACGGCCTCGGTCGGTACTGCTGTGTCAGCCGAGGCCGCTGCATCGTTAGCGCTGCACGTAGGCGCGGACGAGCTCGTAGGTGTTACGCACGCCGTCCATGTGGCTGCGCTCGTAGTTGTGGCTCGCGTACACGCCGGGGCCGATCAGGCCATGGCGAATGTCGTAGCCGGCCGAGAGCGTGGCCTCGACGTCGGAGCCGTAGTGCGGGTACACATCGATGGCGTAATCGAGCTCCAGCTCGCGCGCGATGTTGGACAGCGTGGTTACCAAGTCGTAGTTGTACGGACCACCCGAATCCTTGGCGCAAATCGACACCATGCGCTCGGTGCAGCCCAGGTCGTCGCCCACGCAGCCCATGTCCACGCTGATCATCTCGCGCGTGTCGGCCGGCACGAAAGCGCCGCCGTGGCCGACCTCCTCGTACACAGTAAAGAGCAGGGACACCTTGCGCGAGAGCGTCACCTCGCCAGCGGCGACGGCACGCGCCAAGCCCAGCAAAATGGAGGCCGACAGCTTGTCGTCCAAGAAGCGACTCTTGATGTAGCCGCTCTCCGTCACCGTGGTACGCGGATCCATAGCGATGATGTCGCCCGTCTGAATGCCCAGCTCAAGCACGTCATCCTTGCTGTCGACATTCTCGTCGAGCAGGATTTCCATGTTCTTCTCGATGGTCTTGACCGGCTCGTCGGCCACGTGCGCCGAAGGCTCGGTGTTGAGAACCACACCCGTGTACACATTGCCGTCACGCGTGTAGACGGTGCAGTTCTCGCCATCGGCCGTAGACCACTGGTGCCCACCAAGCGTCGTGGGACGCAGGCGGCCATTGTCCTTAATGGAGCGTACCATGGCGCCCAGGGTGTCGACATGGCTCGCCAAAACAAGCGGCTCGCCCTCGCCGCCAAGCTCAACCAGCACGTTGCCCTTATTGGAACGCTCAGGGCCAAAGCCCATATCACGCAGGGTCTCCTTTAGATAATCAGTCGCCGCACGGGTATAGCCCGTAGGCGAAGCAATAGAAGTCAGCGTCTTAAGCTGTCCCGCGATATAGGAGAGCGTCTCCTCTAGAGAAGCATCGATATTGGAACCCATATGCATCCTTCCAAATAAAACTAAGACCGAATCCCGATTTTAACCGTTCTACACGTGCAATGCCCTAGAAGCCGAGCCACCTCCAGACGTCCTCGCGCCGATTTTGCGCACGCGCACGGTTTAAAATCCGAATCTTGCATAAAGCTTTTCGATTTCTGCATAAAAATGAGGCATCTTCTTGCTTCGTCTCAGGGTACCCCACTTTGGACCGTGCAAAAAACGGAGTATTCAGCACCGTGGGCCCCAACGGCCCCATCACAAACGACAAAACGATGCGGTTACAGCAGTATTGCGGGTCGTCGCAAAGCAGAAACTCAGTAACAACCCCCTCCACTCATCGATAGCCCACCCACAATGGCTGTCGATGGGCGTCTGCGGGCCACTACGGGCCATTCAAAACGTTATGCATTTTTAAGAGCTTGCTGAATACTCCCAAAAATGCACGCTGGGAAGTGCGCCACCTATCCGCAGCGGGCGGTATGCCTTGGCTTTACCCATCTCGGGGCATCGACACGGCACAAAAAGCCCCGCCGCGCGTAGCGCGGCGGGGCCAGCGGCAAGTCAAAAGACTATATGCCTACGGGCGAAGGACCACCAAACGAGACTAGGCAGCCGGGCAGATCTTCTTGAAGAGCTCGATGACATCGTCGAGCGTCGCCTCGCGCGGGTTACCCGGGAAGCAGGCGTCGGCCATAGCGTCCTTGGCCAGAACCTCGATCTCGTCAGCCTTCATGGCCTCGCAGACGTGCGGGATGTTCACGTCGGCAGAGAGCTGCTTGACGGCGGCGATGGCGGCATCGGCGGCCTCGTCGGTGCTCATGCCCGTGGTGTCAACGCCCATGGCGACGGCGACCTTGGCCAGGCGCTCGGTGCAAACCGGCTTGTTGAACTCCATGGCGATCGGCAGCAGCATGGCGCAGGCGACACCGTGCGGGGTATCGTAGTGAGCGGACAGGGTGTGAGCCATGGCGTGGTCGATGCCCAGGCCGACATTGGAGAAGCCCATGCCGGCGACATACTGGCCAAGAGCCATGCCCTCGCGGCCAGAGCCGGGCTGGCCGGACTTGGCCTCGGCAACGGAGTCGCGCAGGTTCTCGCTGATCAGCTTAATAGCCTCAAAGTGGAACATGTCGGAGAGCTCCCAAGCGCCCTTGGTGGTGTAGCCCTCGATGGCGTGGGTCAGAGCGTCCATGCCAGTGGAAGCGGTCAGGCCGGCGGGCATGGAAGCCATCATGTCGGGGTCGACGACGGCGACCTCGGGGGCGTCGTTAGTGTCGACGCACACGAACTTGCGGACCTTCTCGGGGTCGGTGATGACGTAGTTGATGGTCACCTCGGCAGCGGTACCGGCGGTCGTCGGCACAGCGATGGTGAACACGGCGTGGTTCTTAGTGGGAGCAACGCCCTCGAGGCTGCGGACATCGGCGAACTCAGGGTTGTTGATGATGATGCCGATAGCCTTGGCGGTGTCCATGGAGGAGCCACCACCAATGGTCACGATAGCGTCAGCCTCGGCGGCCTTGAAGGCCTCGACGCCGTCCTTGACGTTCTGGATGGTGGGGTTGGGCTTAATCTCGGAGTAGAGGCTCCAAGCGATGCCGGCGGCGTCGAGCTCGTCGGTCACCTTAGCGGTAACGCCAAACTTGACCAGATCGGGGTCGGAGCAGACGAAGATCTTCTTGTAGCCACGACGCTGGAGCTCGCCGGGGATCTCCTTGATGGCGCCGGAACCATGGTAAGAAATGGTGTTGAGAACGAAACGATTAGCCATTGATAGCCTCCTATCGTGCGCGGGGCACCCGTTACGCCCCGCACTATAAGTCCCATCCTAACGCTTTTGAAACAAAAAACACGTGAGAACGTCAAATAGTTTAAAGCGCTTCAACATACTAACGGGGCCTTAGCCCTTCCCTCCCGACAGCAGCGAAGGCTAGATTATAGGAGCAATCGCCCAAAGAATACGACCAACTCAGTCTATAAATTGTTTCTGTTTTAGCAATATATGTTTGACAATACGTTTATAAAAGGATACTTTATAGTAAATAAAATGCATGCAGCAAATAGCGTCATTCATTTTGTTAGAAATTGCCCATGCGGTTATTGCAGCTGCATGTACCGCAACGTACAGCGCAATTCTCCGCACGAAGTAGAAGACGGTTCCAATTCGATCGAGGCGATGACGCGTGATGGCTACTGGTCCTAAATCGAGCAAGACGGCTACAAACGAATATCGAATCTCAATTGAAGGTAATCCTTATCCGCATACTCTGGCTCTCATCAACCCAGCGGGAGACAACCTCAACATCAAAAGACATGGGTTCACGGGTCCACTAGGACAGCTATCGAGTCTTAAATATACCGTTTATGACGATGCGAATGAAAAACTCTTCACTGTCGTCGACGGTGGCTTTAGCAACATGCCCAGGGTTGCGCTCATCATCGAACACAAGGAAGTTGCGGTGTTCGATTATGGTCTAAACAGACTTGAGATGAAGTGCGTAACGAACATACCGAATTACGCAATAAAAGGTAACTTCCTATTTGGAGATTACGATATATTCAGCCAACAGGAAGTGAAGCTATCTTCAGTTATCGTCCTTCAATGTGATAAACAATCGTGCTTTAGCATACAGGTTTTGGATAAAGCCGAATTAGCCGCCGCAATTGGAATACCTACAGCCATTGCCCTTCTTAGGGCTCGGATTGAAGAGCATCTCGAATAAATCGCAAAAAGCAGTTCGTAACAACATTCAGGAGCTAGATAGTTTTTCTGGCTCCTGAATGTTGTTACGAACATGCACCTTAGCGCTTAAGACTCGTGGTCTGCCAGTCAGCTACGATGCGGGCCCATTTCCTGTGCAAGTCGCGTTCGCGATCGATAAACATGATGGCAAACGCGATAAACAGCAGCATGCTCGCCACCGCAATGGCGTGCAGCCCCATGCGCTCGATGCACCAGTTGCCCAGCACGGCGCCAAACACAAAGGTGAAGATCACGCCAAAGTACAGCAGGCCGTTTTCCAAAAAGCCGCGCTTGTGGGTGATGATGTAATCGTCCACGTTTTGCAGTGCGTTGCGCAAGTTGCCGATGCACATGGTCGTGGCGATGCCGTGACCGTGGATCTTGCGGAAGCTCTCGACCTGCATGCCGCAGGCAAACGAAGTGAGGCAGTTGGCGAGCAGGTTGAAATCGCCACCGGGAATAAAACTCACGCCCAGCAAGATGACGGCTTCAAAGAACACCGTCACCTGGCGCCAGTGAATCACACTGCCAAACCGCTCGTGAACCAGGTCGGCAAGCATAATGCCCACGGCAAACGACACCACGGGGAAGAAATAGCGTCCCGCCAGCGCCCAGTTGCCCTCCGAGATGCTTACACCCACGAGCAGGATGTTGCCCGTCTGAGCGTTTGCGAAAACATGGTCGCGCCCTATGTACGAATAGACGTCCATAAAGCCACCGGCGAGCGCCAAGATGATGCCCAGCTCAATAGACTCCGATATCTGTTTGGCACGCTGCATCGTCGTGCATCCTCCTTGTTGACGACCCTCTCGTGCGTTGGCGGAAACATAGCCGCCGTTCATACTGTAACCCATTGACAACATGGCGCGCCCACGAGACGGGTCTCCCAATGCGCAGATACACAGTCTGGAAACAAACCGTGAGCGCGGCGCCACACCCGATGCCCGACGCCTCGTGTACTCCACCAGTCTTTTTAGCCCCGTCCCAAAAAGACTGGTTACAATTACGTGCAGCATACAAACACCGGGAGGGATCGTGGCAAAAAAGCCTCAGCACGCTCAGAATAACCAGCGCAGTCAGCAGGGCAAACAGGGCCAGCAGCAAAAGCGCAGCGGCAAGGCCCAGGGCGGCCACGCCGCTCATACCCCGGCAGCGCCCGCCCGTCCCTGGCGCCCGGGCCGCGATAAGTTCCTCCCCGTCAGCCGCGCCGATATGGACGCGCGCGGTTGGGACCAGTGTGACTTCGTCTACATCTGCGGCGACGCCTACGTGGACCACCCCAGCTTTGGTATGGCCATCATCAGCCGCGTACTCGACGCGCACGGCTACAAAGTGGGCATCATCTGTCAGCCCGACTGGACCGACCCCGCCAGCATCACGGTGCTCGGCGAGCCTCGCCTGGGCTTTCTCGTCAGTGCCGGTAACATGGACTCCATGGTCAACCACTATTCGGTGACCAAGCACCGCCGCCACACCGACGCCTATACCCCCGGTGGCGAGGAGGGGCACCGCCCCAATCGTGCCGTCACGGTCTACGGCAACCTCATCCGCCAGACGTTCAAGGACGCTCCCATCATCATCGGCGGCATCGAGGCAAGCCTGCGCCGCCTGGCCCACTACGACTACTGGCAGGACAAGCTCAAGCGCTCGGTACTGCTCGACTCGGGCGCCGACATCCTCATCTACGGCATGGGCGAGCACGCGATCGTCGAGATCGCTGACGCGCTC
>CATWID010000027.1 GCA_958350755.1 uncultured Collinsella sp.
GGTACCGAGCGCGAGGAGTTTGCGACCGGAACGGCGCCCACCTACAAGAACAACAGCGTCTGGAAGTTCTACGGCACCAACAACACCAAGAAGACGGAGAACGACGACAAGGACGAGAACGAGGACGAAGAGGAAACCACCACGACGACTACCACGACGACCACGACCACCGAGACCACGACCACCGAGACCACGGGCGGCGACACCACCGGCGGCACCGGTACGACCGGTGGCTCGACGGGCGGCTCCACTGGTGGTTCGACCGGCGGCGATGGCGGCACGCCTACGCCTACGCCTACGCCCACTCCCGACCCCTCACCCACGCCTGACGATACGGTCGGCTAGAAATCATCCGGCCATAAGCAACAAGGCCCCCGAGCAGCCTATTGAACTGCTCGGGGGCCTTTTAGTTTGAAGCGACCTGATATGGGCGGTCTTTATACCGGCAGACAAAAAAGGGGGGTACCGACCAACGTCGATACCCCTTACAAGCCGCTATGTCAGCGCACGCAGTGCCGAGCGCACGACCCGCACGCCTACTTGCGAGAATTGCTCAGCTTATTGATCAGCGCCTCAAGACGCTCGCCGTCCTCGGCCGTCTGGGCAATAACCAAAATCGTATCGTTGCCGGCAAGCGAGCCAAGCACATCGGGCAGCTCTGCCGCATCAACAGCGGCGGCGATGCCGGAAGCCGTGCCAGGCTGAGCCTTGATCATAACCAGATTATCGGTGCGCAGAACGCCCGTTACGAGCTCGGAAACCATACGCTGCAGGTGCAGGTCCTCTGCCAGAACATAGATGCCCTCAGGGAGCTTACGCAGCCCCATATCGGCAATATCGCGAGAGACAGTCGCCTGCGTGCAATCAAAGCCCATAGCGCGGAGCTCATCGACCAGCACGCGCTGCGTGCGGACGTCCTTATTGCGCACAATATCTCTAATGGCATCCTGGCGCCCATTGCGTTTTTTAGCCATACAAACCCTCTCTCCAAAAGATGGCGGAGACAATCAATCAGTGATTGAATAGTTTAACGCTATTTGAAGGCTTTTGTGTATAAGAACGCATTTCGAAACAATTCTATGCAAATTTGTTTCGAAATGAGCCGTTTAGGCGGTTTTTGCGCCCGTCCGGTTAAGAAAAGCTGCCAGATGCGTACACATCACGCAGCGCGCAGGCTTGGCGCTGGCGATCGGCCCAAACAACAGACCGAGTCCCCGATGGTTGTCCTTGAGCGCGGCGACCATCTGACGGGTTCGAGGCGCCTCGAGCATATCACGCATGCGGGCGGAACGCTCGATTGACGACACTCCATGCGGGCTCAGACACAAATTCTCGATGCAGGCGACCAGTCCGGCAAAGTAGAACTTTTGGCTTGCCAGCTTGAGCCGACCACCGCTATCTGCTTCCGAGAGTGAGTCCGCAAGCTCGTCGAGCGCTCGAGTGTCATCGGATATCCTGGCATACATGGTGGGATCAAAGGCATCTGTAAGCTTAGGTGCCACCGCGTGGAAACAAGCGTCGCCGCAGCCGGACACGAATCGTGCCTGCGAGAGCGCATAAGCCATAAACTCAACCGTACGGTACGCCTTGCCGCGCGACAGGCATGCCTCAAACAGCGGACGGCTATACATCACGCCAGAGGTCTGAGCGACTAGGCCGCCTAAAATCAACTGGGGCAGCCCAGTCACCATAGAAGACTCGTCTTCTATGGCAATAGAGGCAGCATCCAAGACGCGCGAATGACGCTCGCGGTGCGCATCGTATCGATCGAGCGACACCGAGGGGAGCACAATGTCTGCCGCAGTATCGCACCCGATATCGACCATCTTGGAAAGGGTCTGCGGAGCAAACCACTCATCGGCGTTCATGGCGATGATTTGAGAGCCGCGCGAGGCATCAAAACCGGCGCGAAGACAAGCGCCACGCTTCGCGTCCTCGACGTCAATCAAATCAATATGGATGTCCCTGTCGGCAGCAACTTGAAGCGAATGGCGCACACCGGGCGCAGCATCGCGGCAAACAACGACAATCTGCAAATCGTAGAGGTCTTGGTTCTGGATACTCTCGAGCGCACGCATCGCATAGCTGGGCGAACCTTCTACCACAAGGATCACCGAAAGTCGCGGATGCGAGCCACGTCGAACCAAGTTATCCGTCCTCTCGACAGCAATGAATCAAATCGTGGTTCATGGTACACCCCGGCAATAAAAGCAATGAGACACCGGTTGTATTGCACGCCAAGAACAGATGTTGCACACGTGCAGCCCACAGATGACAGGTGTCAACGCACGCCGCGTCGAGCCCTCCCCTAGTCGAGAACGACAAGCTCGTCGGGGCCGTAATCCACACCCATAAACGTAAGGCCGCAGGCAGGCGCCGTGGGACCCGCAGCGGTTCGGTCACGGGCGTCAATAACCTCGCGCATCCACTGAGGATCGCGACGATGCATGCCAATCTCCACGAGCGTTCCTACAATGGTACGCACCATCGAGTGCAAAAACGCATTGCCCTCGATAGTGAAGATCAGGATATCCTCGCCAAAAGCGACCTCGTGACCAAACTCCGCACGCATCACGCAGCGGTGCGTGGGCTTGCCCACAGCAGAGGCAACCTTGCAAAAGCTCTTAAAGTCCTGCTCGCCCAAAAGCGCAGGGCAGGCGGCCGCCATCGCATCGACGTCGAGGGGATAGCGATGCCACCACACCGCACCGCGCGAGAGCACGGGGCGCGCATCGCGATCGGCAATACGGTACGTATACGTACGGGACCGCGCGTCAAAGCGGGCAGAAAAGCCCCTACGGGCCTTGTAGACCTCGTTTATGGCGATATCTTTGGGCAGGAGGGCATCCATAGCCCTCAGCCACCTACGGCGCGTACAAGCGAGCTCAGCGTCCGTTACGGGCACGCTAATGTACTGGGCCACCGCATGCACGCCGGCATCGGTACGACCCGCACACGTCAGATCGATCGGGCGGCGCAGCAGCGTCTCGATAGCGCGGCGTAACTCGCCCGCAACGGTCGTCTGGCCCGGCTGCTCGGCAAATCCGCTATAGGACGAGCCATCATAGGCAACACGGAATACAAGCGTGGCATCGAGCTCAGGAATCGAATTGAAATCAGACGGCGCGGTCATGGGCGCTCCCAACAAACAATCAACGGTATCGCGACAAAAAAAGAGGGGTACGCGAACGTACCCCTCGAATATAGCCTATGCAGACGGATTGTCTACTCAGCGGTCTCCTCAGCAGGAGCCTCCTCGACGGCCTCGACCTTCTTGGGAGCAGCGGCCTTCTTGGGGGCCGGAGCAGCCTTCTTGGCCTTAGGCGTGCAAGGCTCGGTGACGAGCTCCATGATAACGATGGGAGCGTTGTCGCCCTTACGGTTACCGAGCTTCATGATGCGGGTGTAACCGCCGTTGCGGTCCTGCCACATGCCCTGAGCAGCCTTGTCGAAGATCTCGGCAACGAGCTGCTTATCGCCGAGCTTGGCGATAGCCAGACGACGAGAGTGCAGGTCGCCCTTCTTGGCCCAGGTGATGATCGGATCGACGACCGAACGCAGCGCCTTAGCGCGGGTCTCGGTGGTCTTGATGCGGTCGTTCTCGAAGAGGGCCTTAGCAAGGCTCTTCTTCATGGCCTTGGTGTGGCTCGCATCGGTGCCGAGCTTCAGGCCCTTCTTAACGTTGTGACGCATGGTCTAGTTTCTCCTCAAATATGCGAAGCATTAAGCCTTCAGGCTCAGGCCCATGGACTCAAGCTTGTCCTTCACTTCCTCGATCGACTTAACACCGAAGTTACGGATGTTGAGCAGATCGTTCTCCGAGAACTCAACGAGTTGACGGACCGAGTGAATGCTGGCGCGCTTAAGGCAGTTGTAGGAACGGACGGAAAGGTCCAGATCCTCGATCTGCTTGTCCAGCTCGGCGTTGTCGTTGGTGACCTCGGGAGCGAAGATCGAAGCCTCCTCCTCGACCTCGGGGGTCTCGGCAAGGTTCATAAAGGCGGCCATATGCTGGTTGATGATATTGGCAGCCTGGACCACGGCGTCGCGCGGGGCGATGGAGCCGTTGGTCTCGATCTCGAGGACAAGGCGGTCGTAGTCGGTGTGCTGACCGACACGGCAAGCCTCAACGAGCTTGGCGCAACGGGAAACCGGCGAGTACAGCGAGTCGACATGGATCACACCGATGGGATCGTTGTCGCGCTTGTTGGCCTCGCCAGAAACATAGCCGCGGCCATAGCCGATGCGCATGCTCATGGTGAGATGGCCACCCTCGGTGAGCGTAGCGATGTGCTGCTCGGGGTTGACCAGCTCAAACTCGGACGGAATAAAGAAGTCCGCACCGGTGACCTCACAGGGGCCGTCAACCGAGATGGTGGCGGTCGCCTCGTCGGTCGTGCCGAGAGCCCTGAAGACAAGACCCTTGACATTCAGGACGATGTCGGTGACATCCTCGACCATGTTAGGGATGGTCATGAACTCGTGCTGCGCACCATCGATCTGAATAGCCTCGACGGCGGCACCCTCGAGCGAAGACAGAAGAACGCGACGAAGGGAGTTACCCAGCGTATCGCCGTAACCACGCTCGAGCGGCTCGACGGAGACACGAGCAGACGTCTCGTTGATCTCTTCGACCTGAACCTGAGGCCTAATGAATTCTGACATGTATTACCTCCAGCCTCAGCAGCCCGGATGGACTACTTAGAGTAGAGCTCGACGATGAGCTGCTCGTTGATATCACCGCTGATCTGCTCACGCGTCGGCAGAGCGAGCACGTTACCAGACAGCTTCTCGATATCGACCTCGAGCCAGCCAGGGACCTCAAAGCGCTCGGAGGAAATCAGGGCCTCCTTGATGGGGAGGAGGTCACGGAACTTCTCGCCGACAGCGACGACGTCGCCGGCCTTGACGCGGTAGGACGGGATGTCCACGCGCTTGCCGTTCACGGTGAAGTGACCGTGACGGACGGACTGACGAGCCTCTTTGCGGGTGCGGGCGAAGCCAAGACGGAAGACGACGTTGTCGAGGCGAGACTCAAGGATGATCATGAGGTTCTCACCGGTGACGCCGTTCATCTTACGGGCCTTGTTGAAGTAGCCGTGGAACTGCTTCTCCAGAACGCCATAGATGAACTTGACCTTCTGCTTCTCGCGCAGCTGCATGCCGTACTCAGATTCCTTGCGACGGCGCTTGGGCTGACGGATAGATTCCTTCTTGCTGCTGTAACCGAGCTCAGCGGGATCGATCCCGAGCTGACGGCAGCGCTTAAGAACAGGAGTCCTGTCGATTGCCATATTGATACGATCCTTTCAGTTACACGCGGCGACGCTTCTTGGGGCGGCAGCCGTTGTGCGGAATGGGGGTCTTGTCCTGGATGCTCGAGACCTCGAGGCCAGCAGCCTGGAGGGAGCGGATGGCGGTCTCACGACCGGAGCCGGGGCCCTTGACGAAGACGGAAACCTTCTTCATACCGTGCTCCATGGCCTGCTTGGCAGCAGCCTCGGCAGCCATCTGGGCAGCGAACGGCGTGGACTTACGGGAGCCCTTGAAGCCCACCTGGCCAGCCGACTTCCAGGAAATGACGTTGCCCTGGGGATCGGTGATCGAAACGATCGTGTTGTTGAACGTAGAACGAATGTGAGCCTGGCCCACGGAAATGTTCTTACGGTCCGCGCGCTTCAGACGGGCAGCGCGAACGTTCTTCTTAGCAGTAGCCATCTATCTAGCGCTCCTTATTTCTTCTTCTTAGCACCGATCTGACGCTTCGGGCCCTTGCGGGTACGAGCGTTAGTGTGGGTGCGCTGGCCGCGGACCGGGAGGCCCTTGCGGTGACGAAGGCCGCGGTTGCAGCCGATGTCCATAAGGCGCTTGACGTTCTGGTTGCGCTCACGGCGGAGGTCGCCCTCAACCATGATCTGGTTCTTATCGATATAATCGCGGATGGCGTTAACCTCATCCTCGGTGAGGTCCTTAACGCGCGTATCCACGTTAACGTTGCACTCGACGCAGATCTTCGTCGCAGTGGTGCGGCCGATGCCGTAAATGTAGGTCAGACCGATCTCAACGCGCTTCTCACGCGGGAGGTCGACACCATTAATACGGGCCAACGTAGTCTCCTCTCTTAACCCTGACGCTGCTTATGACGGGGGTTCTCGCAAATGACGAGGACCTTGCCATGGCGCCTAATGATTTTGCACTTATCGCACATCTTCTTGACCGAAGGACGTACCTTCATCGTTCTTCCTTTCGGTAGCGCTCAAACTACTTCCCTACTATCTACTCGCCCAGCCGCAGGCGTTTAAAACTATGGCTGGTCTTCACACACAATCCGACCGTAGGTTGAGCTAAGCCTGCAGCCGGAAATGGAGTGCGTGTATGCGTGCCGCTATTTGTAGCGATAGGTGATGCGGCCACGGGTCAGGTCGTACGGGGAAAGCTCCACGACAACCCTGTCACCGGGGAGAATACGGATGTAATTCATTCGAATCTTGCCAGAAATGTTGCACAGAACCGAATGACCGTTCTCGAGCTCGACCTTAAACATGGCGTTGGGCAGCGGCTCCTTTACCGTACCCTCGAGCTCAATTGCGTCTTCCTTCTTCACAAGCAATCATCTTTCTCTAGAAAACGACAGCGATTGAGTATTCTACAATACGCATGCACATATCGTAATATCTTCGTAATGGCTCCACAACTAAGCGGAACTTGTTACTTTTCAGAAATGTAGATGCCGACGTGTTTGAACGCGGCCCCTACATTTCACCGCCCTGCAAGGAACACCAAGCACCTTGCGCGTCGGTGGTGAGAATCACCGGACCGTCATTGGTAATGGCGACGGTGTTCTCGTAGTGCGCGGCGGGCAGGTGGTCGTTGGTCGTGACGATCCAACCGTCGGAGCCCGTGCTCACATGGTTGGAACCCATCGTAACCATCGGCTCGATGGCAATGACCATGCCGGCCTGGAGGCGAACGCCTCTCCCCTTCTTTCCATAGTTAGGAACGTTGGGGTCCTCGTGCATCACACGGCCAATGCCATGGCCCACATAGTCGCGAAGCACGCCGTAACCGTGAGACTCGGCGAGAGACTGAACGGCATAACCGACGTCCCCGATATGGTTACCGGGAATAGCCTGCTCGATGGCAGCCTTAAGGCAATCGCGCGTGACCTCGCACAGGGCCTTGGCCTCGGGCGTAGGGGTGCCGACGAAAAACGTCCAAGCGTTATCGCCAACCCAACCGTCGACAACGGCTCCCGTATCGATGGAGATGATATCGCCATCGCGCAGGATCATGTCGGGGTTGGGAATACCGTGGACCACGGCATCGTTAATCGATGCGCAAATGGTACCGGGGAACCCGCCGTAACCCTTAAAGGCCGGGGTGCCGCCATGCATACGGATAATCTGCTCCGCGAGCTGATCGAGCTCAAAGGTCGAAACACCAGGGCGCACCATGGCTCCAACGTGGCGGAGCGCCATCTTAGATAGCGCTCCTGCCTTCTTCATCTGCTCGATTTGCGTTGCAGACTTAATCTTGATCATAGACCGAGAGCCTCTTTGACATCCCCGTACACGGTCTCGCGAGCCTGGTCACCGTTGACCGACTTGAGCAGACCCTGGCCACGATAGTAGTCGACGAGCGGGCTCGTGGACTTCTCGTAGACGTCGAGACGGTTCTTGATGGTCTCGGGCTTGTCGTCGTCGCGCTGATACATCTCGCCGGCGCACTTGGGGCAGGTAGCATCGGCAGCGGTGCCGGTGTAACCGCAGGCGCGGCAGGTGCGACGCGAAGACAGACGATCGATGATGACCTCGGGGGCCACGTCGACCAGAAGGGCGCAGTCGATCTCGCGACCCATGGCGGAGAGCTCGGAATCGAGCGTCACAGCCTGGGCGGTGTTGCGCGGGAAACCGTCGAGGATGAAGCCCTGCTGGGCGTCATCGGCAGCAAGGCGCTCCTTGACAAGGTCGATCACGAGCTGGTCGGGAACGAGCTCGCCAGCGTCCATGTACTTCTTAGCCTGAATACCAAGCTCGGTGCCACCCTTGACGGCAGCACGCAGCAGGTCGCCCGTGGAAATGTGAGCGACGCCGAACTCGGCGACGAGCTCCTGTGCGACGGTGCCCTTACCGGCACCCGGAGCTCCGAGCAATACGAGGTTCATGAGCAATCCTCCTCTAGCCTATTTAAAGAATCCATCGTAATCATACATCTTGATCTGGCCTTCGAGCTTATCGACCGTGTCGAGCACGACGCCGACCATGATGAGGATGGACGTGCCGCCAAATGCCTGGATCAGATGGTTACCCGTGAAGGAGAAGATGATCGAAGGCACGATGGCGATGAGCGCCAAAAAGACAGCGCTGGGAAGCGTGATCTTGTTGAGCGCGTTCTTGATGTAGGCCGCGGTAGCCCTACCCGGACGGACGCCCGGAATAAAGCCACCCTGCTTCTTAAGGTTGTCGGCCGTGTCATCGGGGTTGAACACCATGGAGGTGTAGAAGTACGCGAAGAACACGATGAGGACAACGTTAAGCACCCAGTTGAGCCAACCGGTCGAAAGCGCAGAGGCAACTGCCTGAATCCAGCCGATGCCGGGGAAGAACACGGCAATCTGAGCCGGGAAGTACAGCAGCGCCGAGGCAAAGATGATCGGCACGACGCCCGCGGTGTTGACCTTGATGGGCAGGTAGGTGGTCTGGCCACCCATCATGCGACGGCCCACGACGCGCTTGGCATAGGAGACCGGGATGCGGCGCTGGCCGCGCTCAAGGAAAACAATCAGCGGGATAACCAGCAGGATGATGGCGCAGATGATCACCATGGTGATGATGCCACCGGCATTACCCTCGGTGCTGGAGAAGATAGCCTGCGGAAGGCCGGCCATGATGTTCGCAAAGATGATCAGCGACATGCCATTGCCGATACCGCGCTGGGTGATGAGCTCACCAATCCACATGATCAGCATAGCGCCTGCGGTGAGCGTACCGACGATCATGAGGTCGAAGATGATCTCGGGAGCGCCGGCGCCATTGAAGCTGATGCCGAAGCTCTTAAAGAGGAAGAGGTAACCCACGGAGTTGAGGATTGCCAGAGCCAGGGTGAGGTAACGCGAATACTGCGTTATCTTGGTCTGACCGACCTCGCCCTCGCGGGCAAGCTCATGCAGGGAAGGCACGACGGCCTGGAGCATCTGGAGGATGATCGAGCTGGTGATGTAAGGCATGATGCCCAGCGAAAACACCGACACATAGCTCAACGCGCCACCAGAGAAAAGATTCAGGAGGGCCATAGCACCTGCGGCGACCGAATTGTTATCGGTCGAGAAAAGGCCCAGCATCCCCTGGAAGGGAATGCCGGGCACAGGAACGTGCGCACCAATGCGGTACACGACGAGCATAGCTATGGTAAAAAGAATCTTTTCGCGCAATTCTTTGATGCGGAAAGCATTCTTAAGACCATTTAGCACGGCAGCTCGACCTTTCCGCCAGCGGCCTCGATCTTGGCCTGCGCAGAAGCGCTGACCTTGTCGACCTTGACCGTGAACTTCTTGGTGAGCTCACCATTGCCGAGCACCTTGACGGGCTCGAACTCGCTCTTGGTGATGCGAGCGGCCTTAAGAGCGGCACCGTCGATTACAGCGCCGTCCTCGAACTTACGCTCGAGACGCTCAACGTTAACAGCGGTGTACTCGATACGACGGGGGTTGCGGAAGCCCGGAAGCTTGGGCAGGCGCATAGCCAGCGGAGTCTGGCCACCCTCGAAGCCGGCACCCTTGGTGCCACCAGAGCGGGAACCCTGGCCCTTCTGGCCGCGGCCAGAAGTGGTGCCGTGACCCGAAGAATTGCCACGGCCGACGCGCTTACGGTTCTTGGTGGAACCGGGCGCGGGAGTAAGATCGTGAAGCTGCATTTGCTACTCCTCTACAATCTCGACAAGGTGCTTGACCTTGAAGATCATGCCGCGGACGGACTCGTTGTCAGCAATCTCGCGAACCTCGCGGATCCTGTGGAGACCGAGGGCACGGACAGTACGGACCTGGTCCTGCTTGCAACCGTTGGTGCTGCGGACCTGCTTGATCTTGATGGTGTCAGCCATGCTTAGTTCTCCTTACCGACGAACATCTCGGAGACCGTCAGGCCACGGCGAGCCGCGACGTCCTCAGGGCTGGAGAGCTCCTTGAGGCCCTCGACGGCAGCCTTGATGATGTTGAGGCCGTTGTCGGTACCGAGGGACTTGGACAGGACGTTCTTGATGCCAGCAAGCTCGAAGAGGGGACGCACAGCGCCGCCGGCGATAACGCCGGTACCCTCGACAGCGGGCTTGATGATGATGCGGCCGGCACCAAAGTGGCCGAGAACCTCGTGCGGAATGGTGCCCTGATCGGTCACCGGCACGTGGAACATGTTCTTCTTGGCATCGAGAGATGCCTTGGAGATGGCCATGGGCACCTCAGCGGACTTGCCCATGCCAACGCCGACGTTGCCCTTGCCGTCGCCAACGACGACGAGAGCGACGAGGCTCATGCGACGACCACCCTTGACGGTCTTCGACACGCGGTTGATGTAAACGACGCGCTCCTCGAACTCGGAGGCCTCGCGCTGCTGCTTCTGATTACGAGCCATGTGCTACATACCTCCTAGAACTCGAGACCGGCGGCACGAGCACCGTCGGCGAGGGCCTTGACGCGGCCATGGTAGATACGGCCACCACGATCGAAAGCGACCTTGGTGATGCCGGCCTCGATGGCACGCTTGCCAACGAGCTGACCGACCTTCTCCGCAGCCTCTTTGTTCGAGGTGTGGGTGCCCTTGAACTCGGCCTCGAGGGTCGAGGCGGAGACGAGCGTCAGGCTGGAGCCCTTGCTGTCGTCGATGATCTGGGCATAGATGTTGGCGTTGGTACGGGTCACGCGAAGACGCGGACGCTCGGCAGTACCCGAGACCTTGCCGCGAACACGACGCTGACGACGCTTGAGGCCTTCCAGCTTCGCCTTATGCTTGTTCATACGTAAACTCCTAAAAAGGTTGATCTTGCCAGCACCTAACGGGGTGCTGGTCTTATGCGAGTAAGTCGGTTACGACTACTTGGCGGCCTTACCCAGCTTGCGGCGGATGTGCTCGCCAACATAGTGGATACCCTTGCCCTTGTAAGGCTCGGGAGGACGATGGCCGCGGATCTCAGCGGCGATCTGACCGACCTGCTGCTTGTTGATACCCTTGACGTTCACGTGGGTGTTGTCGGGAACCTCGAAGGTGATGCCCTCGGGAGCCTCGACGATCACGGGGTGCGAGAAGCCCAGGGAGAACTCGAGGTTCTTACCCTTCTGCTGCACGCGGTAACCGACGCCGGCGAGCTCGAGCTTCTTCTCGAAGCCCTCGGAAACGCCAACAACCATGTTGTGGATGAGGGCGCGGGTGAGGCCGTGGCGGGCACGGGTCTCACGCTCGTCGTCGGGACGGGAAACGGTGAGGACGTTGTCCTCGACGTTGATAGCGAGCTTCTCAAAGACATCGAGCTCGAGCTGGCCCTTGGGGCCCTTGACGACAACGTTGTTGCCGTTGACTGCCACTTCGACTCCGGCGGGAATCTGGACAGGCTTATTACCGATACGAGACACGGTGATCTCCTTTCCTTCTACCTACCGAGCGATTTACCAGACGTAAGCGATGATCTCGCCGCCGACGTTGTGCTTGCGAGCATCGCGGTCGGTCATGACGCCATGGCTGGTGGAAATAATGGCGGTACCAAGGCCACCGCGGACGCGGGGCATGTCGGCAACGCCGGTGTACTTACGCAGGCCCGGCTTGGAAATGCGGCGGATGCCGTTGATGACCTTAGCCTTCTTGGGACCATACTTAAGCGTGATGTGCAGAGTCTTCTGGGGAACGGTGTCTTCGACATCGTAGCCCTCGATGTAGCCCTCCTCGTGCAGAACACGAGCGATCTCGACGAGCTTCTTGCTGCTCGGCATGGAGACCGTGGCCTTGTTCACAGAGTTAGCGTTACGGATGCGCGTAAGCATATCTGCGATCGGGTCTGTAAGGTTCATACAGATTCTCCTTCGTTCTTGATGAACACGTGCTCTTGGTTCTTCGCCGCCCTTAACGGCAAAGCCTTTTTAGCGCGTTTTCCCTGTTCCAAACTGATGCTTGAAACGCTGGTAGTGACTTACCAGCTGGCCTTCTTAACGCCGGGAAGCTCGCCCTTGAGTGCAAGCTCGCGGAAGCAGACACGGCACAGGCCGAACTTGCGGTACACAGAGTGCGGACGGCCGCAGCGCTGGCAGCGCGTGTACTCACGAGTAGAGAACTTCTGCTTGCGATTGCACTTGACGATCATCGATGTCTTAGCCACTTATATCCTCCTCACATAGAGTATTGTTCGCCCCAAGCGCCGCCCCCTTGTGGGAACGGCGCTTATAGGGCAGGTGAACCTATTTCTTGAACGGGAAACCGAAGGCATCCAGAAGGGCCTTGGCCTCCTCATCGGTGTTGGCGGTGGTCACGAAAGTGATGTCCATACCACGCTGGTGATCGACGGAGTCGAAGTCGATCTCGGGGAAGATGAGCTGCTCGGTGACGCCCATGGAGAAGTTACCACGGCCGTCGAAGCTCTTGGCGGAGATGCCGCGGAAGTCGCGGATACGGGGGATCGCGACGGAGGTCAGACGATCGAAGAACTCCCACATACGGTCGCCACGCAGGGTAACCTTGCAGCCGATCGGCATACCAGCGCGCAGGCGGAAGGTAGCGATGGACTTGCGGGCACGGGTGATCATCGGCTGCTGGCCGGTGATGGCGCGCAGGTCGCGCACGGCACCGTCGATGGCCTTGGAATCGGTAGCGGCCTCGCCGACACCCATGTTCACGACGATCTTCTCAAACTTGGGGATCATCATGACGTTCTCGTACTGGAACTTGTCCTGAAGCTGCTGCTTGACCTCGTTGTTGTACTTGGTCTTCAGACGCGGCACATACTTCTCTTCTGCCATTGTTCACTCCTTCTTGGGGTTTTAAGCACGGGGCGTGGCCACGGTGGGTTGTCCTCGTGCCTCCTGACTGCATCCGCGCCGCTCATGGCATTTCGCGGTTTGGACTCGACGCAGCAGGAGCCGACAAAACAATCGGTACTATACGCGCATTGGGTGCGTATTTCCAGAAAAACCTCGTCTGCCTGCACAACTCCACAACTCCCCCGCACATATTGATCCCTAGGGGACGGAGGAAAACGGATCACTTGGGTCACCTGACCCTCCGAGCGATCCGTTTTCCTCCGTCCCCAAGGGATCAAAATGGCAGTTCCCTATTTCACCGCAACTCATATATGGGAATGCGTCTAGCGCTTGCGGGGGACGAGCTTGGTGCGGCGCAGGTGAATCATTTCGGCGGCGATGGAGATGGCGATCTCCTCGGGGTCCTCCGCCTCGATGGCAACGCCGATCGGCAGGTGCAACCCGTCGATCTGCTCCTGCGTAAAGCCCTCCTGCTCCAAGCGGGCCCGCACAAAGGCCGTCTTGCGACGCGAGCCCAGGCAACCCAGATAGGCGGGCTTGGCGCGCATGGCCTGAATCACCACATCGATATCGGACTTGTGGCCTGCTGTGGCCACGACCACCAAGTCGCGCGGGCCGATGGGGCACAGCTCGTCCAGGTTCTTGTAGTCGACCAGGCGACGGTCGTAGACGCCGGGCACCCATTCGGGCATCAGCGTGCCGGGGCGATCGTCGCAGGCCACGACGGCAAAGCCCGCCGCCGTCAGCACGCGCGCCGTCGCGGCGCCCACGTGTCCACAGCCAAAGATATAGGTCAGGCCCTCGGGGCAGAGCGTCTCGATGTACGCCGGGGGAATCTCGGAGGCGGCGTTGGCGTAGGTGACCTTACTCCCCTCCTCCACCAGCGAAAGCTCGGGGCAACCGTCAATGGTATGGCGCGATGCCTCGCCATGGTACTCGGCCACATCACCCTCGAGCGCGCTTGCGATAAACGGCTCAAAATCGATGGTGAAGTCGCCGATACGGCGATACGCCAGTACATCGGCAATCTCCTGGAACAACGGTGCCTTGGTCACGTCCAGGTGCAGATAGCACAGGCAGACGGCTCCGCCGCAGATCATGCCGGTATCGGAGCCCTCGCCGCCCATGGTATAGCGGACCAGGCGCGACTGCCCCGCGCCCAGCAGCTCGCGGGCCTCGTCCAGCGCAAAGAGTTCAATCTTGCCGCCGCCGATGGTACCCGCTTGGCCACCGTCGGCAAAGACGGCCATCCAGGCGCCCACGCCTCGCGGCGACGACCCCGCCGTACCGGCCACGACCACGAGCTCGCACGTCTTACCGGCCTTCAGAGCGCCAAGCGCGGCATTCACCACATCGAGCTTTTCCATCGTCGTTTCCTATCCCCTAAAAACGTCGGTGAGCATAGCGAGTGCCTCGAGCACGCCGCCGCCGACCGACGTCGCCTTGTCCGAAATATAGTTGATATAGCTGGCGTCGCCGCGCGGGTCGACATCGGCGCACTTAAAGCCCTCGGTGACCTGAACGCCGTCTGCCAAAAGGCCGCGCAAGCAGCCGTCAATCTGCGTGACCATGGGCGTATCGCCCGCGTAGCCAATCACGTCTCCGGCGCTCACGATATCGCCGATCGCATGGTCGGACCTAAACACACCGGCGGCGGGGCTGTGGATTACACGCTCCTTGCCGTATCCGCCGATCATGCCCGGCACGCCCGTGTTGGGCTGGGGTGAGCCCTGGGTGATGACGCGGCCGAGGAAATGCCCGCGCATAGTCTCGACCACGGCATCGCAATCAACCGGTGCGGTAAAGCCCGGCCCTACCGCGATGACGGCAGGAGCCATGTCGCGCGTGGTGCCCAGATTGCGCTTGGCCAGAATAGCGTCTACCACGGCCGCGGGCCTAAGTTCGCCGAGCATCTGTGCCCGGGGGTCCACCACCACGGCGACATCCCCCGCCTCGGTAATCTCAAGCGCCTCGACCGGCGTCTGCGCCAAGCGGGCACGAATGCCCTCGACCTCGACCTCGACCAAGCGAATGGCCTCGCAAAAACTGATCGTGCGACGGATGCACGTGGGGACCGCGATATCGGCCATGACGACCGACACGCCGGCGCGCACCAGACGAGCAGCCACGCCCGTGGCGATATCGCCTGCGCCGCGAACATAAACGAGCATTCCCGGGGCACCTCCCTGTGCTACGGTTTGAGCAGAGCAAAAGCGGTTCGACCGCTACTCTGATGATTATTTATTATCACAGTATTATACGGCGGTGAACAGATGGAAACGGTTGGCGGCAATCTTGCCTCTGCGCTCAGGATCGAGCCGGGCATTACCGCGATTATCGGCAGTGGCGGCAAGTCGACCTTGCTAAAGACGCTCGGCCTTGAGCTTATGCGCGCTGGCGACCGCGTGCTCCTCTGCACCACCACGCGCATGTTCCCCGTCGCCGGCGTGCCGTGGGACGGGTCGAGCCGTCGCCTGGACGCCGCGCCTTGGAAGCCGGGGGCCCTGCATGTTCCCGGCTGCACTTGCGAGGCATGCGCGGGACTTGTCCGAGGAAGTATCTGCCAGGCGGGTGTTTTGAACCCGGAGACAGGCAAGCTCTCCGCCCCCGCCGAGCCGCCCAACGAGCTGGCGCAGCGCTTTGACTATGTGTTGGCCGAGGCAGATGGCAGCAAGCGACTCCCGCTCAAGGCGCATGCCGCCTGGGAGCCGGTAATTCCCGCCGCCACGGCAAACGTTGTCTGGGTCGTCGGCGCCTCGGGGCTGGGCAAGCCCGTCGCCGAGGTTGTCCACCGCCCCGAGCTCTTCTGCGAGCGCTGCGGCTGCGAGCCTACCGACATCGCCACGCCCGAGCGCGTCGCCCAGGTGCTCAATGCCGAGATGCAGGCGCTGGGACTCAGCACCGCACGCGTCATGCTCAACCAAGCCGACACGCTTGCCGACCCAACAATGGCAAATCGCTTCGAGGCAGCCCTCAACCGCCCCCTCATCGCCACCAGCCTCCAGGGGTAGCAATTTGGGACGGGGCTCTTTTTGCTACCCCGTCCCAAAAAATCATCTCCCAAATTAGCTACCCCGGCGCCCTTCTTGCTAGCGGGGGACGTAGCGGCCGGGTTGGGCTCCAGTGGGCTCGCCGTCGCGTGCCGCCAGCACGCCGTTCACAAACACGGCCTTGGCGCGGCCATGTGCCTCAAAGCCCTCGAGCGGAGTGTAGTCCACGGCCTGATGCTGCGTCGCGGCGCTGATCGTCCAACGCGCGCACGGATCCCACACGCACACGTCGGCATCGGCGCCCTCGGCAAGACAGCCCTTGCGCGGATACATGCCAAAAACGCGCGCCGGATTCTCGCTCATCAAGCGGCACAGATCCTCGGGACCCAGCTGTCCCTCAAAGCTCGTAGCGATCGCGACGGGACGATGCTCCACGCCGGGCCCGCCGTTGGGAATCGCGCGGAAATCATCGCGTCCTCGGTCCTTTTGCCCGTGCAGGTTAAAGCTGCAATGATCGGTCGCAATAGTATCGATCTCGCCAGCCACAAGCGCCTCGCGCAGCGCGGCACGGTCACCGGTATGGCGCAGCGGCGGGCTCATCACATACTTGGCGCCCGCAAAGCCGTCCTCTCCCTGTTCAAGGTAGCAGGTGTCGTCGAGCATCAGATACTGAGGGCAGGTCTCGACATAGATGTTCTTCTGCCCGTGCGCTTTGGCAGCGCGAATGGCCTCGAGCCCCAGCTTGGTCGAAAGGTGCACCACGTTGACCGGAGCGTCCCCGGCCAAGTGCGCCAGATACAGCAGGCGGCTCACGGCCTCGGCCTCACACACGTCCGGACGGCTGAGCGCATGGCCCTCGGGCCCGTGGATACCCTGCTCAAACACGCGCTTCTGCAGCGCGTTGACCAACGTGCCGTTCTCGCAATGCACGCACAGGATACCGCCCACGCGCTTGAGCTCCTCCAGCACCTCGAGCGTCTCGGCATCGTCCAGGCGCAGATGGTCGTAGGCAAAGTAGGTCTTAAACGACGACACGCCCGCCTCGCGCATGGCCGAAAGATCGGCGCGGTTGCGCTCATTCCACTCGGCAAGCGCCATATGGAAGGCATAGTTGGCGGTGCAGGTGCCGTCGGCGCGATGATGCCACTCGACCAAGGCATCGGGCATGGTCACGCCGCGATCGGCCGTCGCGTAGTCCACAATGGTCGTCGTGCCGCCGCAGGCAGCCGCGCGCGTGCCGGTCTCAAAGCTATCGGCTGTCCAATCCATGCCGGTCCAGCACTGCATGTGCGTGTGCCCATCGATAAAGCCCGGGAACACCCAGCAGCCCGCGGCATCCTCGACGGTATCGCCCTCGGCCGGCTCAATCGCCGCGGCGATCCGCACGATCTTATCGCCATCCATGGCAAGATCGGCGCGACGAAGCCCCTGGGGCGTCACGAGCGCGCCGTTTTTGATGATGATCATAATTGCTCCTTATTGATTGATGCAGTTGGCCACGCGATCAAAATACGAGCAGGCGGCGATATGCTCCGTTATGCGTCGCTGTCCCTTGGCGGTGTCGACATCCCACAGCTCATAGGCGCGCGCTTCGACCAACGCAACGTCGACACGGCCTTTGAGGATCGAACCGCCGCCGTCCTTACCCTCAAGACACATAAGTGCATCGAACAGTTCCGCCGGAAAGAGCACCGGGCTCGAAGGCTCACCGTTGCACGCAAGACGCACCGGATACTTGCGGCCACGCTCATCAAACGCGCGAACCATGGTCTCAAAAGAATCCGAACTCACGAGCGGCTGGTCGCCCGGCAAAAAGAGGCAACCCTTCCAGCCGCGGCTCGCCCCCCACGAAAGGCCCGCACGGACGCTTTCGCTCCTGAGCTTGCCATCGTGCAGCACGCACGGGCAATGCTTGTCCTCGCAAATCTGGGCGACCTCGGGCCAACGCGTCGAAACCACGACGTCAAAGCCCCGGGGAACCGAATCGATAGTCCGGGCAATCAGCGGCTTGCCATAGATATCGGCAAGCATCTTGTTAGAGCCAAACCGCTTGCCCTCGCCCGAAGCCATAATGACGCAACCGAGTTTCATGGCGATACCTCCCCTGAAACCATCGTACCCATAACTCGCGTCGCGGGGCATCTACATCGAAAGCGCTTATCCCGCACGCCCACGATGCAAAAAGGGGCACCCCGCCGGTTGGCAGAGCGCCCCCTTTACATGGCTTACCTCAGCGCGGCTTTAGGCCTGGAACCAACGGGCGGTGTTGCGCTCGTCGAGGGCCTTGAGGGTAGCGGCGGGATCGGCAACCTTCTGCAGGAACATCATGGCTGCGATGGCGTACGGCTTGTAGCTGGCCTCCTTGTACATGCCCACGCGGTGCATGTCAAAGACGTCGGCGTTGACCTCGCCGTGCTCGCAGGAGACACCGGAGATGTCGGCGGGCAGCGGGTGCATAAAGATGGTGTCCTGGCCGTTGGCGGTCTTCTCCATGAGCTCGGTCGTGGAGCACCAGTCCTGATGGGTGGCGTTCTGAGCGAGCAGCTCCTTCTCGAGCGCTGCGATGCCGGCGTCGTCGCCCTCGGCGTACAGGTTGGTACGCTTCTCCATTGCGGCAAACGGAGCCCAGCTCTTGGGGATCACGATGTCGGCGCCCTCGAAGGCCTCGGCCATGGTGTTGACCTGCTTAAAGGTGGTGCCGGACTCGGCGGCATAGCCCTTGGCGCGCTCGACGACCTCGGGCATGAGGTCGTAGCCCTCGGGGTGGGCCAGGGTGACGTCCATGCCAAAGCGGGGCAGCAGGCTGATCAGCGACTGCGGGCAGGACAGCGGCTTGCCGTAAGAGGGCGAATAGGCCCAGGTGACGGCAACCTTCTTGCCCTTGAGGTTCTCAAGACCGCCAAACTCGTTGATGAGGTAGAGCATGTCGGCAGAGGACTGCGTGGGGTGATCGGAGTCGGACTGCAGGGAGATGAGCGTGGGACGGTGATCCAGAACGCCGTCCTCGTAGGCCTGCTGGACAGACTCGGAGACCTCGGCCATGTAGGCGTCGCCCTTGCCGATGTACATGTCGTCGCGGATGCCGATGACGTCGGCCATGAAGGAGATCATGGTAGCGGTCTCGCGGACGGTCTCGCCGTGAGCGATCTGGGACTTCTTCTCGTCCAGGTCCTGCAGCTCGAGGCCGAGCAGGTTGGCGGCCTTAGAGAAGGAGAAGCGCGTACGGGTGGAGTTGTCGCGGAACAGGGAGACGGCCAGGCCCGAGTCGAAGATCTTGGACGAAACGTTGTTCTCACGCAGCTCGCGCAGGGCGTCGGCAACGATGTAGAGAGCCTTGAGCTCATCGGTGGTCTTATCCCAGGTGTGCAGGAAGTCGCTGCCGTACATGCCCTTAAAATCGAGGCCGTTCAGCTGCTCGACGAGCTCGGTAAACTTGGCGTCCATGTAAATATCCTTTCCAAAGATGAAACGATCGCAATGAGTAGATGCGCTCCGGCATGCGCGTGTGGCTAGAACATGCAGAGCACTATGACAAGGACCCGCTACCGTTGAGGAAGCATGGGAGATAACGACCACGGGCCCCAAGTCAACAGGGGGTGCCGGGGACACGAGCGGCCCCCGGCTCAACAAGATCAAGGAATGGGACTAGTCGATCTTGTTGTTGGTCAGACCAGCGCGGAACACGGTAGCGTCGCCATCGGCCTGGCTCGGATCGTAGAGGTTCAAAGCAGCAACATACATGGCGGCAGCGGTGACCAGGTCGTCCTTGTAGGTGACCTCGTTGGGAGCGTGAGCCTGAGACTCGGCACCCGGGCCAAAGCCAACGCAGGGGATGCCATAGCGGCCCTGGATGGAAACGCAGTTCGTGGAGAAGGTCCACTTGTCGCACAGCGGACGACCGGTGCGCTTGTCCATGCTGGGCTCGCAGCCGATGCGCTCGTCACCGAACATGGCCTTGTGGGCGTCGACGAGGGCCTTGACGTGCGGAGCGGTCTCCTTGTTGATCCACGTGGGGAAGTAAGCCTCGGTCTCGTAGACCTCGCCGGTCCAGGACGGACGGTCGTACATGTACATGGAGACCTTCACGTCGTCGCCGTACTTCTTGGCGGCCGGCAGGTTGCGGATCTCGTCCAGGCAGGACTCCCAGGTCTCGCCGGCGGTCATGCGACGGTCGATGGAGATGGCGCAGGAGTCAGCGACAGCGCAGCGGCTGGGGCTGGTGTAGAAGATCTGGCTGACGGTGCAGGTGCCGCGGCCCAGGAAGCGGGCGTCCTCGAAGTGCTCGGGGTTGTACTTAGGGTCGAGCATCTTGACGAGGCCCTTGATGTCGGTCGACTCGTCGCAGCCGTTGTTGTTGAGGGCGCGGACGTCGGCGATGATGTCGGCCATCTTGTAGATGGCGTTGTCGCCGCGGTCGGGAGCGGAACCGTGGCAGGAGGTGCCGTGAACGTCGACGCGGATCTCCATGCGGCCGCGGTGACCGCGATAGATGCCGCCGTCGGTGGGCTCGGTGGAAATGACGAACTCGGGCTTAATGCCGTCCTTGTTGTAGATGTACTGCCAGCACATGCCGTCGCAGTCCTCTTCCTGGACGGTGCCGACGACCATGATCTTGTAGCCCTCGGGGATGAGGCCCATGTCCTTCATCATCTTGGCAGCATAGGTAGCAGAAGCCATGCCACCCTCCTGGTCGGAGCCGCCGCGGCCGTAGATGATCTCGTCGGTCTCGTAGCCCTCATAGGGATCGGCATCCCAGTTCTCGATGTTGCCGATGCCGACGGTGTCGATGTGGGAGTCGATGGCGATGATCTTGTCGCCCTCGCCCATAAAGCCCATGACGTTACCCAAGCCATCGACCTTGACCTCGTCATAGCCGAGGCTCTCCATCTCGGCCTTGATGCAGGCGACAACCTCACCCTCCTCGCAGGACTCAGAGGGGTGAGAGATCATGGCGCGCAGGAAGCGAGTCATATCAGCACGATGGGACTCAGCAGCAGCCTTAATGGCATCAAAATCGAGTTCTTTAGTCATAACAGTCAACCTTTCTACAAGGGTTTACCTACAGGTAGATATTTCAGATAGATCACTTGTGCCAAGCGGCGTGAGGTTGAGCACCCCACAAGCAAGTAACCATAGGAGGCGGACGGAGGACTTTGCTCCGTCGCGAGTTCCGCACGAGCCGGAGAGCACTTAATGTGCTCTCCGTGCGAGCAGGACTGTCCGAGCAGGGAGTAAAGTCCTCCGGCTGCCTCCGGACAGGTCAGTCTGCTAGCAGGTCGGATACTCGCCCTCCCAGACGATGCGACGGTACTGATCCGGATCGGTGTCGCCCTCGGTGGAGAAGCAGAGCACGGAGCTCGTCTTGTCCAGGCCGATGAGCTCCTTGAGCTCGGCGTACTCGGGATCGAGCATGAGGGTCTCGACCAGGCCGGTGGTCACGGCGCCGGACTCGCCGGAGATGACGCGCGGGTCGCCCTTCTCGGGAGCACCCAGGGTACGCATACCGCGAGCGGTGACCCAGTCGGGGCAGGACACGAACGCGGTGGTGTGGTTGCGCAGGATATCCCAGCCCAAGATGTTGGGCTCGCCGCAGCACAGGCCGGCCATGATGGAGGGCATGTCGCCGTCCACAATGCGCGGATCGCCGTCGCCGGCGGCAGCGCCCTTGTACAGGCAGGCGGCAGGCGCGCACTCGACCACGACGAAGGTGGGCGGGTTATCGGGATACAGGTTGGTGAAGTAGCCCACCACGGCGCCGGCGAGCGAGCCTACGCCAGCCTGGACAAAGACGTGCGTCGGGCGGTTGATGGCCATCTCGCGCAGCTGCTCGGCAGCCTCGGAAGCCATGGTGCCGTAGCCCTCCATGATCCAGGACGGGATCTTCTCGTAGCCCTCCCAAGCGGTGTCCTGAACGATAACGCCGCGCTCGCAAGCGTCGGCCTCGGCGGCGGCCATGCGCACGCACTCGTCGTAGTTGACCTCTTCGATGGTCACCGTGGCGCCCTCGGCGGCGATGTTATCAAAGCGGGGCTTGGTGGAACCCTTGGGCATGTGCACGACGGCCTTCTGGCCCAGCTTGTTGGCAGCCCATGCCACGCCGCGGCCATGGTTGCCGTCGGTGGCGGTAAAGAAGGTGGCCTGGCCAAAGTCCTTGGCCAGCTGATCGGAGGTCAGGTAATCGAAGGTGCAGTCGGCAACGTCCTTGCCGGTCTCGTCGGCAATGTAGTTGGCCATGGCAAACGAGCCGCCCAGAACCTTAAAGGCGTTGAGGCCAAAGCGATAGCTCTCGTCCTTAACGCACAGGTTGGACAGGCCCAGGCGCGCAGCCTGACCGTCCAGGCGGGCAAGCGGAGTGACGGTATATTGAGGGAACGACTGGTGGAAGGCGCGGGCCTTCTTCACGTGGTCGAGGCTCATGATTCCCAAGTGCTTATCATCGCTCTTGGGCATCGTGTTGCCCGCCCACTGGATCTTATCGGCCATACGGTGAACTCCTTAAGTCCTCTCTTGCCGGCCCCCGCATACGCGTTTCAGCCCGATCCCATTCACACGGCTGAACTTTTATGTGGATGCCAAACAAAAAGTTTGTTAGTACTGTTCTATCACACTTTTTGATTGGTATACCTAACAAATTGTTTGTTGCCGTAATCGGTACCTTTTCGCCGCCGAACGGTCACATAACGCAGCGACGCTTTCGTTATTTGCGAACAAGTGTGGTTTATGGCAAAGTGTGCCCAAACTAATTTTTAGGAAGGCACCCATGACCCCCGCACAGATTGAGTTTTATAAGCGCCTTGCACACGGCCTGGCGCTCCAATTTGGCCCCAACTGCGAAGTCGTCGTCCACGACCTGGAAACCGACGACGTGGACCACTCCATCGTGGTGATCGAAAACGGCCACGTCAGCGGGCGCACACTGGGTGACGGCCCCAGCCATATTGTGTTTGAGTCCATGCACGAGGGCACCACCGACGTGCACGACCGCGAGCCGTACCTCACCAAAACCACCGATGGCAAGCTGCTCAAATCCTCGACCATCTTTATCCGCAACGACGAGGGTAAGCCCGTCGGCATTTTGGGCATTAACTTTGACATTACGCTCATGAAGGCTTTTGAGCGCTCACTCGATGCCTTTACCGGCACTGGCGGCTCGGGCTACACCGAGCCCGAGCCCATTACCAAAAACATCGGCGACCTGCTCGAAGACCTGCTGCGCGAGTGCGAACAGTTTGTGGGCAAGCCCGCGGCGCTCATGACCAAAGACGAGCGTATTCGCGCCATTGGCTACCTCGACCGTCGCGGCGCCTTCCTCATCTCCAAGTCGAGCGAACGCGCCTGCGAGTTCTTTGGCATCTCTAAGTACAGCTTCTATAGCTACCTCAACGAGGCAAAGGCTGCCGCCGGCGACAAGTAGGCAACTCGGCCGGATCACCCCTCCCCTTTTGGGCGCGAGTTCTGGAAAGCACGAATCCAAGACCGAGCCGCTTGGGAAGTTCCATATAATCGATGTCATTGGTATTTCGAAAGGGTGGAACAGAATGGCGTTGAGCAAGGCATCATGCACCGGTCGTGGATTGATTCCGGCAATTGGTGGACATGTGCACCGCATGTTCGATGAGGGTGAAGACGACCTGTTTTCGCTGAGCCTTGACGACGTGATGGATGATCGCCCGTGGACCGCCGACGAACTTATGGGCGGCGGGGCTCGTCCGTCAAACCCCAATCCCGCACTTGCGCCTAAGACCGCATCTGCGCCGACTCCTGCGCAGTTGGCTGTTTCGACGCCCGCGCCTACGCCCGCACCCACTTCGGCGCCTACGCCCGCTCCCCGCCCCGCAAGCGACCCGTCCGAGACGGCGGCATTTCTCGCTGCGGCGACGCAGGGCAAATCGGCCGACAGCACCGTTATGTACAGCGCCCAGCAGTTGCCTGTTCCTGCGGCACGCAAGCCTCCGGTCGCAAGGCTCGATGAGCCCGTTGCCCGTCAGGTTGCCTACGATTCCTGGGCTGCAGCCGATCTGGATGAGACCTCTACCGGCATGCCGGCGCTCGACGTTCCAGTTAACCCGCTTTTTGCCGCCAACACGAGCGCCGCGGACTATGAGGGCGGTGCGGCACATTCCGATTATTCCGATGACTATGCTGGCACCGGTCGCATCGAGACCGAGGATTATGGCACCGCATCGAGCGATTATCTCAACGATCCGTACACTGCCACACCTGCACCGGAATATGACCCGGAGGCCGCGTCCGCACCGGCGTATACCAAAAGCACGGGCGAAGAGCGCTTCGCCGATTATTACGCCGAGGAAAAGGCGCTGCGTTTCTCGGAATTTCCGCAGGCAGTCAAGGTTGCCTTTATCGCCATTATCATCGCCCTGCTCGGCGTCATTGCGTTTGAGGGATTCCAGCTGTTCCGCGGCCCCACCCAAGCGGAGTCGGAGACCCAGCAAAAAGAGGACGATAACGAGTATCTGGACATCAACACCCTTAGGGGCGACCCCAACGACGGGGACGACGAGTAGCGAGAGCTGAAGGCGGCCGCAGGATCCCGCATCCAGCACCGGCTTCTAAGTGCTGTTTTGTCATCCAGCTACACTTTTCCGAAGTTTTAAGGTGCCTATTTCGACACTTTTCCGTACTTTTACACGGCTGATTTCGACACTTTTTCTGATTTAAGCCTAGCGACAGCCGGCGAAATCAAGCGCCGCCCGCGCGTCATTTCGCAAGCGGTGCCTGATTTCTGTCCGTACACGTTGATAGACTCCATCGTGCCCGCAAGGAGCGGGCGTGTTTTATCCAGAGTCGGGGTAGAGAGTTGGCTCCACGATTCCGACGCCAACCGGCCAAGAGGCACGGTGGCCCTGCCAACATCGATGAAAGGAGTCCGTATGGACAATTTCTCTGTGCGCAGCGTCTTTCAGCAAGGCAGAATCCGGCTTCATAAAAATAACCGGTTCTTGGGGCAAG
>CATWID010000028.1 GCA_958350755.1 uncultured Collinsella sp.
CATAAAAGAAAAGCCCCCGTTGCCGGAGGCTTTCAATTTCAATTGGTGCGGCGTATAGGATTCCGCGCATCCGCTCCGCGGATCCGCGCCGGCTTCGCCCGCCTGCCGGCGTGCTCGCCCGCTCGCTACGGACGCTCCGCGTCCGCTTCACGCTCGCGCCTCGACCGAGGTTCGAATCCATGCGGTGGCGGCATAAAAGAAAAGCCCCCGTTGCCGGAGGCTTTCAATTTCAATTGGTGCGGCGTATAGGATTCGAACCTATGACGTTCTGATTCGTAGTCAGACCCTCTATCCAGCTGAGGTAACGCCGCAGCGCAAAACATATAAAACCACTTTAGCTTATTGGAGTCAAGCACAATCTCAAACTTTTTTTGGAACGCAGTTTTGTCATGCTGCTCCGCATATACCGTCGTTCCCCGTACGATCGATTGGCTTTTCGATCACGTCAAACTTAGCATCAAGTTCCCTGAGGAGCGATCTCACCCGCTGGGCACAATCATAATCGGCAAACGAGATACTCAACATGCGAGCAACCTGGTTAGATGTCCGGACCCCATAGAAATGCTCCAGGGCCACAAGCCCCTCGTGCGCCACAAACGTCTCAACCACATGCGGCGACTCCTCGTAGCACCATTGGGTCAACGGACCCTCGCTCGTCTGTCGAACCACCAGGCCACCCATGCCAGACGGCTCACACGTCACAAGCAGGTACTCCCCGCCCTCGTCGCTCTCAAACAAAACCACCCGATCATCAAACAGCTCCATCGCGTCCCCTTTCTCTCGCTCTTATTTAGCAAAAGCATAGCAGGTAGATGGCTGTATACAGAACAGTTGTTCGTGTGTTTTCTATTGAGCTGTCCGCACAGCATGGTATGGCCGCACACAAAAAGGGCACCCCAAAAAGGAGTGCCCTAGCAAATCGCTTATGCAGCCAATCTACGCGACCGGCTCGATCTTCTCGAGGCCGCCCATGTAGGGACGCAGAACCTCGGGGATCGTGATGGTGCCGTCAGCGTTCTGGTAGTTCTCCAGAATGGCTGCCATGGTACGGCCAGCCGGCAGACCGGAACCGTTGAGGGTGTGCAGATAGCGCGAACCCTTGAAGTTCTCGGGGTCGCGATACTTGATGTTGGCGCGACGGGCCTGGAAGTCACCGCAGTTGGAGCAGGAGCTGATCTCCTTGTAGGCGTTGTAGCTCGGCAGCCAGACCTCGACGTCGTAGGTCTGACGGGCAGAGAAGCCCAGGTCGCCGGTGCACAGGCTAATCACGCGATACGGAAGACCCAGCTGCTGCAGCAGGAACTCGGCCTCGGCGGTCATGCTCTCGAGCTCCTTGTCGGACTCCTCCGGCTTGGCAAACTTGACCATCTCGACCTTGTCGAACTCGTGCTGGCGAATGATGCCGCGGGTATCGCGACCAGCGGAGCCGGCCTCCTCGCGGAAGCAGGGGGTGAAGGCGGTGTAGCGGCGCGGCAGGGTATCGGCGTCGAGGACCTCACCGGCGTGCAGGTTGGTGAGCACGACCTCGGCGGTGGGGATCAGGAAGTTGTCGCCCGAGACGTGATAGGCGTCGTCCTCGAACTTGGGCAGCTGGCCCGTGCCGAACATGGTCTGACGCTTGACGACGATGGGCGGCCACCACTCCTTAAAACCACGGCTGGTGTGCGTATCGAGGAAGAAGTTGATGAGGGCGCGCTCAAGACGGGCGCCGGCGCCACCGAGAACGGTGAAGCGGCTGCCGGAGAGCTTGTTGCCGCGCTCGAAGTCAAGGATATCGAGGTCGGTGCCCAGATCCCAGTGCGGCTTAAAGTCGAAGTCGAACTCGCGCGGGGTGCCCCAACGACGGCGTTCGATGTTCTCGTCCTCGTCCTTGCCGTACGGCGTGGCCTCGCAAGGAATGTTGGGCAGGTGAGCCATGAAGTCGTACTGCTCCTGCTCGAGGGCGGTGCGGCGCTCGGCCAGACCGTCAATTTTCTCGTTGACGGCGCGCACGGCCTCTTTGGCGGCCTCAGCCTCGTCCTTCTTGCCCTCCTTCATCAGGGCGCCGATCTTCTTGGACTCGGCATTGCGCGTGGCTTGAAGTTCCTCGACCTCGGTGATGACGGCACGACGCTCGTCGTCGAGCTCAAAGAACTTCTCGCGATCCCAAGACGTCTGGCGGTTAGCCATGGCGACATCGATGGCATCGGGGTTCTCGCGAACAAACTTGATATCAAGCATTAGATCCTCCGGCGATATACATTCCATTTAGGTTGCAACCTTGTACATGTATGGGCAAGTATATACTTATGAGCGTTTACGACCCAACTCAACTACGCAAGAAGGCACCCAATGGACGCAGTTTTTTCCTTTTTGTTTGGCACCCGCACCGGTTTTGCCATCCTTTTCGCCGGCGGCATCCTGCTGTTTGCGATTATTGCCTTTGTAATGGAGAAGCGCACCCATAAGATGTATGTCGACCGCGGCCCCAAGTCCGAGGACGAAGAAGACAGCTTCTGGGACTAACCTGCCAAAAAGGGACAGGTTTATTTTGGTCGGTTTTATCTGGGCAAACGCAAGTGCCCCGCAACTGGAATTGAGCCAGTTGCGGGGCACTTTTCGCTAAAAGGACAAAACCGCAGGAAAAACCTGCCAACATAAACCTGTCCCTTTTTTTGTCGGTTTTACTGGAGGGTTGCGTCGATTGCCTTGACCAGGGCGCTGCGCATGCCGGCGTCCTCGAGCGCAACGACGCCCTTGATGGTGGCACCACCGGGCGAGCATACGGCATCCTTCATCGCCGCAGGATGCTGGCCAGTTGCAAGCTGCAGCTTTGCCGTACCCAGCACCATCTGGCTCACAATGCGATAAGCATCCGCACGCGGGATACCGTGCTTGACCGCCGCATCGCCCAGGGCCTCGATTGCCATGGCGACAAACGCCGGAGCGCAACCACCCACCGTGCCGCCCACAAACAGCAGGCTTGTGTCGAGCTCGACGACAGCGCCAAGCTTACCGAGCAGGTCGAGCACCACAGCACGCTGCTCGTCGTTAAGCGTCGAAGCCTTCTCGCAGGCGATGACGCCCTCGCCCACCGAAACCGGCGTGTTGGGCACCGTCGAGATATGCGCGACGCCCGGCAGGACCTGCTCCCACTTGGCACTGTCCCAGGTCCAGGCAACCGACAGAACGACCTTTTTGGCAAAAGCATCCTTGAGCGGGGCGAATACCTTCTCGATCATGTACGGTTTGACCGCAGCGACCACGATATCGGATGCGGCGACAACCTCGGCGGCATCGTGGCAGGCGACCATGCCGCGCGCCTCGCAGCGCTCAACCAGTGCGTCGTAGCGACCCGCGCAGGCGCACATGTCGCTCGCAGCTACACCGGCAGCGATCCAGCCATCGGCCATAGCGCTCGCCATATTGCCAAAACCGACAAATCCAATCTTCATATCGCATAGTCCTTTCAGACACATTCCTCAAAACGAAAGGTATTGTCCCACGCCATTGTTTCGTATTGCCGACCTATTTGTGATACGGCTCGCCACGACTGATCTTACAGGCACGGTAAATCTGCTCTAGCAGCACCACACGCGCCAGGTTATGCGGCAAGGTAATGCGTCCAAAGCTGAGCATCTCGTCGGCTCGTGCGCGCACGTCATCGCTCACGCCGTCCGAACCGCCGATTACAAAGGCAATGTCGCTGCCGCCTCGCAGCATAAGATCGTCGAGCCTCGCCGAAAACTCCTCGCTCGAGCGCTCCTTGCCCTCGATAGCCAGCAGGATCACATGCGCTCGAGATGGCAAGGCGGCAAGAATCGCCGCCCCCTCCTTGTCGCGCGCGGCATCCACGCCGCCCGCCTTAGCCGGGTCGATATCGGCCACCTCGCGGATATCCACCTTGGCATAGGCACCTAGGCGCTTGGTGTACTCAGCGCACGCGTCCTTCCAAAAGCGCTCCTTGAGCTTACCGACGCAAACGACGGTGTATTTCACGCGCGTCTACTCCTTCGAATCGTTTTGAACTTTGCCGGCGGCCAGCATCTGCTCGAACATCGAGGCCGACTGCGAAAAGTCGCTCGGCAGCACGACCGTCGAGGTTTTACCCGTGCGAGCGAACTCCGTCATCATCTCGGACCACTGCGTAAACATGAACAGTTGGTTGGCCTCGTCATTGCCGACACCCGTCTCCTGGATGATCTCGAGCGAATCTTTGATACCCAGCGCGATGGCCTTGCGCTGGTTGGCGATGCCCTCGCCCGCCTTTTCCATAGCCTCGGCCTCGGCGGTCGCCTCGGTGACGCGCTTGATGCGGTCGGCCTCGGCGAGCTCCTGCGCGGCAGCGCGCTTGCGCTGGGCAGCGTTGATGTCGTTCATGGAGTTCTCAACCTCGGTCGGCAGTGCGATTTTGGTGATGAGCGTCGACACGAGGGTGAAGCCGTAGGCGGCCATCTGCTCGGAAACGGTAGCGTTGACATCCTTGGCGATGTCATCCTTCTTGGCAAAGACCTCATCGAGTGTGTAGACGGGGATGGAGGAGCGCAGGGCGTCGGTGATGAAGTCGCGCATCTGGTCGACGGGCTCCTGCAGCATGTAGTAGCTCTTGTAGATGCCCGAATCTGCCGGGCCGGCGCCCATGTCGTAGCTCACGTGGTACTGAGCGGAGACCTCAAGACCGATGGTCACGTTGTCCTGGGTCTTAACGTCGATGCCAAAACCGTTTTTCATGGTGCGCAGGCTCACCGTGGCGGCCTTGCGGTCGATCACGGGCACCTTCACGTGGAAGCCCGCGTTGACGATACGGTTGAACTTACCCAAGCGCTCGATGATTACGGCGTGCTGCTGTTCAACGACATAACAGGCGTTGGGGAGCAGCAGCAACAGGATGATGATGGGAATCAAAAGGCTGGTAAGGGCGGCGATGATACCGGAAAACAGCATGGTCTCTCCTCTGATAGGCACACGTTGGTACTAGGATACCCGTCCAAGGAGATCGTGCATAACAAAAAGAGCTCCCATTGCTGGGAGCTCTTTCAATCCATGGTGCGGGCGAAAGGACGTCCGCCTATCCGCTGCGCGGATCCGCACCGGCTTCGCCCGCCTGCCGGCGGACTCGCCAGCTCGCTAAAAACGCTCCGCGTTTTCTTGACGCTCGCTCCTTCACAGGTTCAAGTCCCTGCGATGGGCCCGTAACAAAAAAGCTCCCATTGCTGGGAGCTCTTTCAATCAATGGTGCGGGCGAAAGGACTTGAACCTTCATGGGGTTGCCCCCATACGGACCTGAACCGTACGCGTCTGCCAATTCCGCCACGCCCGCGTGCAGGAATTAGAATAACGGAGCGCCATCGCGAACGCAAGAACTATTTTTGAAAAAGTTTGCAGGCATTTTCCCAAGCGGCTTGCGCGATTGTTTCGGCGTCCTCACCAGTGCGATCGACACGGTCGTTAACCAGCGCGTTTGCCGTAATGGAGATCATTGCGGGCTCGCATTCAAGACCGCGGATGGGCTCCGGAGCCATATACGGGCAATCCGTCTCGAACAAAATGCGGTCGAGCGGGGTCGCCGCAAATGCCTCGCGCACGTCGTCGTTGCGCTTAAAGGTGGCCGCACCACCATAGGCGATATAGCAGCCCAGCTTCACAAAGCGCTCCATCGTGGCGCGGTCCTCGCCAAAACAGTGCAGCACACAACCGGCCTGGGGCACGCCCACCTCACGAAGCACGTTGTAGGCGTCCACGTGCGAGGTACGCTCCTGGTCCATGTCCTCGTGACGCAGATGCAGCTCCACCGGCACGTTACGACACACGGCAAGCTCGAGCTGGCGCGCCATGCAATCAATCTGCACGCTGTGGGGCGCCGGCGTGATGTCGTCGTCGTAATCCATGTGGTAGTCCAGACCGATTTCGCCAATACCGGCACACAAAGGGTCATCAAGCGCAGCAACAACCTGCGCGTGAATGTCGTCGGTATAGTCCGGCGCGCCATACGGATGCACGCCGGCAAGATACTTGATCTGCGGGATATCCTGCATCGGCAGAATCTCGCGCGTCAGCCAGTCGCTATAGTCCGTCACGCTGCGCTTATCGGCAATGGGATCGAAGACCGTCACCAACAGGTCGATGCCCGCGGCTTTGGCGCGCACGAGTGTCTCGGGCACTTCTTTGCCCCAGAACGAAAGCAGATGCGCATGTGTGTCGGCAAGCGGTGCCAAGGGCACGGGACAAGCAACCGTCTTCTTTTTCTTGGTAAACGTCACGCGTTCGGCATTAAGCGTCATGGGAAAGCTCCCGAGCCAGGCACACAAAGTCGGCGACGCCGAGCGTCTCGGCGCGCGTGGTGGGTGCGATACCGCAAGCCTCAAAGGCGGCATCGAGCACGTCCTTGGCAAAGCCGTTGGCGCTCATGGAATTGCGGATGGTCTTGCGACGCTGAGCAAATGCAGCGTCAATCACGCGGGCCACAAATTCGCGATCGAGTCCTTCGGGCACCACACCGTCAACACGGTCGATACGCACGACGGCCGAGTCCACGTGTGGCGCCGGCATAAAGCAACGCGGCGGCACCTCAAAGCGACCCGTTACCTGCGCATACAGGCCAAGCTTTGCCGTATAGCCGCCATAGGTCTTGTTGCCCGGCACTGCGGCAATGCGATCGGCAACCTCCTTTTGCACCATGACGACGGCGCGCTTGAGCGCCGGCATCGTCTGGAAAAATTGCAAAATGATCGTCGCCGCCACGTTATAGGGCAAGTTCGCGACAAATACCGTCGGCTCACCGCCCGCAGCCTGCTCAATCTGCTCCGGGCCCACCTTAAGCGCGTCGCCCATGATAAAGCGGAAGTTGGCATAGTCGGCGGCGTGGGCATCGAGCACCGGCTCAAGCTCGGGATCGGCCTCAATGGACGTAACGCACGCCGCTTCCTGCAGCAACGCAAGTGTCAACGTACCGCAACCTGGACCCACCTCGAGTACGCGCTCGTCACCTGCAAGCTCGGCAAGCTCGCAGATACGTTCGATCACATGATTGTCGATTAGAAAGTTCTGGCCCAGGCGATGCTTGGTCGCAAGGCCAAACTCCTCCAGCAGCTCCCTTGTTGCCGTGGGGTTTGCCAAAGGCGAAGTTGTCATAGTTGCCTCCTTAGCATGATGGCGGCGTCTTGAAACGAAAGGGCATGGACCGTTGCGGCCATGCCCTTACATCTAAACAGCAAATTGCCGATATGGCGCTCGTGCGGTCTCTACGCCAGACGCGGGAACAGCGGATCGCCCTTCTCGACGGGCTGACCACCAGCAAGCAGGCCCCAAGCGCAAATGCCCTTGAGGTCGTCGGTCGCGGCCTCGTTCTCGCAGGACAGGCGGCGCAGGGCCTCGGCAGAGGTCTGAGGCATGAGCGGCATCAGCAGGTGAGCGGCAATGCGGATGGCCTCGAGCAGGTTGTAGATCACAAACGCCAGCTCGTCAGCCTTGGCCTCGTCCTTGGCAAGTGCCCAGGGCTCGGAGTCCTCGATGTAGTGGTTGGCGGCGTGGATGAGCTCCATGACCTCATCCTTGGCTCCGCCGTAATCGAGCACGTCCATCTTGGCCATGTAGCGGTCGACCAGGCCATCGGCGATCTTTGCCAGCGGGTTGTCGAACGCATCGAACGATGCGGGCTTGGCGGGCGCGCAACCGTCAAAGTACTTGCCGCTCATGTTGAGCGAACGCGAGATAAGGTTGCCCCAGCTGTTGGCCAGGTCGGCGTTGTAGACCTGCTCCATGCGATCGAAGCTGATGGCGCCGTCGGTACCGGGAACGACATCGGTCATAAAGTAGTAGCGATAGCCCTCGACGCCCAGCATGTCGATAACGTCCTGCGGAGCGATGGCGTTACCGCGGCTCTTGGACATCTTCTCGGCCTTGCCGGTCTCGGCATTGCGCACGGTCAGGAAGCCGTGGGCAAAGACGTGCTCGGGCAGGGCCTCGCCGATGGCCATGAGCATGGCGGGCCAAATGACGCAGTGGAAGCGGATGATGTCCTTACCCACGATGTGGAACTGCGCGGGCCAGCGATAGGCCAGCTCGGCACGCGCCTCGTCGGTGTCGACACCGTAGCCGACGGCCGTCATATAGTTGAGCAGCGCGTCAAACCATACATAGGTCACATGGCCCTCGTCAAACGGAACCTGGATGCCCCAGTCAAAGCTCGTGCGACTCACGGAAAGGTCGTTGAGGCCGCCCTCGACAAAGCTGCGAACCTCGTTCATGCGGAACGCAGGCTCGACAAAGTCGGGGTGCTCGTCATAGAGCTTGAGAAGCTTGTCCTGGAAGGCGGAAAGCTTAAAGAAGTAGGACTCCTCCTGGACGCGCTCAAGCGGACGGTGGCAGTCGGGGCATAGATGCTGGCCGACGCTGCCGTACTCCTCGTCGCCCTTCTGGACCTGCGTATCGGTGAAGTAGGTCTCGTCAGGCACGCAATACCAACCGTCGTAGCTGCCCTTATACAGATAGCCGGACTCCTTCATGCGCTCCCACAGGTACTGCACGGCATGATGCTGGCGCGGCTCGGTGGTGCGGATGAAGTCGTCGTTGGAGATCTCGAGCTTGCTCCAAAGCTCCTTGAAGTGCGGAGCCTGGCTGTCGGTCCACTCCTGCGGCGTCATGCCATGCTTGGCTGCGGCCTCGGCGACCTTCTCGCCGTGCTCGTCCATGCCGGTCAGGAACTTGACGTTATAGCCGGCGGAGCGGCGATAGCGAGCCTGAACGTCGGCGATGATGGTGGAATAAGCCGTGCCCAGGTGCGGATCGGCGTTGACGTAGTAGATGGGCGTCGTGATAAAGAACGAAGGCTTGCTTTGATCCATGGGGTTTGTCCTCCAGAAAAACGTTGCATACAGGGGATGATTCTAGCGCAAGGGCTGGATATCCTCCATCTATTGCATATCGAGCACCATGGCATAGACATCGCGCTTGCGGCGCGAATACTTCTGAGACAGGCGCTTGGCCACCGCAGAGGCGGGCTCCCCCTCCTCGAGCGCGGTGCGGATATCCTCGCGCAGGGCATCGTCGGGATCCGCTACCGCAGCGCCAACCGGCGCGATGCCGGCCTCCTCGTCCTCGCTCGGCGGCGCGATGACCAGCGCAATCTCGCCCTTTACCTCGCCGCGAGCACGCAGCTCCTCGGCAAGCTGGTCAGCGGGCCCGCGCAAGACCTCCTCGTGCAGCTTGGTGAGTTCGCGGCAGACGGCAAGCTCACGCTGGGGAAAGACCTCCGCCACGGCCTCGAGCGTCGCCACGATGCGATGTGGAGACTCGTAGAAGATGAGTGCGCCGGGCACCACGGCAAGGCGCTGCAAACGGCGCACACGGTCGCCGTGCTTTCGGCCCAAAAAGCCCTCGAAGAAAAAATGCTCGCAGGGAATGCCGGACGAAACGAGTGCCGTGACGCAAGCAGAGGGTCCGGGAATAACTTCGACAGGCACATCGGCCTCACGCGCCGCCTCGACCAGCGCCTGGCCGGGATCGGACACGCTCGGCATGCCGGCGTCCGAGGCAAAGGCGAGGGTCTCCCCCGCCAGCAGACGGTCGACCAGGCCGGCAGCGCGGCTAGCGATCACATTCTCGTCGCAACGGACAAGCGGCTTGGAAATACCCAGGTGCATCAGCAGCTTTGACGTCACACGCGTGTCTTCGCAGCAAATGGCATCGGCGGCGGCAAAAGCCTCGCCAACGCGCGGGGACAGGTCGCCTAGGTTGCCGATGGGCGTGCCGACCACATAGAGTTTGCCCGTATGGGCGCTGTTTTGCGTCATATCAACCTATTCAATCATGCCGCGCTCGAGCGTACCGAGCGCCGCGCGGGCGTCCCATGCTGCAATGCGCTTCTCGGTCTTCCACGTTTGGAAGAACCAACCGGCAGCCGGCGCAAACGAAGCCAGCTGGTTGGCGATAAACACGCGCTCGTAGGCATTGCGGCCCTCGGGCGTAACCGACGAGTTAGCAAAGATCGCCGCGCCCGACCATTCGCCCACCAGCACGGGGAACCCAGTCGAAATCGCCTCTTTAAGCTCGCGCTTGTTACGCGAAATCGCCGTCGTCAGCCCGCGGGGGCTCGTGATGTCGAGCGCATACTCGTCGCGGTAATGGTACAGGTGAAGGTCCATGTAGACGTTCTTGTACTTGGCGCCGCGCATAAAATGCTTCCACTCGCTGGGATGCCCCGACGACGAGAAGACGACGATCTTATCCTCGGGCATATACGAACGGACGAGCTCGTAGGCATCGCGATAGAAATTGCGCAGGTAGTGAGCGGGAATGCCATCCGTCATGGTGAAGAGGCTCTTGCGAACGCTCATCTGCGGCGTGTCCAGCAGCTCAATGCCCAGCAGGCTCTCGGCCTCGCCATAGCGATCGGCCAAGCGCTCGAGCACGTCGAGTGCGACATGACGGCCGTTGGTGGACGAATGCCACTCGGCAACAGCCTCCGGCGTGGTGGGCGAATCGTTGGAATCGCCCTGGCCACCGGGCACAGTTGCCAGATCGAGCAGCACGCGGATGTCGTACTTGGCAGCCCACTCAATCGCGCGGTCGATGTAATCGACAACCGATATGTAGGAGGCATCGGACTCCTGTGAGCCAAAGGCATACCAAGGCACCGGCAGACGCACGGCATTGAGACCGATCTGCGCCATGCGACGAAAATCGTCCTCGCTCACAAACGTCTCGTAATGGCGGCGCATGCGCTCGTTATAGGCGGCGGTACCCATGGCCTCCTGTAGCTCGGCCGCGTTGGATGCACCGGTCGCCGCGTACAGCGACGGGGTCACCCAAGGCTCGGGAATAAACCAGCCAGAGAGATTAACGCCGAGTATCCTCTCCATCACTGCCCCCTTCGGATCATGCAGGTCGAACCCGCATCGTATTGCGTAGGATAAGTATCGTTTTGAGTATACCCGCGTGTGCGGACAGGCGACCGAACGGTCTGCAAAGTGACGCGAAAGTGGGAGGAATGTCTGGGAGCAGACGGACTCGGAATGGTGCGACGAGGTGTGTACGCGCGCCGGAGGCAGGCACCGGAAAGTGTGTCCCGTTCTGAGCCCTTATTCTGGGACGCAGTTTCCGCAGAACCCTACATAAAAGAAAAGGACCCCTTTGCAGAGGTCCTAGTCAATTCAAGGTGGCGGGGAAGGGAATCGAACCCCTGACACGAGGATTTTCAGTCCTCTGCTCTACCAACTGAGCTACCCAGCCATTTGAGGTGTGCCTTGTTTCAAGGCTTGATTAGTATAACCAAGGACGCGTTCCGGTCAACCGAGAATTTCAAAAAAGTTTTTGAGCACAGCCTCGGTTCTTTAAATCGGCACGTCAGAGGCATCAGCCGGCAGCAAGAAGTTTTTCGCTCAGAGCCGCACGGGCAAACTCACTTGGCGTCATCCCCTCGGCAGCCGCCCGTCGACGAATGGCCTCCTTCATTCCCAGAGGAATCTTGACCGACAGCGTTGCCGTCCCCTCACCTGAGAGTGGGGGCCGTCCATGCACGATCCCACCAACGGTGTGTTCGCCATCCGGAAACTCTCCGCGCTCGTACGACTCGCACCACGCGTCAATCATTTCATCCGTTACAACCTGACCATTAGCGGCCGTATACGTCTTGCCCATCATCGACCCCTTTGCCGAGCCCGTTCAATCTCCTGCCAAAATTTCTTCTGGACTGGAGACAAGGCATGAATGATAAGCCCCCACGGACAAGCTCGACCGCGACAAGCTCCACGCTTCGTCCGTCTGGGAGCCATCCAATCGCAAGCCATCTCGGCGGCTCGTCCTTCGGCTCGCGACGAATGCACTCAGTAACCGCAAGCCAAGCGCTAAGCACCTGCTTTTCTGTCAGGTGCTTTTTAGCGTTGGGATGGATCTCAACATCCATGCATCTTCTCCTCCATCTTACCCAATTTCGTATGACGAAAGTCCGCTGTCGCCAATTCTTAAGCCGGCACGCGTTGGAGAGCAGGGGTCGAAACAATGATTGAAGGACGCTCTAGTACGGCCCAGGCGCCGGGGCAGGAGCACGTGCGCCAAGGACGAACGCTTTCGTAGCGCGCGAGGATATTGCCGTCGCGATCGATGAAGGCGATGTCGATGGGATAGGCCATAAAACACGTATGGACCGAAGAGCAGCGTGGAAACGCCATGACGAGCGGCAGACCGTTGGCGGCAACCGGACACCGTCCCAGCATGCCGCGCAGGCGCACGGCAAACGACTCCGCCACCACAAACTCGGCCGGCGTCCAACCCAGCCTGTTGAGCGCCCGCGCGTACGCGATGTAGGACGAGACCGCGGTCACATGACCACCCCCGGACGCCATGGATCGACCGTCACCGCGCGCTCGTGCGACAACGTTGTCGGCGCCCCCAGCGGAACGCCAGCGATGCTGAGAGAAGTCGGCCACGGCTCATAGTGCATGGTGCAGGTGTAGGTCCTAAACGTACCGGATAGGGAGAGCAGGCCACCATCCGATGCCTCCGCGCCTTGCTCGCTCGACACTTCGATCTGCAAGCCATAGCCTTCCATGGCATTCAGAATTTGAGTCTGAACCGTCGCCGAGGCATCGACAGAGCTTTCGTCGCCCTCCCCCTCCGACGCCACGGCGTGCGCCAACACGATGTCGGGCACCACGCGGTCGAAGCGCGCGACAGCACTGGCAAAGATCATGACGTTGTACACGATGAGTGCCAGCACCAGCAAAACGGGCGTAACCACTGCCATCTCCACCGTCGCTTGGGCGTGCTCCTCGCGCAGACGCATGCGGATACTCATTACGACCCACCGCCCAGAGCGCCAACCAGCGTGGCGACATCGACGGTGAGCGGGATGGAGCCGCCGCCGGGCAGAGGAATCTCCGCAAGCGTGAACACCGTACCGCTGATGGTGCGTTCGACTTGATATTCCAACGCCTCGCAAAGCGCCTTGGGATCGGTCACGCCCAACGGAATACTTCGCAGCTTGTCTTGCGCTTGAGAGAGACCGGCAATGTCAGACCCCGGACTCTTAATGACGTTGGCGGAATCGGTCAGCACCGGCTTTCGCAGGCGCAAGTCGCACGGTTCCAAACCCAGCGCCGCCACGGACGCCGAAACGGTATCGCCGAGCCACGATGCAATGGAGTCCAACGCACCGTTGCCCCCTCCTGGGCCCTTAATCATCTCGTCCATAAGTTCGTCGGCCGAACCTTGGATGTCTCCGTATCCCACAAGCAGCCGTCCCCAGACATCCATGACGCCATCGAGCACGCCGGCAACGCCACCCGAGCGTTCCTTCAATGTCGAGAAAAATCGCGAAAGCACGTTGTTTTGCGCCGTCGCCCCATCGGGCGCCAGCACCGCGGCAGAGATGGCACCGCGATCGCCAAGCCTGACTGCCGTGTTAAACGAAGAGTTGAGCTCATCGGGGCTCGAGATGGCACCCGAAACCGCAAAGGCAACCACGCCGTTGCGACCGGGCGGAGCGATACGCGGACGCTCACCGGAAAGTTCTTTGATGGCGGTATCGAACGCATTGCCCGCACGGTCGGCTTCGTCCTCGGTCTGACGCTCGAGCTCGAGCTCCTTGTTGCGACAGTCGACGTAGTCCTCCAGGGCGTCTTTAAACTTGTCAAAGTGATACTCGAAGCCGTTTTCGATAGAGGTTGAAGGCGCCGCAACAGCACCAAGCGACAAAACGCCAAAATGGCATTTGCTGCATTTATCCTGTCCATCGTAATCGGCAACCGAAGCAAATCCGCTCGGCGTCCCTTTCTTATAGTTAGGGCAGGTCGTCCCGTAATGCAGATACGCCTTGTCATCGTTCACGCTCGTCGGCCACACCGCATCGGTATAGAGTTCCGTCGCCCGAACCTCATCAGAGTTGCGCGGCAGCAGCGGAATATAGGAGGAAACCCTGTCTCCGTTCTCGGTTATATATGCCCGATCGACCTCCGCGTTCGCATAGGTATAAAACGCCTTACGCGCCGCAGACTCTGCCTTCATCTCGACACTCGAGCCCTGGGGCTTCTCATTTGTCAGACGCCAATGGTAGTAGTCCTTCGCGCGATCAAGGGCAACTTGAGGCTCCCACGTAACGCTCGATGAGTAATGCGGATTTTGAACACCGGAAAGATCCGTTAGGCTTTTTGCGCGCTCCCACATACAAGAACAGCTGCCGACCGAGCCCTTGTCAGACCCACCACAATCCGCCAGCCAAGCGCGCTCCTTTGCCTTCGCCGTCTCCTCCGAGGCCTTCCGCAGCTCCTCGGCCGCACGCTCTAAATCATCTGATGTGTCTTTAATGGTATCGGTCGAGATCTCTGACCCTTTGAGCGCAGCAAAGTCCGACTCGGATGTCCTGGGCACGGCAAGCGCCGTACCGGTATAGGTCACACTATCGGTATCCTGCGCCGACACCGCCTGCGTGGCACGCGCGGCGATCAGATACGGCAGAGCCGTCTCGATTTTCTGTAAGCCTTCCGATGCGCTTTTGGCAAACTTGTTGCGCGTTTTAATGATCTCGATCCCGGTGTCGACCATATTGCCGGCAACCGGCTCGGCACCCGGGATGAGGATGGCGACCAGGCCCGTCCCGATCGTGGCAAACCCCGCCAGCCCCAGACTCAAGATACTCGCATCAACCACCGTGGCAGCCGTGTGATAGGACGACACTACGTTGGCACCCGCCAGCGCGCCGCTATCGGCCGCCACCTGGGTGTCCCCGGCACGCGACATGCTCCATATCGCCGCGGTCGACGAAAACAACAATGTGAGCACCACTAGGATGACCACGGCAGAAGAAAGCGTGGTATAGGCGCCGTCTTCGATAAACAGATCGACACCGGCTCGACCCATAAAGCCGCCTCGCTTGCAATGGCAGCTCGGACGGCGCGTCAAAACGCGTCTAGACCAGAAACGCTTAATCCCATGTAGCAATCCACGAATCATAATCTCCCTCCAGCCATTCGGGACGCGATTGATACGAGACATCGACCTTGAGCTCAACGTAGCCGCCCTCGGCGGCACCACCCATAGCCTGCGCAAACGCACCGATCACGGGCAACGGCTTGACCTCGCCGGAAACGGACACGGACGAGACGCCACCCGCACCGGCCCGGCCAAGCTCGATATCCCACGACAGCGGCCCGCCGGCATGAAAGATCGAAACGTTGGGCACTGCGGCAAGCCGGCGGCGGGTGAACTCCTTAAGATCATCGTCCTCCGCCGTCGTCGTGGTCATGAGCCGCGCGGTCTCGGCGGCGGCAGACTCCATGACCGCGCGCGTATAGAGCAGGCACACCGGTTGCAGTGCGAGAAGGATGAGCGTCAGAAACGTCGGCAGCAAAAAAGCGGCCTCGACCGTAGACTGCGCCCGGTCCTCGCACGCGATATCAATACAACGCGATGTCCTTAGCGCCCGCAGCGGCGTCGATAACCGACATCGAGGCAACGCCATGGGATGCCGCCCGCTCGACCAGCGCCGCCAAGCGCCCATCGGTGCCAGCACGCCAAAGTCCCGCAATCGCCAGCACGATCGATAACAGCGCCACCGTGACGATGGCGTATTCCACAGTCGCTTGGGCAACCTCCTCACGCAGAACGCCATGCATTTCACGACCCCTCCTTTGAGCTTATTGTTTGCGGGACCAGGCGCACGGCGCGCAGACGACACGAAGCATCGCCAGTATCCGCAGCAACCGTCACCATATCGACCCAGCCGCGTCCGTCACGCACGATGGCGCCCCACACGTTTCCCTTGATGTCGAGATAGCCGCTCAGAGCAAGTTGCGCCGTGGGTACCTCGCGATAGGAACGCAGCATATCCGCCGCCGCTTCGGTCATCGGTCGGTCCTCGGACCATGCAAGCCGGACCACAATCGCGTTGCCCCCAGGCGAATCCGTCGCAGTGCCAGACCGCTTGTCGAGCGTCCGCAGAAAGGTTTGCGCCGTGACAGCGACATCCGAATCGTCCGCATCTCGCATCTCATCTTTTTGAGACGCCACCGCCGAATCTGAGCCCAAATCGGAGGCGGTCCCAGGACGCTGCTGCCGCGCGGCGTTAAGCCCCCAAAGCACCGCCGCTATCGCCACGGTCAGGCAAGCAAACACCAGCAGCACCCCGACGGGGCGCTCGCCCTCTACAGGCTGTTGATGCCCTCGCTGATAGCGTTCCATAGATCTTGGACCTTGCCCTTAAATGCGACGATGGCGATAATCGCGATCACCACGAGCACGCCGACCAAGATGGCATACTCGGTGGTACCCTGCGCACTCTCCTCCTGCAATAGTTCCTTGGCGCGCTGACGAACATGTGCCGCCCGGCAAAACGCCCAGCCCTGGACCTTGCCAGCAGCGTCAGTCATCGTGTTCATGTATTCCCCCCTACATCATCCCGCCTGCTCCCAGCAGCGGGCCCAATATGGACAGAAGCAACGCCGGCAAGATGAGCGTGCCGGTGGGAATCAGCAGCTTGACGGGCGCACGCTCGATCTCGCGCTCGACCGCGGCGCGATGAGCCGCACGGATCTCGCGACTTTGAGCGGCCAGCGTCTCGGCAAGTGGGGCACCCAGGGCGAGCGCCTGCCCCACCGTGATGGCAAAGGTCTCGAGCGCTCGCACGTCCAGGTCGCGCGCGGCGGCCAACAACTCGTCCTCACGCGTGCCCACGCCCACCTGCCACGCCATGCAGGCGCGCTCAAGGCGAAGAGCCAGCACTGACCGGCGGTTGGCGCAGAAAATCTCAAGCGCCGCATCAAACGAAAGACCGGCCGAAAGACCCAAGCGCACAACATCGATCATCTCGGAAACTTCGCCGAGCGACACTCGCGCCGGGCCGCCCGCTCCAACCGCGCCCTTCACTCGCGCGGTCAGAGCATCGACCACCGAGCGACCCGCGGCAGCGACCAGCACCGCCTCGCGCTTGCAGGCCCCTGCGATCTTGCGTGCATCCGCCCGATCCAAACCCGTCGCGACAAATACACTCAGGGCGCACAGGCAAGCCGCAACTGCAACCGGGGCGCTCATAGCTCCACCCGCATAATGCGCCGGATAACCACCAGGGCAACGGCGTTGAGGGCAAGACCCAGCACCACAGCGCCCGCGCCGGCGGGCGTCGCAAGACCGCGACGAAAATCTGCCGAAAGCAGCGCCAACACCGCGCACATGCCCGCCGGCATCGCCGCGACCATATGCGCAGACATGCGAGCCTGCGACGTCTTAACATCCAGGCGGCGCTTGAGCTCAATGCGCTCCCCCACCATGCTCGACGCCTCGGACAGTAAGTCGGCAAGCGGAGCGCCGGTGCGCTGAGACACCTTAAGCGCCAAGGTCACAAGCGAAAGACCGGGGGCGTCGATACGCACGAGCAAGTCATCGAGCGCGTCGGTCGCCGAGATGCCGCAATCGATCGCCGCCGCCACCCGCAAAAACTCGGTATGCACTGGCTCTTGCGCATGAGCGCCCACAAAGCGCATGCCCTGGGCCAGCGAATGTCCCGAGGCAAGCGACATGGAAAGTGCGGTAAACGCCTCGGGCATTGCCTCTTCTGCATCGTGTTGCTCGCGCCGGCTCTCAAAGCCATCCCGAGCGGCACCAACGGCAAACGGAGCAACAAGTCCCAAGGCAAATCCGAGGGGCGATAACGACACCATCGTTAGTAAAACGCAGCAGACACCGCTCGATAGCAACAGAAACGCCAAACATCCCGAAGCATCCTCGATCACGAGGCCAAGGCGATGCGCCGGAGCCAGCGATGCCCACGAACGGGCGATCTTTTTCAGCAGATCGTTTTCCACCAGCTCACGCGGCAGCTTCTCTGCCACCGTCTCGAGCGCCTGACGTGCCAGCTCCGCCGGCGGTACCTGCGGCACACGAGGTTCCGCCCCGCACGCCGTCGCGACAGAAAGCCCTGCCAAGCCCCCTACGACGAGGGGCACAGCGATCTCCATTCGTCCACCTCCTCTTGTGTGAGCGTCCCCGACCGCAAGCTTTCTGCGATAAACGGCGGCTCGCGGTCAAGCGTCCAGGTGCGCTCGGCGGCATCGAACGTCACATAGCGCTCGAGCTCTACGCCGCCCGATGCGGCGCGTCGCACCCCCGAATACGAGGAGACGAAACGCCTGCCATCGGCGTGGCGCTCGGACATCACGATGCCGTCGAGCGCCATGGCAATCTGCTCCTCGATGAGCTCGCTCGGCAGATCGATGCCATAACGTGCAAGCAACGTCAGACGCACCACGGTCTCCTGTTCTGAACCCGCATGAAGTGTGGTGAGCGACCCGTCGTGGCCCGTGTTCATGGCCTGCAACATGTCGCAGCACTCAGCACCGCGCACCTCGCCCACCACGATGCGGTCGGGGCGCATGCGCAGGGCATTGGTCACCAGGTCGCGGATCGTCACCGCGCCCTCGCCCTCAATTGAAGCCTCGCGCGCCTCTAAGCGCACCACGTGCGGATGATGTGCAAACTTGAGCTCGGCGGAATCCTCGATCGTCACGATGCGCTCGCCGGTGGAAATCTCGCATGACAACGCGTTGAGCAGGGTGGTCTTACCAGATCCCGTGCCTCCCGCAACCGCCAGGTCCTGTCGCAGCGACACCGCGCATGACAACAGCTGCGCATACCAAAGCGGCAGCGACCCCAGCCCCACAAGCTCGTCCAGCGAGCAGATGCGGTCCGAGAACTTTCGGATGGTGAGAATCGGTCCGTCAATCGCCACAGGCGGAATCACCGCATTGACGCGATAGCCCGTTTTGAGGCGGGCGTTGACGATGGGGCTGCGCTCGTCGATACGGCGGCCAAGTGGCGAGATGATGCGATCGATAAGCACACGGATCTGCTCATCATCCTCAAACGCATGCTCGATGGGGTACAAGACGCCGCCGCGTTCAAAGAAAGCCGAGCGGCAGCCGTTGATCATGATCTCGGTAACGGTGTCGTCCTCGATGAGCGGCTGCAACGGCCCCAAGCCCACCACGTCATCCAAAATCTCGTCGATGATGGTTTCGCGCTCGGGCGTCGCGAGATCGGTCGGCTCCTCAACATTGAGCGCCGCCTCCACCGCAGGACGCAATTCCGAGCGGGCAAGTGCCGGGTCGATATAGGCGCTGATACGCGCCACTTCGTCGTAACCCATGCGGTCCATCACGGCGCGCTTGGTGCGTCGTTTCACCGCGCGGCGACGCCCCGCATCTACAGGCGCTGCCGCCGCTGCAGCGCCGGCAGCCTTAATCCTCGTTTGCAGGCTCATCGCTGATCACCCTCGCGCGACCAGGGAAGGCGGATACGCGGGCGTTCGGTACGCGTTGCACGGTCGGCGACCATATCGCTCCAAGGGCCGACGGCGCACCCCAGTTCCACGAGCATCTCGCGCGTGGCCTCGCGCATGCTAGTCGCAAAAGCACTGGTCTGCCCCACCGCCTCGTCAGCGCGCCCAAACGCCATGAGCGCGGCGAGATCCTGCCCGCCATCGGCGATACGAATCTTGGAGCTCAACGCACAGGCAATCTCAAAGCGCATGGCGACGTCCTCGTCTGCCCCGCGCGCACCGAACCGGTTGAACACGGCGCTCATGCGCGTGCGCGGCACACCTACTCGACTTGCCAGTTCGATGACGCGCGACGCCGATGTCGCGGACGACACCGCCGCATCGCCAACGACCAGGCAACGGTCGCTCGCCGCCACCGCAGCCGCCACGGCGTCGCCCCAAAAGACCGAGGTATCGATAAAGACCACGTCGGATTCGCGACGCAGAACATCAAGCAGTAGCTCCACCGGACGCGCCATGAGCTCAGCTTGCTCGGGCGCCGCGACGGGACCCCAGAGCGTAACGCCCGGCGCCACGCGCATCGATGTGGCTACGATATCCGGCTCGGTGAGCGTGCCCGCCGCCGACGGCTCGATAAGTGCCGCCATATCGCGCGGAGCATCGACGCCTAACAAGTCGTAAAGGTTTCCAAACATCAGGTCCAGGTCGAGCACGGCGGCACGCAAGCCCAACAGCGACGATGTGTGTGCCATGGTGGCAACGATCGTCGACTTGCCGCAACCGCCCGAACCCGAAATGGCGCAGATGACCGGAGCTCGATGCGGCGAAGCGGCAGCGTCTGCCGGCGGCATCGGAGGCGGCGGGGCGGGCGTCGGTGACAGCGCCCCCGTCTCCCCCGCCGCAACCACACGCTGCGTCCAAGCCGGCATGGCAGCTTGTTCGGTCTGCGAGGCAGGCTCGTTCTGCGCAATCTGCTCATGCTGCATTAGCGACAACTCGCCGCACCCGGCAAAGCCCTCAACTTCGTCGAGTTCATCCACCAGATTCACGCCGTGCACGTATCCCATATCTACAGCCGGGGAGTCGCCAGCATGCTGCGCCGGCCCTCCAGCGTCATCGCATACAAGGGGGTTCCGGGGGCGCCGACCATGCTCGGCTTCCGCTTTTCCATAATCATCAACACGCGGACCTCTTGTAGCGCGAGGCGCCCCGGGTTCCCTATCAACAAAAGCATCGGGCTCAATCGTCATGTGCCGATCGGAATCAACCGCTCCCTCGCCCGCGCGCCCGTTGCCGCATACACTGTGCGCAGCGATGACCTCGGTCGCCCCCGCGCGAAACAGCCCCTCGATATCCGACGGATCGAGCGCTTCTATCAACACGACCACGCGACTCACGCGGCCTTCGGCCGTCAGGCGCGCAACAGTCTTGCGCACATCTTCGGTATCAAACAGAGACGCCGCGATGATGGCAGCCCCGCGGCGCGACGGAAACGCCCGCGCCATGGAAACCAGCCCGTCCAGGTCACCCACGCGAAGCACCTGTGCACCCGCATCACGGCCCTCGACTTCCCGCTGCAACAGCCCGTAATCGCCGCACGCGCAGCACGCAAGCCAGATCGCCTTCATCACTCGTCGCCTCCGCTCTTTTTGCCGCGCGCCGTGGCGGGAATCGTCAAGCTGACCGTTCCCTTGCCCGAGGCTCCCAGCAGTTCCTTGACGTCTTCGGGGTCAGCCGCCAGCGTCACCCATTCGATCTTGCCCTCGCGCGTGGAACCGGAATCCTCACTGGTATCGATCACGTACGCGCCGCACAGCCGATCGGTTACGCCGTCTTTTTGCACGTACACGTCCACGTAGCTGCCCACGCCCGCAGCACCGCCGACCGAGTGCTCGGCATCGACCGCCACCGAAACGGCGACCTTACCCTTAGGCACCTCGAGCATGTGGCTCTCGGCCTTGGTGTAGACATTGCAGATCACGGCGTTTTTGGGAATACGCGAAGTCGTCACGTCGCCGCGCACCTGGCGCAGCTCGGTCGCCGCGTCACGCGGCAGCAGACTCGTCAGCCACTCCTGGGTTATGACATTGGTCTCATCGAGGGTCTCGCCCACATCGATATCGCGCGCCGCGACGCATACCTCGACGCGATCGCCACCGTACTTGGCCAAGGTCTCAGCCTGGACCTGTTCGGCTTGCGAGCGGATCGACGAGCCGTAAACCATGCAGAGCAGAGCAGCGAGCACGCCCGCGACCAGACTGATGGCGATGCGCTTGCTCTTGTTCACGGCCGCTCCTCTCATGGCAGTGCCGGGCGAATGCCCGTACCACCATTGTCTGGGCGGCCAGAGTGCAAAGCGGCGCAATCGCAATCTTGGTTTTCGATGTCAAACCAATCGCTGACCAAAAGCTGACCAGCCCGTCAAGCTCGTGGCAAGGTTTTGATCAGCACGTCAGCAAACTGCATGTTTCGAGGCTTTTCCGCAGCAAAAAAGCCGTCTCCCGAACAGTTGGGAGACGGCTGTCATAGGAAAAATCAATTACAGATGGACATCGGGATCGAGCATTTGAGCACTCACGCGCATGGATGACGCCAGGTTTTGGAA
>CATWID010000029.1 GCA_958350755.1 uncultured Collinsella sp.
TTTCCTATTAGATTAAGTGAGCGATCAAGGAATCTCACCCCCCTCTGCAGCGTTAACGCCGGGCCCGCTCTGGAATTGCCTTTCAGAACATTCCGCAGACCAGGAAGCCCCCTTATCCGCAGCTCCGAAGGAGCAGGATAAGAGGGCTTCCATGGTCGAGGACGTTCTGAAAGGCAATTCCAGAGCGGGCCCGGACGGTTCACCGACTACAGGTCGATGTGCGATTCCTTAATCGGGAACGGCTCCGCGAAGTGGCACGCGCAGCAGTGGCCCGGGGCAACTTCCTTAAACTCAGGAAGCTTCTCGGAGCAGATGCCCTGCGCGATCGGACAGCGCGTGTGGAAACGGCAGCCGGTCGGCGGATCTAGCGGCGACGGCGGATCGCCAGCGAGGATGATGCGCTTGCGGGTCTTCTGAATATCCGGATCGGGCACCGGCACGGCAGACAGCAGTGACTGCGTGTACGGGTGGTGCGGCTCGCTATAGAGTGTCTTCCAGTCCGAAACCTCGACCATCTTACCCAGATACATAACGGCAACGCGATCGGAGATGTGCTGCACGACGGACAGGTCGTGGGCGATAAACAGATACGCCGTACCGAACTTGTCCTGAAGTTCCTTGAGCAGGTTCAGAACCTGGGCCTGAATGGAAACATCCAGAGCGGAAACGGGCTCGTCGCAGATGATCAGCTTGGGCTTCAGAGCGAACGCGCGGGCGATGCCGACACGCTGACGCTGACCGCCCGAGAACTCGTGCGGATAGCGGTTGATGTGCTCGGGGTTGAGGCCGACGACGTCCAGCAGCTCACGGACACGCTCAATGCGCTCCTCCTTGGTGCCCACGCCATGAATAGTCATGGGCTCGGAGACGATCTCGCCGATGGTCATACGAGGATTGAGCGAAGCATAGGGGTCCTGGAAGATGAACTGCATCTCACGACGCATGTCCTTGATCTCATGCTTGCTCATCTCGGCAACGTCTTTGCCCTGGAAGAACACCTTACCTGCCGTCGGCTTGGTCAGGCGCATGATGGTGCGGCCCGTGGTGGACTTACCGCAACCAGACTCGCCGACCAGGCCAAAGGTCTCGCCCGGATAAATCTCGAACGAAATGTCATTCACAGCAGAGACGACGCGCTTGGAAAAACGCTTGGCGAACATGCCGGACTCTGCGGGGAACTCCTTAGAAAGATGCTCGACCTTCAGCAGCGGAGTGCGCTCGTTATTGTCTGCCATTTACGCCTCGCCTCCCTTCTTGGAATCCTTGCGCGTGCGGGACGTCTCAGGGGCGTTCTTGAGGAACTCGGGGTCACCGGAATAATGGCACGCAGAATAGTGGCCGGACTCGGTAACAACGCGCTCGGGGCGCTGCTTGCGGCACTTGTCCGTCGCATAGGGGCAGCGAGGAGAGAAGACGCAGCCCTCGGGCAGGTTCATGAGCGAAGGCGGGTTGCCGTGAATCGGCGTCAGCGGCTTCTTCTCTTCGATGGCCTGCTCCGGGATGGAGCGAATAAGACCCCAGGTGTAGGGATGGCGGCTCTCGTAGAAGATTTCCTCAGCAGTACCGAACTCGACGGGACGGCCGGCATACATAACCATGATTTTGTCGGCCATATCGGCGACAACGCCCAGGTCATGGGTAATCATGATGATGGCGTTGCCGTTCTTCTCCTGCATTTCCTGCATAAGCTCAATAATCTGAGCCTGAATGGTAACGTCCAGGGCGGTCGTGGGCTCGTCAGCAATCAGAATATCGGGATCGCAGGCAAGGGCCATAGCAATCATGACGCGCTGACGCATGCCACCAGAGAACTGGTGCGGATACTCATTGACGCGCTTCTCGGGCTCGGGAATGCCAACGAGGTCCAAAAGCTCGGTGGCGCGCTTGAGCGCCTCCTGCTTGGAGTAGCCACGATGCAGACGAAGGCCCTCGCCCACCTGCTTGCCGATCTTATAGACCGGGTTCAAGGAGGTCATAGGATCCTGGAAGATCATCGCGATATCGTTACCGCGAATGTGCTGCATCTCTTCCTCGGTCATCTCGAGGATAGAACGACCGCGATAGCGAACGTCGCCGCCCTCAATCTTTCCCGGAGGCATCGAGATAAGACCCATGATGGTCATGGCGGTCACGGACTTACCGGAGCCGGACTCACCGACGACACCCAGGGTCTCGCCGCGATCGAGTGTGTAGGACACACCGTCGACAGCGCGAACGACACCATCTTCGGTATGGAAATACATCTTAAGGTCATCGACCTCGAGCAGATGCTGGCCCTCGGGAACCGGCTGGTCTTTCAGGTCCACATAGTTCTTGTTCTTCTTCATCCTTATGCGTCCTTCATCTTGACGTCGAGGGCGTCGCGCAGACCGTCACCCAGCAGGGTGAAGGCGAGCACCGTCGAGAGAATTGCCAGACCGGGCATGATCATCATCCAGGGAGCAGTCAGAAGATACTGCTGACCGTCCTGAATCATGGAGCCCCACGAAGGCGTAGGCGGAATAACGCCCATGCCGAGGAAGGACAGGGCAGACTCGGTCAGAATAGCGCCACCAATGTTCATGGTCGCATAGACCACGATAGAAGCAACGGAGTTCGGGAAGATATGGCGCATAACGATACGCGCATCGGATGCACCCATAGCGCGAGCGGCGTCAACATAGTCGTTCTCTTTGACCGTCAGGATCGCGGATCGGAAGACGCGCGCAATCGAAGGCCAGCCGAGAATGCCGATGGCGATAAAGACATTCTGAAGACCACGACCGATAACGGCAATCATGGCAACAACGAACAGCACGTACGGGAACGCCAGGAAGATGTCCGCACAGCGCATGATGATCGTATCCCAGATGCCGCCATAGAAACCGGCCAGGGCGCCCATGACCAGACCGATCACCGTGGAGATGGCGGTGGCCATAATACCGACGGAAAGCGAAACGCGTGCACCGTAGATAACACGGACGAGAATGTCACGACCAAGAGAGTCGGTGCCAAACGGGTGCTCGGCACACGGAGCCAGCAGCGACGTCTCGGCCATGGTGGTCGAGTCAGAAGCCGTAGGAGAGCCGAGCCAGGGCTTAGCCCACAGATCGGCGGTCAGGGCGACCACAACAACGATGATGATCCAGCAGACACCGATAACGGCGAGCTTGTTCTTACGAAGACGCTTAAAAGCGTCGCCCCACAGCGTGCGGGACTTGGCGGGAGCAGATGCGGCCTTGGTGGCGGTAGCCTGCTCCTGAGACTGAGAATCAGTTTCCTGCATGAGACGTACCTCCCTTAGGCCTTATCCGACGGACCGCCAAGGCGGATGCGCGGGTCGAGGAATGCATAGCTAATGTCGACGAGCAGGTTGATCACCATAACGACGACAACAATGAGCGTAACGCCGCCCATAACGATGGGCCAGTCGCGCATGCTAATGGCGCGGTAGACCTCGAAGCCGATGCCGGGCCAGTTAAAGACCGTCTCGGTCAGGATGGCGCCCGAAAGCATGCCGCCGAAGTCGACACCAATATAGGTAACGACGGGGATGAGTGCATTCTTAAGCGCATGCTTGATAATGATCGCGCGATTGGAGAGACCCTTGGCCTTTGCCGTACGGATGTAATCCTGGTTCATGACGTCAAGCAGCTGCGAGCGCATAATGCGGGCGGCATAAGCGGTCGAAACCGAAGCCAGCGTAATGGTCGGAAGCACATAGTGCATCCAATCCTGATACTGAGAGCTGGAACCGCCGGCACCCGAGATCGGCATGGAGAATGCACCGCCCGTGGCGTCCTTGAGAATGACGCCAAAGAACAGCTGCAGCAACATACCGAGCCAGAAGGCCGGGACGGCAACGAGAATCGACGTGGTGAGCGTTACCAAAATATCCCAGAAGGAATAACGCTTAACCGCCGAAATGATACCCGCACCGATACCCATGATTGCCTCGAGCACGATGGCGCACGCGGCAAGTTTGACCGTATACGGATACTTTTGGGCAAAGATTTCCGTAACCGGCAGCTTGCGCTGGTACGAATTGCCCAGATCGCCATGAAGCAGACCGTTCATGTAATACAGATAACGGTCTACAAGCGACGTCTGAACGGGATCGCCGTTCTCGTCAAGGATCGCGTTGCCGTCCTCGTCCGTCTGGACCAGGTGATAGCGAACGCGAAGCTGAAGCTCCACCTCGGGGGACAGAGCCTTGTCTCCACCGATCAGCTTGATCGGATCTCCCGGCACGATATTCTGGAGGGCGAACAGAATCAGCGTAACGCCCAAAAACACCGGGATGAACTGAAGCACACGTTTAACGATGTACTTACCCATACCACTCCCCTATCTAGGGATTAACCTAAATGGGATGCCGATCGCCAGACCGGCATCCCAAAATTACCATCAGCCAGTTTACCCCAGGTTAGGGAGAACTGTATGTTTCCCATGAGGTCTACGTAAATACTTGACCCTCACGGAAGCTGCAAAACCCTTAGGCGAGCTCGGCGGTACCCAGATCGGCGTGCTTCTGCGGATCAACATAGAGATGCTTGACGCGGTCAGAGCCAGCGATGGTGTGCGTGTAGAACATCACCGGGATAACCGGGCAGTCAGCAGCGACCATGGCGTCGGCCTCCCGCATCTTGGCGATGCGCTCCTCGTCATCAACCGTGGTGCGGGCCTCGTCGACCTTGGCATCGAACTCGGGGTTGCTGTAACCGGAGCGGTTGTCGCCACCGAGGGAGTCGGAGTGGAACAGCGGGTACAGGAAGTTGTCCATGATCGGGTAATCGGCGATCCAGCCCAGACGGCCGAACTGATAGTTGAAGTTCTGATACTGCTCGAGCAGGGCAGACCACTCAGGGGTATCGGAGACAGCGGTAACGCCAACCTTGGCGAGGTCGCCGATGATGGACTCCATGATCTCCTTGTGACCACCGTCCTGGTTGTAGGAAAGGGTCACGCTAATGCCACGATCGCCGTTAGCGCCAGCGGGAGCGACCTTGTCGAGGTACTCGTTAGCCTTGTCGACGTCATAGGCGCAGAACTCCCATGCGCCCTCCTTGTAGCCGGCGATTCCCGGAGGAACAATACCGTCGGCGGGGGTACGGGTACCCTTGAAGATGGTCTTGCAGATGGCCTCACGGTTGATGGCCAGGGAGATGCCCTTGCGCAGGTCGGCGTTATTGAACGGCTCGGCCGTGGTGTTGCAGGTCAGATAGTACGTGGAAGGCTCGGCACCGAGCAGCATATGCTCGCCGTCACCCATGGTGTAACCGTCCTTGGACTCGCCACGGTCCTTCTTGGCGGCATCGATCTGAGCAACGGGAACGTCGCAGACATCGAGGTTACCGGCCTGGAACTCCTTGTAAGCGGTCTCCATGTCCTTGATGACCTGGAAGTGGATGCCATCGATCTTGGCCTTGTCGCCATAGTAATCGTCAAACTTCTTGAGGTTGATCTCCTGGCCATCCTCCCACTTACCGTCCATCATGAACGGGCCGTTACCGACCGGGGCAAGGTAGAAGCTCTTGACATCGGACTCGGCGCACTCGGGAACCGGGGACAGAGCCGGGTGAGAGGCGACGAAGGGGAAGTCGGCGTAAGCGGAAGACAGCTTGACGACGAGGGTCTCATCGTCGGGGCAAGTAACACCGCTGAGCTCGGTAGCGTTGCCGGCAAGCAGATCGTCATAGCCCTCAACCATGGAAAGGTGATAGGAGACCTCGGAAGGACCATACTCGGTGGCGATGGCCGACTTGGTGTTGACTAGACGCTCCCAACCGAGCTTGAAGGACTTGGAGGTAACGTCGTCACCGTTGTGGAACTTAGCCTTCTTGATCTTGAAGGTGAACTCGGTGGCGTCGTCGTTAGCCTCAAAGGACTCGCAAGCCAGCGGAACGATCTCGCCCTTCTCGGGGTCGTACTCCGTCAGAGCGTCGAAGAGCTGGTACTCGACCTGAGTGCCCTGATCCTCCTGGACGTTGTAGGGGTCGATGCAGACCGGGTTGTTGATGTAGAAGTTCAGCGTCGAACCGGAGTCAGATCCGGAAGCGTCGCCGCCCTTCTTGCCGCATGCGGCAAGAAAAGCCATGGAGCTCGCAGCGAGGGTGCCGCCAACAAAGGCGCGACGACCCATAACGGGCTGGTGGAACATAGAATCAGCCATGCCATCCTCCTTATGAGATAGGACAAAGTGAATTCGGCCGGGCAACGTCGAGACAGCCCAATCGAACCATTCAAACGCGGTCCGCTGTTATGGCTGGTTATGCAATGCGGGCCAACGTTTTGCAATACAGTAGCGCATTTTATGCACAATTTGGCGCTGATTCCGGTTAACGGTCGAGAATTTCTTTACTTGGGCGAAGTATGTGGGGATATTTTGGCTCTGTTACAAGTCTGTAAACAAAAAGGGCCCCGCACATGCGGGACCCCTTACAAACGTATATACGCCGATGCTTAGTAGCCGACGATGCCCTGCGGGAAGAAAAACATGCACAGAACGACACACACGGCAAAAACGACGGCCATAATTACCGTCAGGCGATCGAGGTTCTGCTCCATGACGCCCGTGGCAGAGCTGGAGTTATACAGCGAGCTAGCGATCATATCCGAAACGCCGGTGCCCTTACCGGAATGCATCAGAACGAGAATCGTCAGCGCCACGGCAGAAACAGCCCAAACGACAAACAGAAGAATCTGAAACGGACCCATAGATAAGCTCCTTAATAGAACAATTCAAACTCCAGTACTGTACCACAACCCCCAGTACTCCCCCGCCCGCCATTTGAGGACGGGCAGAAATAGCGCAAAAGGGGGTTGTCCGAATGTGGACAACCCCCTTGCTAGAAAACGTTTGTTGTTTTCTATTAGGCCTCGGTGGCGAGTACGCGACCCGTCATCTCGGCGGAAGGCTCAATGCCAGCCATGGTGAGCATGGTCGGAGCGATATCGGAAAGACGGCCGTCCTCAATACCGGTGAGCTTGGCCTTATCATCAACGATGATAAACGGCACGCGGTTGGTGGTGTGAGCCGTAAACGGATGCTTGGAACCGTCGGAAGCAACGTCAAACATGTGATCGGCGTTGCCATGGTCGGCGGTAATCAGCGCAAAGCCGCCCTTAGCGAGAATCGCCGGGACAACCTTGGACAGAGCATCGTCAACAGCCTCGACGGCCTTAACGGCGGCGTCGAACACGCCGGTGTGACCAACCATGTCGCAGTTCGCGAAGTTCACGATGTAGAAATCAGCGCGATCCTCGTTAATAGCGGCGACGAGCTTCTCGGTAACCTCGGGAGCGCTCATCTCGGGCTGCAGATCGTAGGTAGCAACCTTGGGGGAAGCGACGAGCACGCGCTCCTCGCCCTCCTTGGGCTCCTCGATGCCGCCGTTGAGGAAGAACGTCACATGGGCGTACTTCTCGGTCTCGGCGGTGTGCAGCTGCTTCAGGCCATTGGCGGCGATAACGTCGGCCAGAACGTTCTCGGGGAATGTCTTGGGGAAGGCGACCTCGACGTCAAACGTCGGATCGTACTCGGTCATCGTCACAAAGTGCGAAAGCTTAATCTGCTCGCGCTCAAAGCCGTCGAACTCCTTGTCCGTGAACACGCGAGTCATCTGACGAGCGCGGTCGGGACGGAAGTTGAAGAAGATGGCCGCGTCGCCCTCGTGAATGCCCTCGTTGTGGGCAGCGAAGGGCTCGACGAACTCGTCGCCGCGCGGATCCTTCTCGTAGTAGGCCTTGATACCGGCAACGGGGTCGGTATCGGCATCGGACGCGTTGACCATGACGTCGTAGGCACGCTGGATGCGCTCCCAGCGGTTGTCGCGGTCCATGGCCCAATAGCGGCCCGAAACGGTGGCAACGCGAGCGTCGCAACCGGTCTCCTCGGAGATCTTAGCCAGGAAAGCGCAGAACTCGCTCATGTAGCCGGCACCGGACTGCGGGTCGACGTCGCGGCCATCCATGAAGGCGTGGACGCGAACGGTCTTGACGCCATGCTGGGCAGCCATCTTGACCAGAGCCTCGACGTGGTTCATGTGAGAATGAACACCGCCAGGGCTCATAAGGCCCATGAGGTGCAGGGTCTTGCCTTCGGCCTTGACGTCGTCCATAGCCTTGACGAAGACCTCGTTCTTGGCGATGGAGCCGTCCTTGATGGCGTTGTTGATGCGCGAAAGCTCCTGGAACACGATGCGGCCGGCACCGATGTTGAGGTGACCCACCTCGGAGTTGCCCATCTGGCCGTCGGGAAGGCCCACGTCCTCGCCCGAAGCACCGAGCGTGGTGTGAGGATACTTCTCGTACAGGCTATCAAGGAAGGGCGTCTTGGCAGCGGCGACGGCGTTCTCGCCATCAGCCGGAGCAAGGCCGCAGCCATCCATGATGATCAGGAGTGCAGGAAGATGACGCTGTGCCATATGTCCTACTCGCCTGCCTTGACGACCATAGAGGCGAAGTCGGCAGCCTTGAGCGAAGCGCCGCCCACGAGGGCGCCGTCAACGTCAGGCTTGGCGACGAGCTCGGCAATGTTGCCGGGCTTAGCGGAACCACCGTACAGGACGCGGATACCGTCGGCGAGCTCCTCGCCGAACATCTCCTTGAGGGTCTCACGGATAGCGCCGCAGACCTCCTGAGCGTCCTCGGCGGTAGCGGTCTTGCCGGTGCCGATAGCCCAGATGGGCTCGTAGGCGACGACGACCTGCTTGGGGCAGGTGATCTCAAGACCAGCAAGGCCAGCCTTGACCTGGTTCACGACGTGTTCGACATAGGTGCCAGCCTCGCGGACCTCGAGGGACTCGCCGCAGCAGAAGACGGGAACAAGACCGGCGGCAACGAGGGCCTTGGCCTTCTTGTTCTGATCCTCGTCGGTCTCGTGGAAGTAGTCGCGACGCTCGGAGTGACCGATGATGCAGTAGGTGCAGCCAGCGGACTTGAGCATGTCGCAAGAGGACTCACCGGTGAAGGCACCCTTGGCCTCCCAGTACACGTTCTGAGCACCGAGGGCGATGGGGGCAGCCTGAATACGGTCATGAACCGTGGTGATGTCAATGGTCGGAGGGCAGACGAGCACCTCGACGCCAGCCGGAACCTCGGGCAGAGCCTGAGCCAGCTCGTCGGCGAGCTTGGCGGCCTCGGCGACGTCGTTGTTCATCTTCCAGTTACCAGCGATAAGAAGGGTGCGATTAGGCATCGAGAAGCGCCTCCACTCCGGGCAGGGCCTTACCCTCGACGAGCTCCATGGAAGCGCCACCACCGGTGGAGATCCAGCTCATCTTGTCGGCCAGGTTGAACTTGTTGACAGCCGCGACAGAGTCGCCACCGCCGATGATCGAGGTGCAGTCGGCCTCGGCGACGGCCTCGGCGATAGCCTGGGTGCCGTGAGCGAAGTTGTCGAACTCGAAGACGCCCATGGGGCCGTTCCAGAACACGGTCTTGGCGCCCTTGACGGCCTCGGCGTAGAGCTCCTCGGTCTTGGGGCCGATGTCCATGCCCTCACGATCGTCGGGGATAGCGTCGGAAGCGACAACCTCGGGGACAGCGTCCTCGCCAAAGTGATCGGCAACGCGGTTGTCGATGGGGAGCAGGATCTTGACGCCCTTCTCCTCGGCCTTCTTGAGCATCTCGCCGGCGCGCTCGACCCAGTCCTCTTCCTTGAGGGACTGACCGACGGTCAGACCCTGAGCCAGGAAGAAGGTGTAGGCCATGCCGCCACCGATGATCAGGGTATCAGCGGAGTCGATGAGGTGATCGAGAACGCCGATCTTGGAGGAAACCTTGGAACCGCCGACGATAGCGACGAAGGGGCGCTCGGGCTCGGCGAAGATGCCGGTCAGCGTGTCGACCTCCTTCTCGAGCAGGAAGCCGGCGACGGCAGGCAGGTAAGCGGCGGGGCCCACGACGGAACCCTGGGCGCGGTGAGCGGTGCCGAAGGCATCGAGAACGAAGACGTCACCATAGGAAGCGAGCTTCTTGGCGATCTCGGGATCGTTCTTCTTCTCACGCTTGTCAAAACGGACGTTCTCGAGAACGAGGACCTTGCCCGGCTCGACGGCGGCAACAGCCTCAGCAGCCTTCTCGCCGTAGGTGTCGGCGACAAAGGCAACATCGAGACCAGAGAGCTCAGCGAGCTTCTTGGCGACGGGCTCGAGGGACAGCTCGGGCTGGAAGCCGGTGCCATCGGGACGGCCGAGGTGGCTCATGAGGATGACGCGAGCGTTGTGCTCAACGAGGTAGTTGATGGTGGGCAGGGCAGCCTTGATGCGGGTGGTATCGCCAACGACGCCATCCTTGATAGGCACGTTGAAGTCAACGCGGACGAGAACGCGCTTGCCGTCGACATCGATGTCGCGGACGGTCTTCTTGGTAAAGGCCATGTTTGCTTCTACCTTTCGTACGTGTCTGCCTCCCATTACGGCAGACGATTTCCTATAAAAAGGGCGCGACCCTAGGGTGTAAGCCCTATGAGGCCGCGCCCTTCTTTAGACGCTCAACGAGCTATTCGCTAAAAGCTAAATTAAGCAACGAACTTCTCGAAGTACTTGATGGTGCGGACCATCTGAGAGGTGTAGGAGTTCTCGTTGTCGTACCAAGAGGTGACCTGAACGAGGGTCTGGCCGTTGCCGAGGTCAGAGCACATGGTCTGAGTGGCGTCGAAGATGGAGCCGTGGGTCTCGCCGATGATGTCGGTGGAGACGATGTCGTCCTCGTTGTAACCGAAGGTCTCGGAGATGGTGGAAGCGTAGGCCTTCATAGCGGCGTTGACCTCGTCGACGGTGACCTTCTTGTCAACGACAGCGTAGAGGTTGGTGATGGAGCCGGTCGGCGTCGGGACGCGCTGGGCGGCACCGATGAGCTTACCGTTGAGCTCGGGGAGAACCAGGCCGATAGCCTTGGCAGCACCGGTGGTGTTGGGGACGATGTTGACGGCGCAGGCGCGGCTACGACGCTTGTTGCCCTTGCGCTGCGGGCCGTCGAGCGGCATCTGGTCGCCGGTCCAGGCGTGAATGGTGGTCATGATGCCGGACACGATGGGAGCGAAGTCGTTCAGACCCTTGGCCATCGGGGCGAGGCAGTTGGTGGTGCAGGAAGCAGCGGAGATGATGTTGTCCTCAGCGGTCAGCGTCTCGTGGTTGACGTTGTACACGATGGTGGGCAGATCGCTGCCGGCCGGAGCGGAGATGACGACCTTCTTGGCGCCAGCGTTGATGTGGGCCTGAGCCTTAGCCTTGCTGGTGTAGAAGCCGGTGCACTCGAGAACGACGTCGACGTCGAGGTCGCCCCAAGGCAGGTTGTTGGCGTCAGCCTCCTTGTAGATCTTGATCTCCTTGCCGTCAACGGTGATGGAATCCTCGCCAGCAACGACCTCGTGATCGCGAGCGTAGTTGCCCTGCGTGGAGTCGTACTTCAGCAGGTAAGCGAGCATATCGGGAGAGGTGAGGTCGTTGATAGCGACGATCTCGGAGCCCTCATGACCGAACATCTGACGGAAAGCCAGACGACCGATGCGACCGAAGCCGTTAATAGCAACCTTTACTGCCATTGTGTCTCCTTTCGTAAGGCCCCCGCAAGCTACAGCGCCCGCCGTTGAGGCCCACAAACTAACCACTCGCCTAATATACCTTTTTTTTGACTTGAATTTCACGAGAATGCTCGAAATTGAAAATCAAATTTACGTTAAAACGTTTTAAAGAATAAAATAGCAGCTAAATCCGTATATAAGTCGATACTTTAAACTACCCGTTTGCTTCAATGAGCTTTTCAAGCCTCAAAACTCGATGGTAGAGGGCCGACTTCGACAAGGGAGGGTCAGCCATCTCCCCTAAATCACGCAGCGACAGATCGGGATAGCGCTCGCGCAGGTCGCAAAAGACCGCCAAGGCATCCGGAAGCGCATCGCGAAGGCCGCGCTGCTCGAGCTCATCGATAAGCGCAAGCTGATGTTGGGCAGCACCGGCGCTTCTGGTCTGGTTGGCGAGCTCGGCGTTCACGCGACGGTTCACATCGTTCTTAACCAACTTGACCGCGCGCGCCTCCTCAATCTCGGCAACGCTGCGCTTGGCACCAATCAGCTTTAATAAATGCTCGATTTCCTCGGCGCTCTTAATGTACACGGCATATGACCCCCGCCGCGCATTAACACGAGCATGGACCCCAATCTGCCCCAACAGGTCGCAAAGCCCCTTGGCATATTGCTCGCCCTGCACCGCGATCTCCAAATGAAAATCGCCGCGTGGATCGGCCACGAAACCGCCGGCGATGAGCGCGCCGCGGATGTAGGCAAGCCTGCAGCAGGGACGGGCAACGATGTGCCGGGGAACACCGGCGACGAGCCCTCCCCTGCGGTCGAGAATGCCCAGCAGCACCAGAGCCTTGTCCAGGTCGGGTTGATCGGGCAAGGTGATGAGGTAGTTTCGAACCTTATGCAATACAGATTTACGGACGGTGAACTCCGTTTTGAGCTTAAGGATGCGATGCGTCAGTGTGATCATCGTGCGCGCGACGGCGCCCGTCTCGGTCGCGACCGTCAAACGATACCGCCCAGAGCCGGTAAGCGAGAGCGTACCGCTCACGCGCGTGAGGGCGGCAAGCGTCGACAAGTCGCAGTATTCACATTCGGGTTCGCAGCGCGCAAGCTCGTCGCGCACCTCAGCGGTAAACGACATGCAGGCCTATGCCTTCGTGTTGGCGCGCGACAGGTCGCGATGGGAAATGCTCACGTGATATTGGGCACCTTCCAAATAACGTGCCGTGGCTTCGGCAATGGCAACGCTGCGGTGCTGGCCGCCTGTACAGCCGATGGCGATAGAAAGCTGCGGCTTGCCCTCCGCGATATAGCCCGGCATCACCGTATCGAGCAGCTGTGTCCAAGCCTTCCAAAACTCCTGCGTCTTGGGATGGTCCAGAACAAAATCGGAGACCTTTTTATCGAGACCGGTCATCGTGCGCATCTCGGGATCGTAGAACGGATTAGGCAGGAAGCGGACATCGATCATAATGTCCGCCTCGACGGGCATGCCGTGCTTAAAGCCAAACGAGAATACGTGGACGTCCATGAGCTGCTGGTCGGACAGCTCGGAAAATGCCATACGTAGCTTGTTGCGCAGCGCAGAGGTGCGCAGACGGCTCGTGTCGATAATCATATCGGCTCGGTCGCGCACGCCCTGAAGCTGCAGGCGCTCGCGCTGAATGGCATCGGCCGTAGTCTCCCCCGGCTTGGCAATGGGATGACGGCGGCGATTTTCGCTGTAGCGACGAATCAGCACCTCGTCAGAAGCTTCCAGGAACACGATGTCGCAGCTCATCTCGCGCTCTTCGAGCGCGGCGACCGCATCGAGCAACTCGTCAAACAGCCCCTGGCTACGCAAATCGCAGGTGACGGCGAGATGCCTGCCCACGCCCGTATTGATGCCGACGAGCTCGGCAAGCTGGGCGATGAGACGCGGAGGCAGGTTATCGATGCAAAAATAGCCCATGTCCTCGAACACGTGCATGGCCTGTGTGCGGCCCGATCCGGACATTCCGGTGATGATGACGATATCGGGGATGCGCTCCGAGCGCTCCGCCGCATCCATGGCATCTCCCTTTTGCATGTGCTGCCTCCCGAAAACAAGCGCGGGACCCAGCAACCCGGATCCCGCGCGGTCAATTGCCTATATTGAGTATACCGCCCCGAGCGGATACGAGGTCTGTCTTACGCCTCAAGCGCAGCCTTGAACCAACTTGTAATACTCGTGGGGTGCGTGATGGCGGTGCCGACGACAACGGCCCAGGCGCCAGCATCGATCGCGGCGCGAGCCTCCTCGGGCGTATGCACGCGACCCTCGCAAATGATGGGAAGGCCAGGGAATTCCTCAGTCGCCTGACGCAGGAGCGGCAGGTCGGGGCCATCGGCCATGGTGCAGTCGATGGCGGCGACGCCGTGAGAAAGCGTGGTGGATACCAGGTCAAAGCCCATATCAACAGCACGGCGAATGTCCTCGATAGTGGCACAATCCGCCATCAGGAGCACACCCTCCTCGTGCAGCGGGCGGAAGGTATCCTCGACCGTCTTGCCATCGGGGCGCGGACGATCGGTGGCGTCGATCGCCACGATATCGGCACCGGCAGCAACACAGGCGCGAGCGTGACGCAGCGTCGGTGTGATGTAAACGCCCTCGTGCCCATCCTTCCACAGGCCGATAACAGGAACCTCACAGCGACCCTTAATGGCGGCAATGTCGGCAAGGCCCTGGCAGCGAATGGCGGCGGCGCCGCCGAGCTCGCAAGCGCGAGACATTTGCGCCATGGTCTCGGGCGTACGAAGCGGCTCGCCCATATACGCCTGAACGCTCACGACGAGCTTGCCCTTCAGGGACTGGATCAAAGGATCGACGGTCATGTTCGACTCAACCTTTCTCAAAACAGCCTTCTGAGACACCGCACCTTGACGTTCAAACCGTCGCTCGCGTACCGAAGTACGCTTCGCTCCTCTTTCACGTCAATCTGCGGCACCTCAGAAGGCGCACTTGGTAGTTATGTTTACTTCAACGACGCAAGAAGGTGTTCGGCGGCACCGATGAGCGGAGCATCGCCCTCCAGAGAACCGATGAGGATCGGTGTGTTCTGAAGCGGATCGAGCGCCTGGCTGGCATAGCCCTCGTGCACCGAATCCTTCCACGTCTGCGAACGCCAATCGGGACCTTGGTGAATCACGCCGCCCGAAAGCACGATGACCTCAGGGTCCAGGATGTTAGCGAGCGAGCCCAAGCTGGCCCCCAGCGCAAAGCCGGCGTCATGGATGACCTCGGTCGCCTTTGCGTCGCCCGCACGGCACAGGTCGTTCACATCGCGACCGACCGAAGGACGACTGGGGTCGACGCGGCCAAAACGCTCATCGTACATTCGACCAATGGAAGTGCCCGAAGCAACCGACTCCAGATGGCCGGAACGCCCGCAGGCGCAGGGAATGCCGGCGGCAGCCGAACACTCGATGTGGCCCATATGGCCAGCAGCACCATGGAAGCCCTGCATCACGCGGCCGTTCTCGACATATGCTCCGCCGATGCCCGTACCGATGCCAAGACACAAGACGGAGAACTTGCCCTTGCCGACGCCCCAGTGGGCCTCGCCCAGAGCATGAGCCTGCACGTCGCCTACAACGGCAACGGGAAGACCGAGGTCCTCGCGCAGACGCGGCCCCAACTGAACGCCGGACCAACCGGGCATAATCTCGTTGGCATACGCGATGGCGCCCGTCTTGGGATCGACGACGCCGGCGGCACCGATACCGACGCCAAGGACCTCGACATCGGGATTCGCCTCGAGAGCAGCCTTGATGGACGCCTCGATACGCTGGAAGACGGCCTCGCCGCCCTCCTGGGCCTCGGTAGGAACCTCGGCCTCAAAAACGGGATGGGGCACGCTGCCGTCAGCCGGGTACTCCATGATGGCAGTCGCGATCTTAGTTCCGCCGATATCGACAGAGCAGACGTACTTGTTCTCCATGTCGCTCTCCTTAGGAGATAAATAACAACTACAGGAAATGAAGGCGGTGTTATCGCCGCAACTTGGTAAAGGTTTCCCAGGTGCCCGAGGTTGGGGTGAAAGTGGTCGGGCGTTGACCTAATGGGTCACGCCCGACCACTTGAGCCCCAAGATCGGGTGCCTGGGGAAGCTTTATAGGAGACCGTTGTCCTGAAGGACCTTGCGAATCGCCTCGACGTTCTCGCCAGTCATGGCCTTCACCGGGCGCGGCATGGTCGGGCTGTCAAAGATACCCATGAGGTTCATAGCGGTCTTGAAGGCGCCGACGCCACCGGCATAGCCCTGAACGCCCGAGGTGACATCCCAGATGTGCGAAATCTCATTGAGGCGATCCTGCTCGGCCTTGACGGTAGCCCAGTCACCAGCCTGGGCGGCCTTCCACTGACGCACGTAGCCCTCGGGCTCAACGTTGGCGAGACCCGGAACGGAACCGTCGGCGCCACCAAGGTAAGCGCCGTCGACAACAACCTCGTGACCGGTGAGGATGCTCATCGGATGGCCGTTCTTCTCGTTCTCCTGAACGAGGTAGCGGAACGAGATGTCATCACCCGAGGAATCCTTGACGCCGGCCAGAACGCCCTCGGCGCCGAGCTTGGCAAGGAGCTTCCAGGGGAGCTTGGTGTGGACGCACACGGGAATGTCATAGGCAAAGATGGGCAGGTCGAGCTCCTCGTGCAGGATGCGGAAGTGCTCCTCGACCTCGGTCATGCCCTGCAGGGCGTAGAACGGGCAGGTGGCGACGAGGGCATCGGCGCCCAGCTCCTGGGCGACCTTGCCGTGCTCGATCATGCGCTCGGTCTCGGTATCGATGATGCCGACCAGAACGGGAACGCGGTGGTCGACGATACGAACGGCCTCGGCGATAATCTGGCGACGGCGCTCGTCGGTGGAGAAGACGACCTCGCCCGAGGATCCCAAGAAGAACAGGCCATCGACGCCGGCATCGATCATGCGGTTGATGCTGCGCTCAAAGGAGGCAACGTCGAGCTGGTGATCTTCGGTATCGGGAACAACGACGGGAGGGATAACGCCGGTGAATTTCTGAGTTGCCACAAGAATCTCCTTAGCTGTCTGGCGAGCGGCCCTATGCCACCCACTCTTGTTGGCAGTGTCCAGGCCGTCTAGGCCAAAGAACACGGGTAGAACGTTTGGTTAAAAAAGTCGACGACTTCGTTTTCGAACGCATTGATGCGCTCGTGAGCGTATTTTGCATAGATGATATGCCTCCGGTCACACTCAAGACCGTTGAATACGGCAAACTGATCCTTGGGATCGCTCACGGTATCCATAAGCGATGTGCCCATGAGCACCGATTCGCGCACCCGAGACGACAGCGCCTCGAGGCCGCCAGGAAGCGGATTGGCAACCGCCGTGCAGACGAGGCCCCGCTCGTCCAGAGCAGAAACCGCCAGCGCGACTCCGCCGCCAAGACCCTCGCCCCATGCAAAGATGCGGTCGGGGTCCATGCCATCAAGATTGCGCGCCACCTTCGCCAGCGCGCAACCCCAACGGACGCGCTCGACAAAAGCGGGCGAAGAAATCCCCCGCCGCAGGTCGTCCGCACCAGCAACATCGTCATCCAGCGCGAGGACGGCATACCCCATGGCGGCAAATCTCGTCATGTGATGCCAGCCGCGCACAGGCCGATCGATGTCGTGGAACATCAGGCACAGCGGCACGCGCTCAGATACTCGGGCACGACCGACAGGCTCGATCAAACGAGCGTGAATCGCATCGTCACCGAGCTCAAAGGAGACCTCCGAGTAACGGGCGCAGGGGTTAACAAAGTCAATCGCCGTAATGGCCAGGCCTTGAATCTCAAGATTCGAAGCGCATGTCTCTAAATCAGAAACATCTGCTTGGACATCACCGCGCCAGTCCCGATATTCTGCGAGCCTTGACGAAACCGTCCCAGAAATCCCCGCAAGCTCGGGGACAATCAGCTCATCGATATTGCTCTCGCACTTAGACATGAGCCTCCCCTCCCTTGCAGAAAAACGGAATGATCAGATCGTCAAAATCCTGAATCTCCTCGTGGCCAAAGCCTTCAAAGAACTCATGACGCTTTTCACAGGTCAGGTTGTTGTAGACTGCAAACTGCGTCGCCGGAGGACAGACGATATCGGCTGTGCCCGTGCCAAACAGCACGGGGCATTTGACCATGGGGGCAAAGTTCTTGGAATCGAAGTACGCCAGCTTGGCATAGGCTTCGTCAATACGAGTCGAGTCCTCGTCAAACCAGCGAGACCAATAGCGCAGGCCCTCGTAGGCAATGTCGTCGGCATCCAAATCCCAGACCAGGCGGAAATCCGACAGGAAGGGATAGAGGATGGCGGCACGATTGATAAGCTCACTGTTAAGTGCGCAGGTCGCAATACCCAAACCGCCGCCCTGCGACGCGCCGTTCACAAACACACGGCCAAGGTCGATACCCTCGAGCTCACGAACAATACGGCACAGGATGCGAATATCTTGATGCAAGCGGACATAGTAGAGGTTGGCCGGGTCGCCGTCGATACCGGCGACGATATGACCGGCAACCGTTGTGCCCTCAAATCCACCAATGTCCTCGGAGGGACCTCCTTGGCCGGGGCAGTCGAGAGCGATGAGTGCCATGCCCATGCCCGCAAACGACGCCTGCTCAAACCAGCTGCGGCTTGCACCCGGATACCCATGGAACTGAAGTACCAATGGCACGGGCTCGTCCGAGACGGGTTTAAGGTACTTGGCATGCAGGCGCGCGCCACACATGCCGGTATACCAGAGGTCGAAAAGCTGGCAGGTCGCGGCATCGGCGACCGATGCCGTCTCGATCGCATAGTCAAGCCCGACGGCGTCGGCCTCGGCCATGCGATCCTTCCAAAAGAGATCGAAATCTGATGGACGGGGCATGGCGCCTCGATATTCATCAAATTGATGTTGTAGCTCCTGAGCACTTGGCATGGCTCGTGAACCCAACCTTTCGAAATCGCAACGGAGGTGCGCCCGGCAAGGGAACCGGGCGCACGGGAGGGAATGCGAGGCTACTCGCCGAGCTTGGGATGCAGCAGCGACGGCGCAGCGCCGAGCAGCATCTTGGTGTAGGGGTCCTGGGGGTGCTGGAAGACCTGCTTGGCCTCGCCCTGCTCGACGATCTTGCCGCCATTCATAACGATGATGTCGTCAGAGATATAGCGGACCGTCTGGATGTCATGGCTGATGAACACCATGGCCAGGCCGAGCTCCTTCTTAAGGTCGGTCAGCAGGTTCAGAATCTGCGCGCGAACCGAAACGTCCAGAGCCGAGGTGGGCTCGTCGGCGATGATGGCATCGGGGTTCAGCGACAGGGCACGGGCAATTGCGACGCGCTGGCGCTGGCCGCCCGAAAGCTGGCCGGGAAGAACCTCGGCAGCGGAGCTGGGCAGACCGGTGAGCTCCAAGAGTTCCTTGACGCGCTCCTCCTGCTCGGCCTCGGTACCCAGGTTGTGAACGCGCATGGGGTCGAGCAGCTGCTCGCGAACGACCATGCGGGGGTTGAGCGCCGTGGCCGGGTTCTGGAACACGACCGAGATGACGCGACCCATGTGGCGACGGTCCTCGGCGGTACGTTTGGTAACGTCCTTGCCCTTAAAGTAGACCTTGCCGCTCGTGGGGGCCTGCAGGCCGCACATGACGTTAGCGGTGGTGGACTTACCGCAACCGGACTCGCCGACGATGCCGATCGTCTGACCGGGCATGAGCTTAATCGTTACACCCTGGACGGCGTGAACCAGGTTGGGGTGCAGAATCGAGCCGGTACGGGTCCTAAAGGTGACGTGGACGTCATCAAGGAAGATGATCGGCTCGACGCCGTTGACTGCGGTCTCGCTCATCTACATCACCTCCGCGTGAGGGGTCAAACCATTTGCCTTGAGCACCTCGTCGGGGAGCTCGGAATAGAAGTGCTCGGTGCCGGGCACGCGCTTGAAGACCGGACGGGTGTCCAGGCCAATACGCGGATGGCTCGAGCGGGGCGCGAAGCGATCGCCCTTGGGGAAATCGCGCGGGCTCGGAACGGCGCCAGGCACCTGGTGCAGGCGGCCCGAACCGCTCTCGATGGACAGAACGGAACCCAGAAGACCGCGGGTGTACTCGTGAATCGGGTTGGTGAGCAGCTCCTTGGTGGGCGCCTGCTCGATAACCTGGCCAGCGTACATAACCGTGATGTTGTGGGCGACCTCGGCGACCAGCGCCAGGTCGTGCGAAACGAAGATCATGGCAAAGCCGAGTTTGGCCTGAAGGTCGTTGAGCAGCTTGATGACCTGCTTCTGGACGGTAACGTCCAGGGCGGTCGTGGGCTCGTCGCAGATGACCAGCTTGGGGTCGCGGGTAAGGGCCATAGCAATCAGAACGCGCTGACGCTGACCACCGGAAAGCTCGTGCGGATAGCTCTCGAGCGTACGCTTGGGGTCGAGGCCCACGAGCTCCAGGAGCTCCTCGGCGCTACGGGTGCCGCCACGCTTGGTGAGCTGCTTCATCTGGGCAGAGATGAGCATGGAGGGATTGAGTGAGGACAGGGCGTCCTGATAGACCATAGCGATATCGGTACCGCGCAGGCCGAACCACTCCTTCTTACTCATCTTGAGCAGGTCGCGGCCCTCCCAGAGTACCTCGCCGGAAAGGTGCTCATCGTCGTCGGTCAGGCCCATGATGGCCAGCGTGGTGATGGACTTACCGCAACCGGACTCGCCCACCAGGCCCATGGTCTGACCAGGACGGACGTCAAAGTTGACATGGTCGACGACGTTGATATCACCGTGATGCTCAAACTGAATGCAGAAGTCACGGACCGAGAGAATCGGTTCGACAGACTCGTCGGGCACATGGCGATCGTCACGCTTGAGCTCGACATCGCGCAGGGCGCCAAGGCGAGCGGAGAGGGACTGGGCCTGCTCCTTGTAGGCGCGAACGGGGTCGGAGACCAGCAGGTCGGCCTCGCGACGCTTGGAGGAATCGGTCGGATCCAGGGCGGCGGAGGGAGCAGCGGCCATGGCGTCGGTAATGCCCTCGGAGAGGATGTTGAGCGCCAGGCAGGTGATCATGATGGCCAGGCCCGGGAACAACGCCTGCCACCAACGGCCGGCGAGCACGCCGCCGCGGGCGTCGGCGAGGATGTTGCCCCAGGTAGCGGTGGGCTCCTGGATACCAGCGCCGATGAAGGTCAGCGAAGCCTCGAAGATGATGGCGTCGGCGACTAGGGTAACGGTGAAGACCATGATCGGGGCGATGCAGTTACGCAGAACATGCTTGATTAAAATCCACGGAGCCTTGGCGCCGGAAACGATGACCGCGCGGACATAGTCCTCGCCGTACTCGGACACGATGTTGGCGCGCACGATACGGGCAATCTGCGGAGTGTACATAAAGCCGATGGCGAAGATGATCGACGGCACGGAGTTGCCCAGGATGGAGACGAAGACGGCCGCAAGGGCGATGCCCGGGATGGACATGATGATGTCCAAGATACGCATGATCGTCTCGGAGACGGCCTTGCGCGAAACCGCTGCAAGGGCGCCCACGACCGAGCCGCAGACCAGAGCCATGGCAGTGGCGCCAAAGCCGATAATCAGCGAGTAACGACCACCGTAGAGCATACGCGACAGAATATCGCGACCCTTATCGTCGGTACCGAAGATAAATCCGTTGCCGGGAGCCTGGCGAGCCGTAAAGATCTCGACCGGGCTATAGGGGGCAAGAAGGGGCGCCAGAATCGCAGTCAGGGCGACCAGCACCAGCACGACGGCGGCAATCTTAGAAGACAGCGTCATCTTCTTCCAGCCACCGAGCTTGAGCCCCTTGGAGGCAGCCTTCTCGAGCTGCTCGGTTTGCTTCTCTCGAATCTTTACCATAATCTACACCGTCCTGATGCGCGGGTTGATGAGCAGGTAGAGCATGTCAACCACGATGTTGATGATGATGAAGGCAAGAGCAACGACGATAACGACGCCCTGAACCAGGTTCGCCTCGTTGCCCTGAACGCCCTGCAGAATCGCGGTGCCCATGCCGGGGAGGTTGAAGATAACCTCGATGACGACGGCGCCGCCCATGAGGTAACCGATCTTAAGACCGAGGGTGGTGACCGGGGTGATCAGCGCATTGCGAAGAACGTTGATACCGACGACGACCTTCTCGGGAACGCCGGCACCGCGAGCCATACGGACATAGTCCTTGTCGAGCTCCTCGACCATAGCGGTACGCACGATACGAGTCATCTGGCCCGTCAGCGGAAATGC
>CATWID010000030.1 GCA_958350755.1 uncultured Collinsella sp.
CCGCTATTGTCTGGTCGATAGCGTTGAGCAGGATATCGGCGTCGTCTGCGGTGATGAGGCCGCCTGCCGCAAACGTGTGCTCGCGGTCGATTGTCCACGAGCTTTCCTCGGTCTCCTGCGCACCGGCGGGGCGAACCTCCTTGATTAAGATGCCACGCTCGAGCAGTTTGTCACGATCGCGCCGAAACTTGCGCTTATCCGAGTCGATGTTGCCCGAGCCATATCCCAGGTCAGAATCCAAGACGATCTGCTCGGTCGTCAGCGGTTCGGGGGAGCTGTTGAGCACAAAGAAAAGATTGAGGATGCGCTGGGCCGTTTTATCGAAACTGGGCTCCGAATTCCCCTTTTTAATTGTCGCGGTCGCGTCGCTTGCCGTCATAGAGTCCTCGCATGAGAAGGTGGTTTGCTGCCATGATTTTAGTCCGATATGGAGATTAGGCTATATCCTTGTCCGCTCGGGGCGTTAAGATGGCCCGAATTCGGTCGTTTGCGCTCGCTCGGGGTATACTTTCGACTATATACGGTTCTAATGTGCATGCATTGGGCCTATTTGTCGGATTATGGATGTGGAGCGCACATGGCGAACACCCAGAACTATATTAACCACCTGCTGCAGAACACCGGCATCACGCCGGCATGCAGCGAAGAAGAGCGCTTGGCTGCCGAGGATATCGCTCAGATCTTCCGCAACCACGGCTTTGATCCCGAGGTTCAGGAGTTCAATGCCCCGGCGCCCAGCAGGTTGGCATTTGCCGTTACCGGTATTCTTGCGTTTGCCGGCGCCCTGCTGATGGGCATCGGCGGCGGTATCGGTTTGGTCGGCACCTTGCTGGCCATCATCGGCGCCGTTCTTTACGTGCTCGAGCGCACGGGCCACCCCGTGGTTTCACGCCTGGGCAAGACGGGCGTGAGCCAAAATGTCATCGCCTACCACAAGGCCTCGGGCCCGCTCGCGTCTCCGCGCAACCGCCCGGTGGTCGTTGTCGCACACTACGACTCTCCCCGTGCTGAGCTGCTCGCTCGCGAGCCCTATGCTTCGTATCGTGCGCTCATCGCCAAGCTGTTGCCCGTTGCCACGGTTGCCCCTGCTGCCGTTGCCATCTTGCGTATCCTGCCGCTCCCCGGCGCGCTCAAGGTTCTGCTGTGGATTGTCGCGATCCTCGCTTCCCTCGTTGCGCTCGCCAACGCGGCAAACATCATTTCTAACCGCTACATTCTTCCCTATACGTCCGGCGCGGTGTGCAACAAGTCTTCTGTCGCCGCTATGCTCGGCGTTATGAACAACGTTGCTCCCTTCCAGGGCGAAAACGAGTTTCCCGACGATGTTCCGTTCGATACCTATTTTGGGGAGCAGAAGCGTCGTGCCGAGGAGATGGCGCGCGCAGCAGCGGAGTATGCCGCGGCCCAACAGCAAAACGACTACGGCAATACCATCGAGTATGAAGAGCCTACCTACGCCGAGGATGAGTTCGGTCAGCCGATTGCTCCCGACGCTCAGGCCGAGCCCGAACAGGGTGAGGATTTCGACGAGCAGATCGAGGGCTTTGAGGGTGCGTCTGCCGACGAGACGCTGATTGGCGCCATCGTGCCCGAGGATCAGAATCAGGCTGTCCAGGCCGAAGAGTTCAATGACGAGGTTTCCGCTGCCGAGCCGGCGGAGGAGCCTGTCGCGGCCGAGCCCGAGTCCAAGCTCTATCGCAATGCCGCCGGCAACATCCGCTTTGGTTCGGATGCCATCCGTGCGCTCGGGATGCTTCCCGAGTCGTGCACGCTCGATTACGAGGAGGGCGAGGAGCCGACGTTTGAGCCCGAGCCTGCCCCCGTCGTGACTGCACCTGCGCCCGCCGTCACCGTGGATGATGAGTCTGCCGCGGTTACCGCTGCCGTTGCCGAGCTCGAGGCGGTGTCCGCGATCGATCCCGCGGCAGGACTGGACATTTTGGCCCCCGCCGCGCCGGCGCAAGACGTTGCGGACGAGTCTGACGACGATTACGTTGAACAGCCGAGGCGCGTGTCTTACGAGAGCGATACTGATTTCTCGGCCGAGATTCCCGCGGCAACGCCCCATGCCGATATTGCATCCGCGTTCTCTTCGATTGGCACCAGTGCTTCTAACTTCTTTAAGGGTGCGCTTGCAAAGGGCAAGAAATTTGTCGACGATTTCGAGGAGAAGCGCGCTGCCGCACGCGAGGCTGCCGAGCAGGAGGCTATCGCTCAGCAGCAGGCAGCCGAGGCGGCACGTGAGCGCGCGGCGCAAGAGTTCGAGCAGAACGAGGCTATGCAGTCCGTGCCCGTCGACGCTGCCGAAGCTACGACGTCCTTTGAGTCCCAGCAACCGGCGTCCGCGGATGTTGCTGAGGCGACGACGTCTTTCGAGGCTCAGCAGCATGTCGATAGCACCATGTCGTTTGATGCCGCGCAGTTCGATTCCACGATAACGTTTGAAAAGCAAGGCACCGCGATTGCCGAGCCCCTTCCTGTTTCCGATGAGCAGGGCGACGCGGCAGACGATGACGAGCCCATTGATGCTGCCGAAATTCAGGATGCTGCCAAGGACGAGTCCGTCGAGGCCAACTCTGACGAAGAGCAATACGCGGCAGCCGATCAAGGTGATTCAACCGAGGTCGAGCAGGAGGAAGTGCCTGCGGTTTCCGAGACTCCCGAGACGGATGAGTCGAGGCCTTACTCCACGCAGATTTTCACCATGCCGACCCCGAGTGGTTCCGGTGCCACGGTTGCCAATGTCGCTCCCACTCAGGACGAAACGGTCGATTCCCTTATGGCCCAGATTTCCTCCCAAGCATCGCCGCGTCCGCAGATGAATGTTCCCGATCCGGCGTCGGCACCGTCGCCTGCACCCTCCTCGTCTCCGCTGGCTTCGGTCCCCGATCCGTCGCTGCCGTCGATGAAGCAGACAAACGTTGCGTCTCGCACGTCGCTGTTCGACCTTCCCGATCCCTCCGCACAGGTCAACGACCCCTTTGCTAACGCCCAGGGTCCCGAACCCACATCGGCACCCGTTGCGCCTCCTATGCCCGTTGCGTCGGGCGCACAGCCGATCGAGACCATTTCGGCTCCCGCCCCTGCGGCACCCAAGTCTCGCAAGCGCGGCCTGGGCGGCCTGTTCGGTCGTAAAAAGAAAAACGAACAGGACAGCATGAGTGACTGGCTGGGCGTCGAAGACGATTACGATGCCAAGAAGTCCGGTCGCGGCATCGGTTCGTGGGATAATTTCGAGGACGATAACGATGGCTGGAAGGGCGGCGCTACGTCTTCCGACGGCGCTTCTTCCGAAGATATGCTCTCGGCTGTCGCCTCTATGGGTGACGATGAGCTGCTCGGTCACGATATCTGGTTTGTGGCAACGGGCGCCTCGGATTGTGATGGCGCCGGTATGAAGGCCTTCTTGGCTTCGCATCGCGATAAGCTCCGCGGCGTATTCTTCATCAATCTTGAATCCGTCGGCGCCGGTAGGCTTTCGGTGGTGACGGTTGAGGGCGAACAGCAGCTGCTCAAGGGCGATCGCCGCATCATGAACCTGGTCAGCAAGGTGTGCAAGTCGTTCCATGTCGATTGTGGCGCGCTCGAGATGCCCTATGCCAAGACCGATGCCTATGCCGCGCTCGAGGCGAGCCGCCGAGCCCTCACCATCGCCGGCGTGGACGGCACGCGCCTGGCTTGTGCTCGTACCGAGGACGACCTGCCCCACAATGTCAACCCGACGAACATTGCCACGGTATCCGAGGTCGTGACCGAGGTTATCCGCCGTTCGTAGACGGAGCTCTAAGGAGTCAACGTGTTTTCGTATATTAAGCGCCATTGGCCTGTCTACGTGATTTTGACCTTGATTGCCATTGCGTTAGGGTTTGGAGCTGCCTACATCGTGGGCGCGAAGGGCTCGACCCCCGCCTCCGCAATCAGCGAAGAGGTGGAGCAAGAACAGAGCACGGGCGCCGATGGGATTCCTGAGTCCGAGCAGGCAATCGTTGATGGTGGATCTTCGTCTGCAGAGTAGATGCGGCGATTTAAATGATTGAAAGCGGGCGAGCCGGGGGACTGGCTCGCCCGCTTTTTCATCGCGCTAGCGGGTCTTTGGGATTGACCTAAGGCGAGCGAACCATAGGGCTGCGGCACCCGAGGTCAGGAGCGCGGTGATGCTAGCGGCGATGGGGGCTGATCCTGTTGCCGGTAGGTCCTGCGGTAGGGTACAGCGTTGAATGACACGGTCCTCGTCATGTGACTCAAGTTTATCGCCGCCGCCGTTGCGGCAAAGATCGACGCGTGCGCTGTTGGTGAGTGCAGTTTGGGGTGTGTAAGCCGACGTTGCCTGCATGTGCACGACTGCGCTCCGAGCATCTGTGCCAAGGATTGCTTTGGCATCGTCAAGGTCGTCGTGCTCATCTTTGAGATCATCGCGGGTCCAAGAATCCGTATCGCTTCGAGTCGTAAAGTCGGCGGCTACCGCACCGTATTCAATGCGAATGCCCGTTACGACGGTATTGGATGCAAGGTCGAGTTCTTTCGCCTCGAGTGTGGCGGATTCCGTGGTCGAGACATCCGCCTTCCAGAGGTGCCAGCCGTCGTAATCGACGAGGCGGCAATCTTCACCCAGACTCTCTTTTACTTCGTCGGACTCAAGCCAAGGATTTTCGTGCCCATCGTCAAGCGTCGCGTTTGCCGGCTCATCGACGTCTGTCGAGTCCAACGGCGTCGTGCGATACCACACGTTGCACAGACCGTTGAGGTCGCCGATGGCGACGGGGGTTTCGATTGAGACGAATCTCGCCGTATCGTCCTCGGCACACTCAAGATCATCGGTAATTGTGAACTCATCAACCCAGGTAGCTGAATCGTTTCGAGCGTCGATGGTATAGGAGAAAAGACCGTCCGTATTGGTTTGCGTTGCGGCGCGATTTTTACCATCGCCGTTGGCCAGCAGACCCTTCCCGATAGGTTGGACAAGCTCCTGACGCTTGTCGACCTGTCCTTTGATCTCGATGGGCGCATCCTTCATCGCGACGGATTGGACTTCTCCCGTATCCTTTATTTCAAACGTTATCTCCTCGGCAAGGTCATGGGTCCGCGGAGACATCGTTTCGCGCAACGAGTAGGTGCCGGGTGCAAGATGTTCGATGCGGTGCGGCTTGTCGGATGAGGTCCAGGAGTCTATTTCGGTTTTATCGGGACCATATAAGGTGAGCTGTGCGCCTTTCACTTCCTGCTCTCCGCTTGCATCGACCTTGGAGATATCAACCTTGGTGTAATCGTCGGATACGTTAAGCCGTGCTTCCACAACGGGTGTTTTCTGGTCGGCATAGGTAAGGTCGACGATATGATGCGTCCGGTCGAGCAAGAAGCCGGTCGGCGCTTGAGTCTCGACAACCTCGTAGCGTGCGGTGCCAGATCCCAGCGGGAGGTCGTCCGCGCGTGCTTCTCCAGTTTCATCCGTCGTGACGGTAGCGACAGCCTCGCCGTCGAGCGCGGCAATGCTATCGTCGGGGCGCACGATATCACCTGAGGCACGGATCTCAAAGATGGCGCCCGCGAGGCTGCTGCCGTCTACGGCATCGGTTTTAACGATCCTGATGTTTCCGGTCGCGGCGTGGTTATAATACGAGACGATTGCAACGGGCGTTAGGTTTATATTGGCGGGTATGTTTACCTCGATCTCTCCGCCGACAAGATAGGGCTCTTTGGCCGAGGTTTCGCGTACATAATAGGTGCCCGGCACGAGCGATTCGGGCAGTGTGACGGTGCCGGTCGCGTCAGTCGTAAAGGTGTCCATTACGTTATGTGCTGGATACCAGCATGTTTGTGAGACAGGTTTGTGATTGCTGTCGAGGAGTTGGAAGGTGAATCCGGCTAGGGGAACAGAGGCGCCTGTTTGGGCATCGCGTTTTACAATCTGGAGATGCGTCGACAGAGCGTGGTTGTCCACGATATATTGAAGCTCGGCGCCGTCGGAAATCTGATTGGCCTCGACGGTCCATTCCCCCGCACGTTTAAAACCCTCGGGGACGGTTTCCGGAACCTCACGAACCGTGTAGCCGGCGCGGTCGTATGGGACGGCTCCGTGGACACCGGCTGGTCGCTTGCCTGTGCCGAACCATGCTTCGGGCTGGTCTTTGGTGGAGGCAAAGCCATAGATGTTTGTGGTCAGTGTGCCAACAACCTGCTGAGAGCTGTTGCTGACAACCTCAAAGACAACACCTCCTGCCGGCTGCTCCAGGCCGGATTGATCGCTATTGCCGTAGTCCTTGAATTTGGAAATCTCAAGGTCAAACGCAATGGGGATATCGGAAACGCGCGATTCGATCTCGACCACGCCTGAATCACCGAGCTGGTCGGCTCCAACGGTATAGGACCAGCTGTCGTTGGCTGGCAGGTAGCCCTCGGGGGCTTTTGACTCATAGATGGTAAAGGTTCCTAGGGGGACATCGGTGAGGGCAGCTCGACCGCTTTCATCGGTTGTGAGGGTTTGCGCCCATCCGGGGGTGGATTGCGACACGCACGTGAACTCTGCTCCCGCAAGTGAAGCTCCAGCCTGGGGTCCGGCATTCGTCGCGGCATCGAGTTTTACGACATGCAGGGTGATGGTGCCGGGTTGTTCATCAACGGCGACCTGTCCACCGTCATTCCCCGTGGTAAAGGCGATGCGATCACGACGGGGGACATAGCCGGCCGGCGCCTTTGTTTCAACTAGGTAGTATGCCGTGTTGGGCAGAAGTGCTGCCTGCGCTCGACCGTTGCTGTCCATCTGGATGGTGCCGACACGCGCGCCGCTGGCGCTCTCAAAAACATCGAATGTTGCCCCGTCAAACTGATAAGTATTGTTTCCGCTGGTAATGGCAGCGTTTGCAGACTGCTTTTGGAAGGAAACAGAGACCGCCGGCAGTACATAGAGCATGTCTTGACGTTTGCTGCCGCCCGATACGGCTCCTAGATAGCGCCGCGCGCGGTGCGGAGCGGCTTTGATGCTTCCTGATTTTGCGCTGTCGTGGAGCCATCGCGCAGCCGCCACGACTTCATTGTCGGCGGTAAAGTGTCCACTCTTGGTTTTGCCCTGAGCGGTCGTGTAGGAGTAGGTGCCGTCGACATGGGTAGTGCCGTTGAGCATCCATACGGCAAGCTGGGTGGCGGAGCGGGCGCGATCTGGTGAAAGATGGTAACCGCCAAACGACGTGGCGGTAGGATATCCGTGACAAACGATTGCCGCGAACTCGTCGTCGAGCCACACCCAGCCTTGATCAAAGTTGAGCCATGGGCCGCCCGGCTTGGTGGGGCCGGGGCGCTCCTGGTTCATGCAGTAGGCAATCGAGGCGTCTTGAGCTTCATACTTGCCGATGAAGAAGGGCCCACAATCATCGCTAATAGTGCGGAAGCCGAGCTGGTCGTAGCCATCGACGGCAAATGCGGCTCCCGGTGCCAGGCAGCCGAAAAGCAGGAAGAGGAGCAGGAGCAGCGGACCTGTTGCGATTGCGCTGTGGACAGAGTGCGTGGGTGCGTTGGACATGGCTGCTCCTTATCCCTCGTGCGCCGCACGGGGAGGCTGCGACGCGTAGGATGAGGCTACCCCCGAGGTTCATGCGGGTAAGTACCGGAGCCTGACCAAAAGCTTGCCCAATTCCTGACAAATTGAGCTCAAATACAACAATCAAGCAAAAGCGCAGGTAGAAGATAGGGAGAACAGGAGGTCAAAGGTCCTCATCTCCACAATTGACGCGATTTTCAAACGAATCTCCACAGCTAAAACAAGCATCACCACCCTTGTATCGAACAAGACAACCGCGTTATACTAGCCAACACACAAGCGGGCATCGCCAAGTGGTAAGGCATCAGCTTCCCAAGCTGACACTCGCGGGTTCGAGTCCCGTTGCCCGCTCCAAAAAATTAAAAGCACGACACCGTTTCGGTGCCGTGCTTTTTTCAACAAAGCGCCGGGACTCGAACCCGACAGGGTGCGAGCGTTAAGCAAACGCGAAGCGTTTGTAGCGAGCAGGCGAAGGCGCCGGCAGGTGCCTGAAGCCGGTGCGGATTTGCGAAGCAAATACGCAGACGTCCCGTTGCCCGCTCCATCGAGCACGGGAGACAGCCGGGGGCGTCAGATTCAACCCATTTTGCCCGCGCATGGGTGTAGGTCCGGGTGTGTCGCCGCAGCCGGTGCGTATTTGCGAAGCAAATACGCGGATGTCCCCATGCCCGCTCCAATTCCAAAATGTTAGGTTCATGCCTGCTGTCCATACTTGCACCTGCGCACGGTACAATGGTTGGGTTACGACCAACGTGCCAATAACCAAAAAGGAGCCGCTATGATCGATCGCTATACCCGCCCGGAGATGGGACACATCTTCTCCCTCGAGAACAAGTACGCCATTTGGCAGGAGATCGAGGTTCTGGCCTGCGAGGCCCAGGCGGAGCTCGGTAAGATCGGTATTTCCAAAGACGAGGCCCAGTGGATCCGCGATCATGCCAACTTTGAGAAGGCGAAGGTCGATGAGATCGAGGAAGTCACGCGCCACGACGTCATTGCCTTCCTGACCAACATGAAGGAATACATCGATGCCGATGTTCCCGAGGGCGACCCCAAGCCCAGCCGCTGGGTTCACTATGGCATGACCAGCTCCGATCTGGGCGACACGGCTCTGTGCTACCAGCTCACCCAGGCCTGCGACTTGATCATCGAGGATGTCAAGAAGCTCGGCGAGATTTGCAAGCGTCGCGCCTTTGAGGAGCGCAATACGCTCTGTGCCGGCCGCACTCATGGCATCCATGCCGAGCCGATGACCTTCGGCATGAAGTTTGGCTCTTGGGCCTGGGAGCTCAAGCGCGATCTGGACCGTCTTGAGGATGCCCGCAAGAACGTTGCCTTTGGTGCCATCTCGGGCGCTGTCGGCACCTACAGCTCCATCGAGCCGTTTGTCGAGGAATATGTCTGCGAGCACCTGGGCCTGGTTCACGACCCACTGTCCACGCAGGTCATCAGCCGCGATCACCATGCCTACCTTGCCGGCGTTCTCGCCACCACCGCGGCCACCTGTGAGCGCATCGCTACCGAGGTTCGCAACCTGCAGAAGACCGATACGCTCGAGGCCGAGGAGCCGTTCCGCAAGGGTCAAAAGGGCAGCTCCGCCATGCCGCACAAGCGCAACCCCATCACCATGGAGAAGGTCTGCGGCCTGTCGCGCGTCGTAAAGTCCAACGCCCAGGTCGCCTTCGACAACGTCGCCCTGTGGCACGAGCGTGACATTTCGCACTCCTCTGCCGAGCGCGTCGCCCAGGCCGATAGTTTCATCGCGCTCGACCACATGTTCCAGTGCCTCATCCGCGTTATCGACGGCCTGCAGCTGTATCCGGCTCGCATGATGGCCAACCTCAACAAGACTCGCGGTCTCATCTTCTCCTCCAAGGTCCTGCTGGCCCTCGTCGATACGGGCATCACCCGCGAGGACGCGTACGCCATTGTGCAGGAGAACGCCATGGCAACCTGGCACGAGGTGCAGGATTGCGTCTCCGGCCCCACCTTTAAGGAGCGTCTCGAGGCCGACCCGCGCTGCACCGTCAGCCAGGAGAAGCTCGACGAGATCTTTGATCCGTGGGACTTCCTCACCCGTATCGACACGGTCTTCGATCGCCTGGAGCAGTTGAGCTTCGAGTAGGGTTAAACTAATTCGACCGCTTGCGGTTGCATTTGGACCATTGGCGCCTTGCCCGTCTTGGGCGAGGCGCTTTTTTATTGCCGCATCAGCCCCGGGTATAAAATGAAATCCGACTGCTGTTTCGATGAAGGGAGGCGCGTGCCCGGACGTATCAAGCGAGTCGCCATTGTCTCGTTTACGCTCATGCTCCTTGTTGCTGCCTGTGTGGCCGCCCTGACGTATACCGTTCGAAGCAGTTCTTCCTCCTCGAATGAAGCCGACAAAGATCTCCCAGTACTCAAAATCGGCGTTACGGATAACGACCCCTATGTGTATATCGATACCACGGGCGATTACGTCGGTATCGATATCGACATCGCCCGCGAGGCCTGCAAGCGTGCGGGGCTCAAGCCACAGTTTGTCGATATTGACTGGAACGATCGCGACCGGCTGCTCAAAAACGGTGATATCGATTGCCTGTGGTGTGATTATTCTCCCTGTTATCGCGAGGATAAGTATTACTGGACCGAGCCGTATCTAACCGTGACGGTCTCGGTTGCCGCCAAGAAAACGAGTGGCATCAAGTCCTTGGCGCATCTCGATGGAAGCAAGACCATCGCGGTGATTGCGGGCTCGGTGAGCGAACGCCGATTGTTCGCAGGGGATCTGGAAATCTCGCCGGACGTGCAAATCAAATCGTATGGTTCTGCCGAGCTCTGCAAAGCCGCCCTCGCCAAAGGGTATGTCGACTGTTGGATGGCGGACGTTCAGCCGCTTGATCGACTTGTCGCCCAGTATCCCGGCCTTTACCGCGTGTTCGCTGACAACGTTATGACGGTTGACCTTGGCGTCGCGTTTAAGGACGGCTATGAGGGGGAGTACGTCAAAAACCTCAATACCGTGCTGTTCGAGATGGATCGAGATGGCACGATTGAGCGCATTGTGGGCAAGTACAAGGCGGGGGCGACGACGGACGGGCAAGGAGCGGAATCATGACAAATGATGAGCGCCGCTTACGCCGAAAGGCATTAGTCACCGTTGCTATCTGCGTTGTGGCCAGCGCTGCTTTGTTGGGTCTGCTGTATGTGGTCGGCACGCATCGCTGTCTCGATAAAACGCTTGGGTTTGGCCAGGAAACCATGGTGTTTTTAAAAAACGCCTGCGAAAAATATGACCGATATGAACAGGGAAGAAAAACCGAGGCGACGCACAATTTGGATGCCGCGCTCGAGTCGTTTGCGACGTTCTTGCCACCTGATCACGTTGAAGTCAACGATGACCTCGTCGAGGAGTACGTCCATACCGAGCACCTTTCGGGAATGTTGGTCATGGACGCCGACGGTCATATGGCCGCTCATTACGATATCGACGGTCGCGATCCGCTGATGCTATGGCGAGAGGAGCTTGCCTGTTCGTCGGTCGCATCGATGTACCGAGGCTCCAAGGTGTCCTACTCGACGGTCGTTGAGCGTCGAGATGTCGACTTTGCCGTGAGTGTTGTTCCGTACGGTGATGGCGTAGCGCTGGGGTATCGATCGCTTGCGCCCGAGCCCGCCGATGATTATTCGTATACGATCGCCGACGTGCTCGTGAACAACACATTCCATCAGAGCCCAACGGTGTTCGTGATGCGCGATGCACAAATCGTTTCTTCAAACGATTCGACCGTCGATATAACTCTCGCCCGGCTTCTTGCCGATAGCGGAATTGATTGGAAAGACGAAGGCTTATCACGTGTCGAATATCGGGGAAGTACCTGGTATGCCGTGCGTGCGGCGTATAAGGACTATCGCCTGTTTGCGCTCTATCCCAAATCTGAGGTCATGTCGGGCAGGATTTCATTTATCACTGCCGGCGTACTGGCGTTCCTGGTGTTTTTGGTTGTAGTGCTGTTGATGCGTATCGTCGCCGATCGTCGCAATTTGGCCGAAAAGGACAAGCAGCTCGGCATCATCAATGCCATCAGTTCCACGTATGAGTCGACCCTCCTGTTGCATCTCGACACGCTTGAGATCGAGGGGATTAACATGTCGCCATCGGTGGCGAAGATATTTGCCGAGCACTCCGAGGCATATGACTTTTTTGCAACGGTTTGCCGAGACATTGTGAGTCCCGAAAGTCGCGAGGCGGTCATGGAACTCTTAGATATAAAGACGCTTCGGGATCGTATGGAGGGCGTGCCGTACTTGGATGCCGAGGTACGAGACTGCCGAGGTACGTGGTATTCGCTGCAGGTTGTTCCACAGCGCCGCGATGAGCGGGGTCGACTGGAATCGGTCGTCGTGGCAACGCATAACATCTCGATGACAAAGCGCGCCGAGGAGCTTTCTTTCCAGGACAAGCTGACGGGACTTCGCAATAGAAATTACCTTGAGTCCCTTGGCGACGACCTGGTGAACGAGTCCCTGCCCGTGAGTGTGATCATGATGGACTGCAATTTCCTCAAGCGTACCAACGATCTCTACGGTCACGAAATGGGCGATGAGCTGCTACGGCGTACGGCGTCTGTATTGAGGCGGGCGGCAGGCGAGAAATATGTGCCTATGCGCATTGGTGGCGACGAGTTCTTGCTGATTTGCCCTCACACCGATCACGAATCCGCATGTGAAGTAGTGCAAGATCTTCGCCTCAGCCTTGCTGCTGCGAGCGATGAGGTGCTGACAGTCAGTGCGTCGTTTGGCGTCGCGACGGCAGAGGCACCCGGTTATACACTGACCGAGATTTACCACATCGCTGACCACAACATGTATCAAGAGAAACGAAAAGTCCACGCTCGGGAAGCAGATTGCTAGTATTGCTGTTGCCGGTTTGCGCATTGGGGAATGTTGAATCGGTGCCCGCGATACTTTATCGGTTCGGACGGGGATAATAGACGTCTGAAATTGCTTTACGAGAGGGGAACGCAATGATTAGTTTTGATTACAAGCCTCAGGGCGTATGCGCTCGCAATATCCACCTTGACCTGTCCGATGACGGCAACAAGGTGGTGGGCGTCGAGTTTACCGGTGGCTGCAACGGCAATCTCAAGGCTATCTCTAAGCTGGTCGAGGGTGCTCCTGCCGATCGTGTAATCGAGGTTCTCGCTGGTAATACCTGCGGTATGAAAAAGACCTCCTGCGCCGACCAGCTTACACGCGCTATCGAGGCCGCTCGCGCCGAGATCGCCTAATGGGTATCGCCGACCACATCAAGAATGGAATATCGCGCCGCGGCTTTGTGCTCGGCGGTGCTGCCGCGGGCGCTGCCACGGTGCTTGCCGGTTGCTCGAAAAAAACGGGCACCAGCGACGATGCCGCCGGCGAGCCGCAGGTTATCAAGGACGATTCGAAGATTGTCTCGATCACTGATGAGTACGAAGCTGTTGATATCGATCTTGAGCCGGCGGCGTCGTGGACGCTGCCGCTGGGCACGCTGCTGTACTACTGCGATGGCGACTACGCCGCCGCGATGATGGCGCCTGCTTCTGCCCTGCATGCCAATACGCTTGGTGTGCTCAACCTGGGCGATGGCTCGCTTACCACACTTATCGAGGATCCCGTTGAGGGAACCGGTTATGCGTTTTACGACGTTCGCGCGGGTGATGGCGTGTTCGCGTGGGTCGAGATGAACTTTGCCAATGCGTCTTGGAAACTCTATGCGCAAAACCTTGCAGGCTCCTCCCTTACCGGCAACGCTGTCGAGCTCGATCGCGGTGGCGAAAATTACGATCCGCCGCTCTTCACAGCGTATGGGTCGTCGGTCATCTGGTATAAGATGCCCTCGTCCGGCGGCAGCAAGACGAGTAACGATTCGTACTGCTACCGTCAGTCGCCCAGCGAGTCCAAGCCTGAGACTATTTGGAAGTCGACGGGCCGCTTCGCATCCGCCCCGCGTGTGAGCGACGGCATCCTGACCATCTCGCCCCGCGTGCACAATGATGAGGGCGTCTATTACGGTATGACGGCGATCGACCTGACTGACGGCAACAACACGAAGCGAGCTCAGCTGGTGCTTCCTTCGTCGGTTTCGCCTTTCGAGGCCGTGTATATGGGCGATACCTTCGTGTTCTCCATTGAGGCGACGTATAACGGTGTGGGTAGCCTGGGCAATATGGGCACCTATATCGGTAACGAGGGCGGGCCGTACCTCTTCCTTTCGCGTGAGCCGCTCGCGTGCGTTGCGGGAAGGAAAAATAAATACCTGGTTAAAGTCCAGGCGTCGCATTTTTTGATTGACACTTCGGCTAAGACCTACGGCTCGCTTCTGTCGCCCGACCGAGCCCTGGAGTATGGCGATTATCCAGCTACGGCGGGAAAATCGGACTCATTCCTTACGTACGCCACGGTGCGCAACAGCCAGGGTATACCAGAGACGGTCACCGCACGCCTATTCTCTCTTTAAGCTTAGAGGGGTTAAAAAGGCGCCAACAGGGGAATAAGCGCGTTGTAATTGTGAGTACCGCCCGCCGAGCTGCCGCGTCATAGTGGCATCCGGCGGGTTCAGGTGCGTTAAAATGGGCTTGTTCTTAGCTAATTGAGACAGGGGGGCCGTGTTATGGCTTCAGATGCAAAAAAGATTCTGCTGGTCGAGGATGAGAAGGCAATCCGTGACGCCGTCGCTGCCTATCTCGAGCGCGAAGGCTACTGGGTTGTGGGCGTCGGCGACGGCCAGTCCGCGATCGAGGAGTTCGAGAAGCATCAGTTTGACCTGGTCGTGCTCGACCTTATGCTCCCCAAGATCCCCGGCGAGCGCGTTTGCCGCACCATTCGCGATACCTCGGATGTCCCCATCATCATGCTGACGGCTAAGGGCGAGATCGAGGACCGTATTATCGGTCTTGAGCTCGGCGCCGACGACTATCTGATTAAGCCGTTCTCGCCGCGCGAGCTTGTCGCGCGCGTACGCGCCTTGTTCCGCCGTGCCCATCAGGCCGACGAGCCAGCCGTCGAGGTACTCGACTTCGGCGATCTGGTCATCGATATCTCGGGCCACAAGATTTTGGTCGAGGGCAAGGAAGTCGACCTGACGGCTTCCGAGTTTAAGCTGCTCACCACGCTTGCCCGTCACCCCGGTCGCGTCTACAACCGCATGGAGCTGGTCGAGAAGGTGCTCGGCTACGACTTTGAGGGCTATGAGCGCACCATCGATAGCCACGTGAAGAACCTTCGCGCCAAGCTGGGCGATGATCCCAAGAAGCCCAAGTGGCTCTACACCGTCCACGGTGTCGGCTATCGCTTCGAGGCTCCGGCCAAGACCGATAAGTCGGACGAGAAATAGGGAAATCACATATGACACCTGCGCGCTTTGAAATCGGACAAAAGCACAAGCAGGAGAGCGAGGCGGGTTCCAAGGCTAGTTGGAACACGCCTCGTTCCGATTCACGGCCAACGATGAGCTATCCCTCGCGCATGGCACTTGCTTTTGCTCTGACATCGCTCATGACGGTATTGGTGCTGGTGGGCGTGGTCTCTGTTGTGTGGGGCACGGTCTTTTCGGATTACACGCGCTCCAATATCGTCGAAATCGCAAATTCCGCTGCCGAAAAGCTTGCGACGTCGTATGAGGAAAACGGCAATTGGACTGCGGGCGAGCTGCGCACGGTCGCGACATCGAGTTTGGTGTCCGACGATTTGGGTATGCAAGTCGTCAACAAGAAAGGCGTTGTCGTTTATGACGACTCATGGCCTTCGGCAAGCGCGACCGCCGATGTGCGCGAGAACGAATCGCCGTCGAGCAGCTCGAGCGGGAAAAAAGCATCGCATAGTCCGGTCTCGTCGGCTCCCACCGGCTCCGATAGCGTTGCAAACGTCGAAATCATAACGTCTTCCGGCGAGCATGTCGGACAAGTAAAGCTGTGGGCCATCGGCTCCGATGCCTTGCTCACCAAGGCAGATTCTGCGTTTAGGGAGAAGACCTTTAACGCCATGGCCCTTGCTGCGGTTGTGGCCGTTTGCATTTCGGTCGTTATCGGATCACTCGTGTCGCGCATGCTCACCAAGCCGATTCACCGTATTACCAGCACGGCCAAGCAAATTCGCGATGGCGATCTGTCTGCTCGTACGGGCTTGCGCGGCGATGACGAGATTGATCAGCTGGGTGAGACCTTCGATGAGATGGCCACTTCGCTCGAGAAGGATATGAAACACGAGAAACGTTTGACCTCGGACGTGGCTCACGAACTTCGTACTCCGCTTATGGCCATGCTCGCAACGGTCGAGGCCATGCAGGATGGCGTATATCCTACCGACGATGAGCACTTGGAGACTGTTGCTTCCGAGACGCGTCGCCTGGCTCGTCTGGTGCAGCAGATGCTCGACCTGTCGCGCATGGAAAACAGCACGGCTCCGCTCAACCTTGAGCCGGTGGACATGGTTCCTTTCGTGCGTTCCATCGTCAATGCCCAGGAGCGCCTGTTTGTCGACCGCGATCTGCGCTTGCGCTTTGCTGACGAGACCCAAGGTCACGACGATGTCGTCGAAGCCGATCCCGACATGATCACACAATGCGTCATCAATCTCATGAGCAACGCCATGCGCTACACCCCCGAGGGCGGTTGGGTCGTGGTGTCGGTGCTCAGTGACCGCAAACACGTCAGCGTCGCCGTTTCTGATACCGGCATCGGTATTGCCAAGGATGACTTGTCGCGCATCTTCGGCCGTTTTTGGCGCGCCGATGCCAGCCGTGCCCGTGAGGCGGGCGGTCTGGGCGTGGGCCTCGCCGTGACTAAACAGATCGTCGAGCGACATCATGGCTACATTTCCGTGGAGTCGGAGCTTGGAAAGGGTACGACTTTTACGATTCATCTGCCTCGCGAGCACACGGCGGACGCGGCATCTACTACAATGGAGCACTAGCTTTTCGCTATTCGGTGAAGGAGGGGTTTCATCCCTGCCGCTCCGAGTTTGCGAAAACGTGCGGGAAAGAACCCGCATTACTGTCGTATTTTGGTAAGGAGTGACTCACGTGACAACGATGGAGCGTCGTCCGGATTCCCGTGGCAAGGTTCGTGATATCTACGATGCCGGTGAAAACCTGCTGATGGTCGCCACCGACCGCATTTCTGCGTTCGACTTCATTCTTCCCGACGAGATTCCGTTTAAGGGAGAGGTGCTCAACCGCATCTCGGCATTCTGGTTTGATAAGTTTGCCGACATCGTCCCCAACCATCTCGTTTCCATCGACCCGGCGGATTTCCCCGAGGAGTTTGCTGAGTATCGTGACTACCTCGCTGGCCGCGCCATGCTGGTTAAAAAGGCCCAAACGATTCCTATCGAGTGCATCGTCCGCGGCTATCTGACCGGTTCGGGCAAGAAGACCTACGACGAGAACGGCACCGTCTGCGGCATCCAGCTGCCTGAGGGCCTGACCGAGGCTTCCAAGCTTCCCGAGCCGCTGTTCACGCCGTCCACGAAGGCCGAGATTGGTGACCACGACGAGAACATCTCGTTCGAGCGTTGCTGCGAGATCGTGGGCGAGGATATCGCCACGCAGATTCGTGACCTTTCCCTCAAGATCTACAAGGCCGCTGCCGAGTACGCCGCGACCCGTGGCATCATCATTGCCGACACCAAGTTCGAGTTTGGTGTCATCGATGGCAAGGTCACGCTGATCGACGAGTGCCTCACGCCCGATTCCAGCCGTTTCTGGCCTGCTGCCAGCTACGAGGAGGGCAAGATCCAGCCCAGTTACGACAAACAATTCGTCCGCAATTGGCTCAAGGCCAACTGGGATATGACGGGGGAGACCCCGCACCTGCCCGCCGAGGTCATCGATGGCACGTCCGAGCGCTATCGCGAGGCCTTCCAGATCATCACGGGCTCCCAGTTCACAAGCATGAAGGAGAACGCATAAGTGAGTACCCGTAGCGCCACGAACAAGCGCACGCAATCCCACGAGGTTACCGGGGTTGCGCGCAAGTCCGCCGCATCTGCTAAGCCTGCCCGTCAGGCAGCGAGCTCTGTCCGCGTCGTGCCGGCTTCGTCTAAGGCACGCCGCAAAGAGCTCGAGAAGGGCGAGAACCTCGAGGGCCTCTCTAAAGAGGAGAAGCGCGCCCGCAAGGCTAAGCAGCGCGCCCGCGAGGATCGCATCTACACGGTGTCGAATATCCTTCTCAAGCAGGATGAGGACTACACCAAGCGCCGTCGTATCTGGTGGGCCGTGCTTACTATCGGCATGGTACTCGTCGTGGCAATTTGGGCTTCGCTCTACTTCGCTCCCGCTGGCATGGTGTCCAGCCCTGTCCAGATGGTCGGCATCGTTTTGTCCTACGTCGTCATTTTGGGTGACTTTATTTACGACTTCGTTCGTATTCGTCCCCTGCGCAACATGTACCGCACGCAGGCCGAGGGCATGTCCGAGAACAAGCTCAACGCTCTTATTGAGCGCGCGGCTGCCGAGGAGGACAAAAAGGACTCCAAGAAGAAGTAGCGTTTGCATGCATACTTATCGCTAAGATATAAGGCGCGTCGTTTTTGCGGCGCGCCTTTTTACTGTTCTATAGATAGATGGAGTGGCACATGATTCGAGCTGCCCTGACGGTCGAAGAGGCTCTGGAGGGCATGAAGGCCCTGGAGCCCAAGATTAAAAACTATGCGCGCTTGGTTGTCCGCAAGGGCGTAAACGTCAAGCCCGGCCAGGAGGTTGTCGTTCAGTCTCCGGTCGAGTGCGCGCCGTTTGCGCGCGTGGTGGTCGCGGAGGCCTATGCCTCCGGTGCCGGTCACGTGACGGTTATTTGGGCCGATGACGCCGTGACGAGGCTCACGTACGAGCATGTCGAGAAAAGCTATTTTGAGCAGACGCCCGAGTGGAAGCGCCTGCAGCTTGATTCACTGGCCCAGGATGGTGCCTGCTTTATCTTTATCGAGGGTGCGGACCCTGCCGCTCTTAAGGGCATCGATCCCGCTAAGCCTGCTGCAGCTTCTAAGGCAAGGAACACGCAGTGCAAGGTCTTCCGCCGCGGACTGGACTACAACATCAACCCGTGGTGCATCGCCGGCGCGCCGGTCGTTGCCTGGGCGCGCGAGGTGTTCCCGGGAGACGCCGATGAGGTTGCAATCTATAAGCTGTGGAATGCGATTCTGCACACCGCTCGCGCCGATGGCCAGGACCCAGAGAGCGACTGGGAACTCCATGACGCCGCATTCGAAAAGAACCTGCGTTTCCTGAACGACAACCGTTTCGACTACCTGCATTACACCTCGGCAAATGGAACCGATCTGACGATTGGCATGACGAAAGGTCACGAGTGGGCCGGCGGCAAGGGCAAGACGCCCGAAGGGCACCCCTTCTTCCCCAACATTCCCACCGAGGAAGTCTTCACTTCGCCCGATCGCATGCGCGCCGACGGTATCGTGTACTCGGCCATGCCGCTCATCCACCATGGCAATAAGGTCGACGATTTTTGGATTAAGTTCGAGGGCGGCCGCGTAGTGGACTACGATGCCCGTGTGGGCAAGGCAACGCTCGCAAGCATCATCGATACTGACGAGGGCGCTGCTCACCTGGGAGAGGTCGCGCTCATCTCCAAGAACACGCCGATCCGCGAAAGTGGCGTACTGTTCTACGATACGCTCTATGACGAGAACGCTAGCTGCCATCTCGCGCTAGGTGTCGGTTTCCCCGAATGCATCGAGGGTGGGTATGACATGTCCAAGGAAGAGCTCCTGGAGCATGGCGTTAACGTCTCGAGCACGCACGTCGATTTTATGATTGGCACGGACGACATCGATATTACGGGCATTACGCCTGATGGACGTGAAGTTGTGATTTTCCAGAACGGCCAATGGAGTTGGGAATAGTCCCAGACCGTGGTACAATGCCACCCGCGGGCCGTTAGCTCAGCTGGCAGAGCAGGGGACTTTTAATCCCAAGGTCCAGGGTTCGAACCCCTGACGGCCCACCATAGAATGGAAAAGCGACTGGCGGATGCCGGCCGCTTTTTTGTTGCCGCGACGCGGGTTCGAACCCGAAAGGGCGCGGAGCTGAGTAAACGCGTGAGCGTTTGCCAGCGCAGCGCGCAAGGCGCGAAGCGCCGCAGCGGCCGCCTGCGGAGCAGGCTGAACCCCTGACGGCCCACCCAAAGTAAGGAATACGAAATGAAAACAAATAGATACGGAATTAGCGGCAGCACATTAAAGATAATAGCAGCCATTTCGATGGTTCTCGATCATGTAAGCAGGATCGTCCTGACCAATGGAATCATGACTCACGCATCGTACAGTCAGATATCAGACGAACAGTGGGCGATTCTAAGCGAGGCTTCGGATGTGCTTCATGTTCTTGGCAGAATTGCATTTCCCTTATTTTGCTTTTTGATAGTTGAGGGATTTTTGCATACTCATGACTTAAAGAAGTACCTGCGAAATATGCTTGTCTTCGCAATCATTGCGGAGCCCATATACGATTTCGTCCAAACCGGGCAACTATTTGACCTTCGGCAACAAAATGTTATGTGTGAGCTCCTGCTTTCCTTGGTCTTTTTGATTGTTCTGGAAAAGATACAAAGTCTTTCAAAACGGAAAAGATACATCGCAGAAACTGCTCTGATTGTTTTGACAGCACTGGCAGCTGAATACACTAAACTAGATGGCGGTGTGTATGGCATTATGCTTGTGGCCGCATTCTATTTATTCCACGACAGCAAGGCCAAGATGTTCTTTGCTGCAGTATGTGCAGTGCTCCTTTCGTCATGCCATATAGTTGGCGGCGTATTTGAGTTTGCTACAGCTAATGTACTTAATCCTGATGTTGCTGCCGCGGTCGTTTCGTTGCTGCTTATCAATTTTTATAATGGTAAGCGAGGGCTGAAGCTCAAATATTTCTTCTACATTTTCTATCCGGCACATCTTGCTCTGCTTTATGGTGTTTCACTTATTGTTTTGAACTGTCTTTAAAAACTCTCAAACAAGTCTCTGAAAGCAGAACTAAATTGACCCTAAGACTGCTTGTGAATTTCCGGAAGACCTGTGAGATACGAGGATAGACAACGAGGGCTGTAGAAAGATGCTTCGAAAGCATGAATGGCAGCGAGAAAATGAGTTCGGAAGAACCCCTCTGGATGCTCCAGCATAGAATAGAAAGCGATCGGCTCCGGCTGGTCGCTTTTTTGTTACCGATGCACGGTTCGAACCCGAACTTCTATATATAGGAACGCTTGGCGAACAAAACCTGCCTTTTACCGACGGGAAACAAATAACCGATGCTTTTGGAGTAAAGTGGCGCTCCAGAGATGACCGATGCCTCAACATCTATAAACCAGCTGGTCACCGCCAATATCAGAAGCTGATGCTTCAGTTATAACCTCAGTGACGTGACTGAGGGACCTATTCATTTGTGAACAAAATATGGAGTGCGCGATTCCCGCCCCCGGCGCCCCTCCGGTCTGGCAATATATCTCCTTGCCGCGCGGC
>CATWID010000031.1 GCA_958350755.1 uncultured Collinsella sp.
AAAACGTAATGATAAGGAAGATCCACCAGAAGAACTGCACGTTGCCCATGGCAGATGCCGGAGCCGCCGCCTCGATGGTAAACACGACGCAGATAACCGAAAGGATGACCTCGATCAGGGAGAACTTTTTACCTGCCATGGCGCGCTCCCCCTACAGCAAAAAGGATGGCATCTGTACCGAAGGCGCAGCCCAAGGTAGGGTTGCAGGCCGCGTCACCGGTGCAGGTGCCATCCCAGAGAGAGGAGAGGATGCATTTGTTGGACCAACGCTCGCGGAACAGGCGCGTGTAGATAACGATACGCTGGTACATAGATACTCCGATCAAAACGGCCGCGTTCACGACCGATAACTTTCGGCAATTGAAGACGCGTCTGACCTGGGAAATTCAAGCGAACAATTGGCCTAACCCGCAAAAAATCCCAGGCCAGACGCGTACTCAATCAAAGAAAAGGGCACTCCGAAGTGGAGGCAACGGAGTGCCCAAAGAAAACCCAACCGACCAAGACATCGGGCAAGCCGACCATCAATGCCCCAAGATGGTTCGATTCGCCGATTGTCCGATTGATCGGCTGGGTTTTCGAGGTGCCCCAGGTCGCCGCGAAAGAGGAGCGAAGCGTACTTTGGTACGCGAGCGACGGTTTGAGCGGCGAGATGGGGTGCCTCGGAAAGTCAGACGATTAAGCGGACGGCTCCTGCTGAGTAATGCAGTGGATGTTGCCGCCACCGAAGACGACCTGCTCGGACTGAACGCCGACGCACTTGTAGACGCCCTCGCCCCAGACCTCGTCGTAGATCTTCTGGAGCGTGTCGACGGCCAGCTGGTCGTTCTCGTCGCCGTACTGCGGGACGATAACGCCGTGGTTGGTCACGAGGTAGTTCATGTAGGAGGCGATCAGCGGCTCGTCGGGGACGCGCGGCTCGGCGTTCTCGTCGGCGTCGATGGTGTCGCAGGAAGCCTGGTCCATGAACAGCGGGTTCACGGGCATGCAGAGCTTGTAGACCTTCATCTTGCGGCCCTTGGCGTCGACGGCGTTGGAGAGGGTCTCGTAGGCAGCGTGGCACTGCTCGTAGAACGGATACTCGGGATCGTCGGTCCAAATGCAGGCCATGACGCCCGGCGCGATGAACGTGGCGACGTCGTCGATGTGGCCGTTGGTCTCCTCGGGGTCGATACCCTCCTTGACCCAGATGACCTTCTCGACACCCAGGTAATCCTTGAGGTGCTCGTCCATGTAGGCGCGAAGCTCCTCGCTCCAGGGCTCAAACTTCTTGCGGTACTTGGGCCAGATGGACTCGGGATCCTCTTCCTCCTCCAGAACCGCAGAGCAGGTGCGGCCCGGGGAAAGCAGGCACTGGTCGGTCACGACAAGGGTGCCCTCGCCGTCGACGGTGATGGAGCCGCCCTCGAGGATCATGTCGTCGGGACGATAGCGGCGGCAGCCGGAGAGCTCAGCCATCTTGAGGGCGATCTGCTCGTCCTTGTCCCACGGGAAGTACAGGCCGTCGACGAGGCCGCCGTAGGCGTTGAAGTGCCAGTGGTTGGCGCGCTTCTCGCCCTTGCCGTTGATGACGTAGGTGGCGGCAGTGTCGCGGAACCAGGCGTCGTCGGTGGTCATCTCGATGACGGTGACGTTCTCGTCGTTCTCGAAGACGGCCTTGCAGTTGGCGTAGTCGACCTGGTTGGCGCACATATAGACCGGGGTGAACTCGGAGATGGCGCGGGCGATGGCGGCATACTGCTTCTGGGCCGGCTTGGCGCCGTGGGCCCAGGTGTCGGTGCGGTGGGGCCAGCCCATCCACACGCGATCCTGCGGGGCGAACTCGGCGGGCATGAAGAAGCCGTCGGCCTTGGGGGTGGACTCGGACTCGGTGATCGTACGCATAAGATTTCCTCCAAATCGAACGATCGCTTGCTGCGGGCGGGTTACCCGCAGCCTAAAACCAAGAGATGGTAGGCGCCCGTTCCCCGGCAAAGGTCGGGGCGCCCGGTGCCGGTTTTCACGGAATCGCACCGGCAAGCGACGACGTAACCAAGTGCGCGGAGACAAAACGCACGAAGGATACGGAAGAGAGATTGGGGTGGGCGGTGGTTACCGGAGCTATCGCTCACACCCACCCCGGGGGAATGGTTAGCAAACCTGTCGCTTGGGCACGTCTCCGAAGAGGCTAGAGTGCCCGGAGTCGGGAGCGACAAGCCCGACGAAGCGCACGTTGGTACGCGAGGAGGGTTGGAGCCCCAGAACCGGGTGCCCTAGTTCTCCTCGGCCTCGGCGGCCTCCTCAGCGAGACGCTGAGCTGCCAGCTCGGGAGTGAGGCCCTTGTACTCGGTCTCGCGGCCCTTGGCGCTGACGACGCGGACAACCTCGCCGATGAGCAGAAGCACGATGAAGATAACGATCATCGGGAGCTTGTCGCCAATTTCAGCGGCAGAGAGCGGCACCAGCGTTGCAACGATGGCCAGGATCAGCTCGATGCAAGGGATGGCCAGCATGACCTTCATCATGGCACCCTTAAACGGGAACGTGAAGATGCGCTCGCGGTTGGGGTCGTTCTTACGAAGGTTGAGGAACGCCGGGAACATCGGGATGTAGGTGAGCAGCAGGAAGACGACGGAGGTGCCGAAGAGCATCCAGAAAACACCGTTGGAGATGGCGTCGATGGGAACCAGCTGCAGGCACAGCACCAGGGAGGCAACGATGGCGTTGACCAGGTTGGCGCCGTTGGGCATATCGTCGTCAGAGATCATCGAGGCGAAGACCTTAGGCATGTTGCCGTGCTCGGCAGCGTAGCGAGCAACGGAGTTAACGCCGAAGGACCAAGCGGCCATGTTGGCGAACAGGGTGATCAGGAAGGCGATGCAGATGACCTTAAAGATCATGGAGTCGCCCACCATGGTCTGGACTGCGACAATCATGCCGTAGTCGGGGTCGATGGAATCGGCCGGCACAGCAGCGCCGATGCCAAAGCCAGCGAACAGGTAGATCACGGCGATGGACAGGCCACCAACGATAATAGCCTTGGGGATATCGCGAGCGGGATCGGCCATGTCGTCGGTCATGGTGCAGATGACCTCGAAGCCCATGAAGTTAAAGATGATGATCGACAGGTAACCGAGAGCGTTGGTGTTGGTGAGCTCGGGCAGGAAGGTGGCAGCGGACATGTCGTTCGCAAAACCGTTCTCCATGGCATACCAAATGCCCAAAGCGCCAACGATAACGGCGACGGCGACCTTGATGATGGCGCCACCGTTAAGGACCCACTCGGAGTCGGCCGCCTTGGAGCGGCCCATGAGGTAGACGATCCACACAAAGGCAAGATCGATACCCATCTTGGCGATCAAGTTGAACTCGACGCCAAAGACCATACCCAAAATGTCGGGGAACATGGTAGCCAGCGAGGCGATCCACAGCGGGTAGTTGACCCAGTAGTAATACGAGATGCGGGCGCCCCATTTGTCGCCCAGGCCATCGCGTACCCAGTCGTAAATGCCGCCCTCGCCGTCATAGGTGGTGCCGAGCTCGGCGACAACCATGCCATAAGGGAGCAGGAAGGTCAGGATCAGGAAGATCCACCAGAAGAACTGCTGGTTGCCGATGGCAGCAGCAGGAGCGGCGGCCTCGCAAACGAAGACGACGCAGATGATGGTCGAAATGACCGTCAAAAAGGAAAGCTTTTTCTTTCCGTCGCTCATGATGAGCTCCTTCGCTCAGTCTTGGACAGATCCGAGGCCCAAGGTACTAAGGCAATTGCTTGAGCCTCGGTGAGCGGGCGACAGGAGACGAGCATCCGCCGCCCGCAAACGTGCGTTTAGCAGGCTTAAGGCTTAGAGCTGCTCGAGAGCCTCGAGAGCGGCGTGAAGCTCGGCCTTGGCGGAGTACTCGACACCCTCGTCGTTGAGCGGAGTGCGCTTGCCCAGGGCGGCAAGGAGAGCACGGATGGAGTGCTTGCGGTTCTCGGCCTCGACCCAGCACAGGGAGCGCTCGGGATCGTCCATAACCTCGTCGACGACTTCCTCGTTGCGGGTGGCCGGCAGGCAGTGCATGAACTTGGAGTTGGGGCCGGCGAAGTTCATCATGTCCATGGTGACCTGATACTTGGGGTAGAACACGTCCATGTAGTTCTCGCCCGAGACCTCCTCGTCGTACAGGCCATACCACACGTCGGTGTAGATGAAGTCGGCGCCCTTGATGCACTCGATGTCGTCGGAGATGACGATGGAGCCGCCGGAGACCTTGCAGTTCTCCTCGGCGATGGCCATCATCTGCTTGCCGAACTCGGCGCGCTCCTCAACGGTGCCAACGTGCAGGCCGCCGTCGGGGATCTGGTGGCCCTTAGGTCCAAACTGGACAAACTTCATGCCGACCTTGGAGGCGATGAACATGAGGGAGACGCAGACCTGGGTGGCGTCGCCGATGAAGGCCAGGGTGCAGTCCTCGATCTTCTTGCCCTCGGGGAGGTTCTCGAGCATGGTCATGAGGTCGCCCATCTCCTGCGTGGGATGGTTGAACTCGGACATGCCGTTGATGACGGGCACAGCGGAGCCCTCGGCGAGGCCGACGACGTCCTTGTGACGGTCAACGCGAGCCATCATGATGTCGAGCAGCGAGCCCATAACGCGAGCGGTGTCGCCCAGGGACTCGTGACCGCCGAGCTGGATGGTGCCAGGGCCATAGAACTGAGCATGGCCGCCGAGGTCGGTCATAGCGGTCTCGAAGGAAAGACGAGTGCGGGTGGAGACCTGCTGGAAGATCATGCCAAGGCTCTTGTTGCGGAGCAGGTGCGGATAATAACCGTCAACCTTGATGGCCTTCTTCATTGCCAGGCCAAGATCCTCGATAGCCAGGATCTGCTCTTTGGTGAAGTCGTTGGTGTCGATGAAATCCTTAGGCAGTGCCATGTCGATTTCCTTTCCGCCGGTCTTGCCGACTATTACTATGAGGCGCTCGAACATCACGCCTCGTGTTGACAAGACCATCATTCACCCGTATGCAATTTTTACCTAGTTTATTCGGGATTAAAGACCGTTCACGGAGTTACACCCCCTCTAAACCAATATAAACCCGCAGGTCAAGAGTTTACAGGGTGTTTACCATCTAGAACCGCGAACGGTATACGGCTAAGCTGTATCTCGGCGCCTAATCCGTAATGAAACGAAGGGTTGAGACGTCTATATCCCACAAGGTATACAGAGCTCGGCCATAGAATAAATGAGATGGGACGGTGACAGATGAACACCCTGATGTTCTTCTATACCCTAGCGATACTCGTGATCTGTATTGTGACGGCGGTGCTTTCGCTTGCCGCCTATGCCTCGTCCCGTCGACGCTTCTTTATCTATGGCAGCGGCGTATTTATCTGCTATGCCATCGAGATGACCGAGATTTTCTTTTTTGAATACACGCTGCAAAACCAGAGTTTTCCAGCCAGCGACTATTACTCAATTACCATGCCTGTGTTGCGGACCTTTGTGGCGACCGCTTCGCAGGCTTTTATTTGGCTCATTGCCATGGATTTGCTCGACAAGCATTCAAAAAAGCAGTTTGTCATTCCCGTCGCAACGTTCTTGCTGAGCGAGCTGCTGATTATCGTCGCTGTCCCCTACGGCCCCATTCATCAATGGCTCTACTACACGATGCGTCAGGTATTCCTTGTTTTCGTGGGGCTATATATCTTTTGGACGGCACGCAAGAGCACACAAGTCGAGCTGAAGGCACGCGTTAACAACCAACGAAAGCACCTGATTATCGGCGCTATTCTGGTCGGTTGCATCGTTGCCGAGGATTTCTACAACATTCTGATTGTCCCCATGAGTCTGGCGCCCTCTTGGCTGCAACTATATCTGTCCGAACGCAACTTTAGCGAAAACGTCTTTGCCTGCTACTTTGCGATTCTGCTGATCATCTACTCCTACCACGTGCTTTCAATCCGCATGCAGGAGGCGCCCGAGGAAAAGAACGTCAGCGATCTTGATCGACACATCGAAGAGCAGATGCCCTTCTATCGCAACGCCTACAAGCTCTCCAACCGTGAGACCGAAGTTATGCGTCTGGTCGTACTGGGCAAATCGAACCAAGAGATCGCTGACGAGCTATTCCTTGCCGTGGGCACCGTCAAGACCCACATCCACAACATCCTGGTCAAAACCGAACAGCAAAACCGCACGACGTTGATCCTCCACTTTTGGAAGCGATAAAGTTACGCGGTTTTACCAAACCGCGTAACGACTCGACGCTGCAAGCGCCCCTAGGCGGCAATCTGACGTTCAATCGTCGGTCGCGTACCAAAGTACGCTTCCCTCCTCTTTCACGTCACCTTGCTCGCCTAGGGGCGCTTTCGCTGACTTATGCTCAACCTGCGATTGTTTTGCTTTAGGTCGCCTATTCGCTGTAGCGGGTGGCGATGGCAGCTTGTACCATGCCGGTGCTCATGAGGTAGGTCACCAGGAAGTAACCACCATAGGCCGCCAGGAAGATCGCACAGGTGAGGCCCACGGTACCGCCGATGCTCATGTTGCCAAACGTGCTCACCAGCTCGATGATCACCTTGAGCGCCACAAAGGAGTGCGCCAAGCCCACTGCCAGCGGGAACAGGAAGAACACCGCTTGCTGCGCCATCACCGAATGCCGGATCTGACGGTCGTCACAGCCAATCTGCGCCAGCACACGATAGCTGCGGCTGCCATCGGCCACATTGGAGAGCTGCTGGATCGACAGAATCGCCGCGCACGCAACGACCAGTACAAAGCCAATGTAGATGGCCAGATAGCTAATCATGCCGTTCATCTGCGCTGCTTGCGTGTACATCTCGGAACGCGTGATGAAGACTCCCCACGACCCCGGCTCCTTGCCGTCAACGAGCAGATTATCGAGCAAGGTGTATTTAATGCTCTCGTCTGCCTCGGTCGTATCCATACCCTGTTTGTAATTAACGAGCAGATTACTGGAATACGGTTGCAGATTAAGCTGGGACAGCAGCTCATCGGCTACGACCACGGTACCGGGATTGCTGCCCATCGCCGAGTTGGCGATGGCCGCCGTGTCCTCGTCCGACTTATCGGTTGCGGGCTTGAGCTCATGCCCGCCCAAGGTGAGGGTATGGCCGCCGGCCATATATTTGGTGTACAGGTCGCCCAGCTCGCCGCCCAAATCACACGTGAGCAGATACTGGTCGCGGCCAATGCTCACCGGCTCCTCGCCCATCATCTGGCGCAGTTTGTTGTACTGGCTCGCCGGCGTCACATACAGACCCATCGCATCGGCGTTGCTTCCCTCGAGCGCCTTGGGAAGCTTTTCGCCCATGGCCTTGCACATCTCACCCGCCACCACCGAGGGGCCCGAGCCGCCAAGCGGATAACTCAGATACGAATCGATCTGCACATGCTCACCGGCAACATCGGCGATATTGACCTTCTTGCCGGTCTCGTCGTTGTTGTCCGCCGACTTGCCCTTAATACCGTCTGCAACGTTATCGGGATCTTTACGATCGCCATGCCATGCAGCGTACAAATCGACCGTTGCATCGGCCAGCACCATGCGATCGGCCTCAGACGGATTGACATACTCCTTGTAGTAGTCGAGCGTTTCGGGCGTGTAATAGACATACGTCTGAGACACGTCAACAGGGTTATAGCGCTCCAGATTCTCGTTCATCACGTTGGCAATCGACATACCGCACGTCACCGAGGTAATGGCAAGGAACAGAATCATCGCGATGACGCCCATCGAAAAGCACACCGTATTGACCTTGGCCGAAAGCTGACGCACGGTAAACATATTGAGGCCGCGCCAATACACGCCGCGCAAGCTCTGCAGCAGCTTGATGAGCATGCCCGAGAGTCCCCAGAACAGGGCAAAGGTGCCCACCGTAACCATAGCGGTCGTAATGCCAAACTGGCTCATGGCCCCGTCCAGCTTGTCGCCCGTCTCGGTTAGCGGGAACCCATCACGCAGCAGACGGTAATAGGCCACGCCCACAAGTAGCACGCCCACGGTAAAGATGGCAATCGCGATCCAGGGGTTGCGTGTCTTGATGCTCTCGTTGCGACGCTCGGCACCCATAAGCTCGATGAGTTTGGTACGACGCACGGCGCGCAGGTTCAGCAGTAGCGTGAGCACAAACATTACGAGCATGCAGGCAAGGGTCAGGTTGAACGCATGCACCGAGAAAAAGAAGTGAAAATCGGCGATCTGCGTCTTAAAGAGCGAAGCCGTAAAGAACGTCATGAGCTGGGAGAGCCCCACGCCCAGCACAATGCCGGCGACAAAGGCGCCGACCGAAACGATCACGGTCTCGAGCGCCATGATCGTGGCGACGCGCCCGCGCCCCATGCCAAGCACCTGGTACAGGCCAAACTCCTTCTTACGGCGTTTCATGATGAAGTTATTGGCATACACCATCAAAAAGGCCATGACGCCAGCCAAAAAGTAAGTAAGGTAACCGAGCATGGTGCCCATGAGCTCGGACAGTCCCTCTTCCTCGATGCCGGCAATGTCGACCTGCATCGAGACGGTGTTGAAAGCATAGAAGAGCGTGACGCCTAGGGTGAGCGTCAGCAAGTAGACGAGGTAATCGCGGCCGGTGCGGCGGACGTTGCCCCAAGCGAGTTTACAGAGCATCGGAGCCCTCACCGCCCATCATGGCAACGACCTCCATAATGCGGTCGAAGAACTCTCGGCGGTCGGTATCGCCGCGGCGCAGCTCGGTGAAGATCTTGCCGTCGCGAATAAACAGCACACGGCTCGTGTAGCTGGCGGCAAAGCTGTCGTGCGTGACCATGAGTACCGTGGCGCGCAGGCGGCGATTCAGGGCCTCCAGGCTCTCGAGCAGCAGACGAGCGCTTTTGGAGTCGAGGGCGCCGGTGGGCTCGTCGGCCATAATCATAGTGGGGTCGGTGACGAGCGCGCGAGCCGCGGCAACGCGCTGCTGCTGACCACCGGACATCTGGTAGGGATACTTGTCGAGCACCTGGCTGATGGACAGGCGCGCTGCCACATCCTGCACGCGGGTCGAAATCTCTGCCGAGTTTGCGCGGGCGATGGTGAGCGGCAGGGCGATGTTCTCGCGTGCCGTGAGCGTATCGAGCAGGTTGGAATCCTGGAAGATAAAGCCCAGCTCCTCGCGGCGGAACTGCGAGAGCTTGGCCTGCTTCATGCGCGTCACATCCTGGCCGTTGATGCGGATGGCGCCACTCGTGGCGGCATCGATGGTCGACACGCAGTTGAGCAACGTCGACTTGCCCGAGCCCGAGGCTCCCATGATGCCGACGAATTCGCCGCGGTTGACGGTAAAGTTGACGTCGTTGAGCGCGCGGGTCACGTTGCCCAGCGCTCCATATACCTTTTCGAGATGCGCGACCTCCAGTACCGGGGTCGCCATTTGGGTGGTTTGCATACCGAGTCCTTTCTTGCGATTAGTCTACGGCATCTATAGTCGCAAGGAGCCGAGTCGGCTACCATCGATATGGCTTACGCTTGCCTTACCGTTGTGTAAGGTAAGGGTAGCCTGCCATGTGTTGATGTGGAGAGAGGACTCCTGTTGAAGACTGTTCATGTTGCCGCTGGGATCATTCGCAAGGATGGATCTGACGAGCTGCTTGCCGTGCAGCGCGGCTACGGCGACATGCAGGGACTGTGGGAGTTCCCAGGTGGCAAGCTCATGCGCGGCGAAACACCCGAAGACGCTGTGCGCCGCGAGCTTATGGAAGAGCTACAGGTAAAGGTCACCAACCTACGTGATTTCTACACCGTTGAGTATGACTACCCCGATTTTCATCTCTCAATGGAGTGTTACTACTGCTCGCTGGCTGATGAATCCGATGAGCCCCAGAAGCACGACCGCCAGCTCGATATCCGCTGGATTCCGCGCACCTCGCTTGCCACGGTGGAATGGATGCCCGCCGACAAGGGGCTCATTGATGCGCTGATTGAGCTGAAGGAAGACCGGCTTGAGGCTAATGGCGCTGCCAACGATACCGAGACCACGGCCGACGAGCCCGCTACCAAACCCAAGCGCAAGCCTAAGCGCCACAGCAAAAAGCGCCCCAAGCCCGGCCTGCTGGACGGCATCGATACCTCGGACCTCTCCGCTGACGAGCGCGAACTGGTCCGCCGTCGAGCCGCCATCAAAAAGTCCATGAAGGGCAACAAACGCGCCAACACCAAGCCCGAGCTGCTCGTTCGCCAGCGCCTACGGGCCGCCGGCCTCACGGGCTATCGTTTGGAATGGAAGGTGCCCGGCAAGCCCGACATCGCCTTTCCCGGGCGCAAGATCGCCATCTTCGTCAACGGCTGCTTTTGGCACCGCTGCCCCAAGTGCAACCCGAGCCAGCCCAAGCGCAATGTTGATTTTTGGGAGGCAAAGTTCCGTCGCAACGTCGAGCGCGACCGCGCTGCCGTGGCGGCACTCACTCAAATGGGCTGGACACCCATAACCATCTGGGAATGCGAGCTCAAAAAAGACCGCATCGACGCCACGATGGAAAAGGTCATCGAGCAGGTACGGGCTGCAGAGCCGCAGCGCTAACAGCGAGCATTCACACGCCCCACACAGGCGAGCCACATCCACGTCACAAACCTTAGAAAGCCCTTAAGCTCCCAACCTTTCAAGAGTGTTATGCAATAGCTTTTACCTGCGGTTTCATCGCAACGTCAAACCTCATTAAGCCTTTCTTTAGCGCTTCCTTATCTGCGCTCGCGGCATAATACTGCCAACGCACGGGACCTAGCAGCACACCCCGTGCGCAACCTTTTGGTGGACATCGAGGAGGCCGCATAAGCATGCATTCTTCCAATGCCGTAGCACGGCAGCCATCCCTAAAACATGCAAACCTTTTCTCCTTCCCCCCGACACAGAGAAACGGCCTCCTCGACTCCCCCACCACAAAAACCAAGCGCTCAGCCGATCAGAGCCTCAACTTACGAGCATCCTTCGAAAAGCTCCAAGCATCCCTAGACAAGGCGTTCCCCGAACAGGCGAGAGCAATCTAAGCCCATCGCGCTTTATACTGATGCCATGCGAAACATGGATCACATAGAATTGCACCGCGGAGGACGCGAGGAAGCGTTTCCCGAGACCGCCGAAGACTGGCCCTATATTGCCGAACGCGCAGAATTCGCTCGCTATCCGGGCAATTCCGTCCCCTGGCACTGGCATTCCGAGGTTGAGCTTTTCTACATGGAGCAGGGAGCGATTGACTATCGAACGCGCGCGGCTCATGAGCACGTACGCTTTGAGGAAGGGTCCGCCGGCTTTATCAACGGCGGCGTTTTGCACAGCACGCTGCAATCACCCAATTCGGCACCAGCCATTCAAATGTTGCATATCTTTCAGCCGTCGATGCTCGGCGATCCCGCGGGACGCCTTCAAAAGCGCTATATCAATCCTTTGCTGCAATGTCGAGGCGTCGATGTGCTCAAATGGTCGCCCACCAACCCCGACGATATGCCCTTTATCGATTTGCTAAAGAGTTCCTTTAACCACGACCTTCAACGGCCGCAGAACGAGATGGCGCTTCGGAATAGCTTGTCAGAGCTCTGGATTCAGATTTACGCCAAGGCCGAACCGCTCTTTTCCTCCGACAACGCCTCTTGGATGACCAACCGCGACGTACAGTTCAAGGCAATCCTGGACTATATCCGCGCAAACTATGCAGCCGCTATAGATGTGCCCCAGATGGCATCTGCAGCCGGCGTAAGCGAAAGAGAGTGTTACCGCATTATCGAAGCTTGCGCAGGAACGACCCCGGCGGCATATCTGCGCGCATACCGCGTAAACCGTGTTTGCGAACTTTTGGCACACACCACGCGAACGGTCCAGACAGTCGCGCGCCAATGCGGCTTTGCGACAGCAAGCCATCTTGGCCAGGTATTTAAAGAACAAATGGGATGCACTCCTTCGAGCTATCGAGCAGCGAGGCAGAATCTCGATAGCACCAGGCAGAAATCCCGCTAGCCTTTCTTCTGTCACCGCATCAAACTTGCAGGCAAACAACAGAGAGGAGAAATCATATGAAGCACTTTGACCATATCGTATTTGACGTTGATGGGACATTGGCAGATACAGAAGAAAGCGTTCTATCATCGCTTGTCCAGATTGTCCAAGAAGAGACCGGCAAAACGCTCCCCCGACACGAGCTTGAATTTGCCCTCGGCATACCCGGCAAGGATGCCCTTGAGAAACTTGGGATCTACTCGCAGGCAACGTTGGATCGCTGGTGCCAAGTTGCCGCCAGCTTTAAAAGCACCATCAGCGTGTTTCCAGGTTTGCTTGAAGTCATCGCAACACTCGCCGATAGCGGCTGCAAACTTGGCATCGTCTCCTCACGTGCGCGCGACGAATACGCAAAAGAAATTGCACCCCTTGGTTTCGATAAGTATTTTGAGCACATCATCCTTGTCGAAGACACAACCGAACATAAACCCGCACCCGCACCCATGCTCGAATATCTCCGACGTGCGGGCGCGAATCCTGGCAACGTCGTCTACGTTGGCGACACCGTCTACGACGAACAATGCGCAACTTCAGCAGGGGTCAGTTTTGCCCGAGCAGCATGGGGATCACACCAAGATATCCCAAACGCCACCTACAACCTCAAAACCCCCAACGACCTACTAACCCTAACAACCAAATAACCCACGCGCCCCACCCTTTCAGCCCTAACGCCACAAGGGCGACGACCTCGAGTAGGTCAACCTGGGAGGGACGAGGGCTTAGTTCCCCAATCTTTCCGCAGGGGGCAAAAAGCAACGTCTTATTTTTCCGACACTAACGCCACAAGGGCGACGACCTCGAGTAGGTCAACCTGGGAGGGACGAGGGCTTAGTTCCCCAATCTTTCCGCAGGGGGCAAAAAGCCTCGCCGCACGAAGTGCGCAGCGAGGCTTTTTGCATGCCCGAGGACGATTGGGGAACTAAGTCCTCGTCCCTCCCCGGGATATGTAGCGAGTCGGAGTACCCTTGCTGTTACTCTGCTTTGCCCACAGAGTTGAGGTTGGTCATGCGGATCTTAACCAGCTCGGTGATCTCACGCATGCCCTCCTTGGCCGGCTTCTTGGGATCGAAGCAGGCGGGGTTCTCGGCCATGTAGGCCATGAAGCCCTTGGTGTAGGCCTGACGCAGCTCAGTAGCGTAGTTAACCTTGCAGATGCCGTTCTTCACGGCCTCGGCAACCTGCTCATCGGGCACACCAGAGGTGCCATGCAGAACCAGCGGCACGTCGACGGCGTCGCGGATGGCCTTGACCACGGACTGCTCGATGTGCGGATCGCTCGTGTACACGCCGTGGCTGGTGCCAACGCCAATGGCCAGCGAAGTGCAGCCGGTGCGCTCGACGAACTCCTTGGCCTCGGCAGGATCGGTGTAGGGGCTCTCGCCCTCAACCGCGGGACCGTCGTCCTCCTTGCCGCCAACCTTACCGAGCTCGGCCTCGACGGGCACGCCCATGGCGCGGCCAGCGTCGGCAACGGACTTGGTCAGGGCGATGTTGTCCTCGAAGGACTCGTGCGAACCGTCGATCATGACGGAGGTGTAGCCCGTGCGGAAAGCCTGCATGCAGCGGTCATAGCCATCGCCGTGATCGAGGTGCAGAGCGACGGGCACGGAAGCGCGCTCGGCGGCAGCCTTGACCATGCCGTAGAAGTAGTCCAGACCAGCGGTCTTGATGGTGCCCGGGGTGGTCTGCATGATGACGGGGGACTTGGTCTCCTCGGCAGCGGCCAGAACGGCCATAACAAACTCGAGGTTCTCGACGTTGAACGCGCCAACAGCGTAGTGGCCGGCCTGAGCGTCCTTGAGCATCTTTTCGGTGGTAACAAGTGCCATGAGCGTTTGCTCCTCTCCCTCGCCCGCATCTGGACATCGGGCGTAGTTGTTCACAAGGCGTTTTACCTTGCGTTTTGCTGCGCTCATTGTATGAAATTCAGCAGCTTTGCACGTGCGAGATATTGAGCCCATGCAGGTCAATACAGTCATTTTTGAAAAGCAAACGGAAGAAATTTGAGCCGAGTGAACATGTTCGATATTGAATTTTGGGCGTTCAGCGTCTTTCTTTTATAGAAAAGATAAGTAATCGAAAGGTGTTTTCTTACTCAAAAAGAAAATGAACGAAAATAGAGTCAACACAATTCCTGCAAATTTCAGACGATGATGGAGCAGATATGGCCCACGCAACAACCCGAGCTTTCGCCGACGAGCGTCGTTCCGCCATCATGGAGATGCTCGATCATAATGCCTCGGTGCAGGTAGCAGAAATCGCCCAGACCTTTGGCGTGTCCTCCGTCACCGCCCGCGCCGACCTGGACGCGCTCGCCGAAGCAGGCAAGCTGCGCCGCACGCACGGCGGTGCCGTATCACTCCACAAACGTCTGACCGTCTCCACGCAGGATCGCCGCATCAATGTCAACGTCGCCGCCAAGCAGGCCATCGCGCAAAGCGCCATCGAGCTCGTCAATGACGGCGACACGCTGCTCGTCGACTCGGGCACCACGGCGCTCGAGTTCGTCCGGCTCCTCGATCAGCGCGACGGTATCACCGTCATCACGGCCGACATTACCATTGCCGATTACATCGACGAGAGCATGCCCTCAGTCGATGTCGTCATGCTGGGCGGGGCGCTGCGCAAAGGCCATCGTTATTTGTACGGACCGCTCACTATGCAGGCGCTCCAAATGGTCCATGCCGATCTGGCCGTCATGTGCCCCGGCGCCTTTGTCCCCAGCTGCGGCTTTACGACCGACTTTCCCCAGATGGCCGAGACCAAAACGGCTATGATCGCCGCGGCCCATCAAAGCGTCGCCCTCATGGACGCCAGCAAGGTTAACGGACGCGGCATGTACCGCTTTGCCGATCTTGCCGATGTCGACTCCATCGTGATGGACCGTGACCCCGATAATGCCGTCGCCACCTCAATCGCCGAGATCGTCGACAACGCCCGCCCAAATCTCCTCATCGCCGGCGCTTAAACAAAAACCACCACAAAGGTCTCCTTTGTGGTGGTTGAGCATCAGAAGTGAATGTGTCGCTACTTGGACAGCTCGTCGGCGAGAACCTCGATCTGAGCGCGCGAGGCGTCGTTGAGCGAGCCCAGCACGGTCACCTTGTTCTGCGCCAGGGTGATGTCCTTCATGCCCTCGAGCTCCTTGGTCATAACCTTGGCAGCGGTGGGCGCCCAGGAGCCGGCCTCAACGAGCGCCACCGTACGGTTCTGATAGGCGTGCTCGGCAAGCGTGTGGATAAAGGTGCTCATGAACGGGAAGATCTCGCCCTGATAGGTGATGGAAGCGAGCACCAGACGGTCGTAGCGGAACGCATCCTCAACGGCCTCGGCCATGTCGTCGCGAGCCAGGTCAAAGACGGAGACCTTCTGGCCGCGAGCATCAAGCGCTGCGGCGAGCTCCTCGACGGCAGCCTTCAGATGGCCATACACGCTCGCATAGGCGATCGTGATGCCCTCGTCCTCGGGCTGATAACTCGACCAGGTGTTATAGGTGTCGAGGTAATAGCCCAGGTTCTCGGTCAGTACGGGGCCGTGGAGCGGACAGATGATCTGGATATCCAGATCGGCGGCCTTCTTGAGCACGGTCTGCACGAATTTGCCGAACTTACCGACGATGCCAAAGTAGTAGCGGCGCGCTTCGCAAGCCCAGCCTTCCGGGTCCTCGATGTCGTTGGCGCCGAACTTGCCAAAGCCGTCGGCACTAAAGAGCACCTTGTCGGTGGACTCGTAGGAGAAGATCACCTCGGGCCAGTGCACGTTGGGGGCGCCGACAAACGTTAGGCTGTGGCCACCCAGGTCGAGCACGTCGCCCTCTTTGACGACCATCTTACGCTCGGGGTAGTCGGTGCCAAAGTAGTTGACCATCATGCGGAAGGCGCCCATGCTGGCCACAATCTGTGCCTGGGGGTAGCGCTCCATAAAGGCGGCGATGCCAGCAGAGTGATCGGGCTCCATGTGATGGACGACCAGGTAGTCGGGCGTACGGCCGTCGAGCGCGGCCTCGAGGTTGCCGAGCCATTCGTCGACAAAGCCAGCGTCAACCGAATCGGCGACAGCGATTTTATCGCCCAAGATAACATAGCTGTTGTATGCCATGCCGTTCTCGGACACGTCGTACTGGCCCTCGAACAGGTCAATGTCGTGATCGTCGACACCGATGTAGCGGATATCCTTGGTGATCTCCATCAGGCAAAGCCTCCTAGATAGACAAAAGAACCCGTCTATCATAACACTCGGCAGTATCCCAGCTGTTATCTGCCGGCATCCATACCGATTGTTATTGAAATACGATAAATCGCCGTTTACCTGCGCAAACTATGCGCGCGGTACCGCCGTGCTATGTCGAATAATGAGCTGGCCGGGAATACGAATGGCAACGGTTTTGCCCGCCGTACCCGCCTCGGGAACCGCATGCTCGAATACCTCGCGTCCGCGCTGATGTAGATCAAATCGCACGGTCGTGAGCTCGTTGTGTGCCACAAAATCATCGAGCGAATCATCGACGCCCACCACGCTCACGTCCTCGGGCACGCGCAAGCCACTATCGCGCAGCGCTGCAATTGCGCCGTTTGCCATCTGGTCGTTTGCCGCGTAAATCGCCGTCATGGTGCGGTCGTGCTCGGCCAGATATCTGCCGGCCTCGTAACCGCTGTTGGCAGACCAGTCGCCCTCGAGCGGCGTCTGCGGCTTAATGTGCCTACGCTCGAGCGCATCCTGCCAACCGGCTCGACGAAATTGCTCGTCGACCGAGAACGACGGGCCGCCAATATAGCGAATTTGCTCATGCCCCAGCTCAAACAGGTGATTCATAAGCAAGAGCGAGCAGCCGTAATGATCGGAGTCTACCGTGGTCACCCGCGGGTGCGCGTACATGGTAACGATGACCGTGCCAATGCCCGGCAGTGGATCAAACGTCTCAAAATCGGGCGCCATACGGCTCATGCCGATAATGATGCCGTCCACAGGCAGCGCGGCCATACGACGCGTTGCCTCGGCAAGCGAAAACTCCTCGGTCTTGGACATCTCGACCAGCGTGATGGCGCAATTATGCTCGCGAGCAGCGCTGGCGATGCCGTCGATCATTGAGAGGTTGCCAAACTTGGTGACATCGTTGACGCACAGACCGACCGAATGGTAGCGGCCGTCGCGCAGCGAGCGACCGGCATAACTCGGACGAAAGCCGAGCTCTTGCATAGCGGCCTGCACGCGCTGGCGCGTCTGCTCGTTAACGTTGGGCAAGCCGTTGGCGACGCGCGAAACCGTCTGCTGCGAAACGCCAGCAGCGCGGGCGACGTCGGCCATGGAGACCGGACGCGTACCTGTATCGTTGGACGGGCGCCTTGCCACAGGATCACCTTCACCGTTGCGAGATCTGAATAGCGTGCATGCCGGCCCGGGCAGAAATACACCCCGCGCCGAGGCCCGCTATCGTCGGACGCATGTTAACGTACTCTACTTTTTCAATCCGCAACTCTTCTGCTCTATAAGTCCATACGGCAATACCGTTCACGGCTGAATTTCTGCCGATTACCAGATTCTCAAAAAGTGATAAGCGTTGTGTTATGAGTACGTTAACATAGCCCGTAACGTGCGGCATCGTAGATGCTGAGTTCACGCCGCTTCAGATTGTTAACGTACTCACTACGACGGAAAACTCGTCAGTATGCGCCAAGGAAAGGACTCCCATGACCACCCCCGACGAAAAGACACTCGCCACGCTCACCAAGCTGTTCGAGGAGGAGTTTGGGCCCATCGGCGATCGCCAGGTGCTCTATGTGCACGCGCCCGGCCGCTCCGAGATCAGCGGCAACCACACCGACCACGAGGGTGGCCACGTTATCGCCGGCTCGCTCGATGTCGCCGTCGACGGCATCGCCGTGGCAACCGATTCCAACAAGGTTCGCGTAGCCGACGAGGGCTATCCCACGTTTGAAATCGCGCTCGACACGCTAGACGTTCAGGAGTCCGAGAAGGGCACGTCCGCAAGCCTCGTCCGCGGCATGGCCCACGAGATTGCAGCCCTTGGCGTTGAGCCCCACGGCTTCGACTTTGCCTTTACCTGCTCCGTCCCCTCGGGCGGCGGTCTTTCCAGCTCTGCCGCCGTCGAGGCCGCGTACGGTCGCGCCATGGAAACCCTCTGGGGCGCACCCGCCATCGAGCCCGTCGCGCTCGCGCAGATGAGCCAGCGCACCGAGAACAACTATTACGGCAAGCCCTGCGGTCTGATGGACCAGGCCGCCGTGTGCCTGGGCGGCCTTGCCTACATGGACTTTGAGGACCAGGCTCAGCCTAAAACCCAGAAGCTCGAGCTCAACTTTGAGGATCACGGCTATGCGCTCGTGCTCGTTAAGGTTGGCGCCGACCATGTGGCAGCCACCGACGACTACGCTGCCGTTCCGCGCGAGATGCAGGACGTCGCCGCCGAGTTTGGCAAGGCACGCCTGTGCGAGGTAAACGTTGCCGACTTTGACGCCAAGCTCCCCGAGCTGCGCGCCAAGCTGGGCGACCGCGCCTGCCTGCGTGCCGTTCACTACTGGTACGAAAACGGCCTGGTCGACAAGCGCTGGGCTGCCCTGAACGCCGGCGACATCGACCAGTTCCTGGTCCTGACGCGCGAGTCCGGCGCCAGCTCTGCCATGTACCTGCAGAATGTCGTTGCCAAACTGGGCTCCGAGCAGCCCTCCATGTATGCGCTTGCCCTTGCCGAACATGTGCTCGACGGCCGCGGCGCCGTCCGCATCCACGGCGGTGGCTTTGGCGGCACCATCCAGGCCTTCGTGCCGCTCGATCTGGTCGACACCTTTATCACCAAGATGAACAGCTGGCTGGGCGAGGGTTCTGCCCGCCACTACGCAATCTCTGACAAGGGGGCTTACGCGGCATGGCTGTAATGACTGATGTGCGCGAGGCCGCGCAGGGCCTGATTGAGTATGCCATCCACCGATCGATGATCGGACAGGACGACCGCATCTGGGCCTACAACACCATTTTGGAGTGCATCGGCGCTACGGGACCGGCGCTCGATATGGCCTGGGCGCTGCAGAACGAGAAGCTCTCGCTCTTGCACCCCGATACGCTCCCCGATTTTGACCTGGAGGGCACGCTTGCCGCGCTTTCCGAGGCCGCCGTTGCCAACGGTGCTGCCGAGGATACGGCATCGGGCCGCGATCGCATCGCCATGCGCATCATGGGTGTGCTGATGCCGAGGCCTTCGGTTGTAAACGAGGAATTCAACGGCCGTATGGGCGTCAACGAGCCCCGCGCCGCGACCGACTGGTTCTACGGTCTGTGCTGCGACGCCGGCTACGTGCGTCGTGCCGCCATCGCGCGCAATATCAAATGGAGCACCCCCACCAACTGGGGCGACCTGGAGATCACCATCAACCTGTCAAAGCCCGAAAAGGATCCGCGCGACATTGCCGCGGCCGGCGCCGCAAAGAACACGGGCGAGAAGTATCCCGCCTGTCAGCTCTGCATTGAAAACGAGGGCTACCCCGGACGCTCCGCCGCAGCCGACGGTGGCGCTCACCCCGCCCGCCAGAATCTGCGCGTTATCCCCATCCAGCTCGACGGCGAGCGCTGGGGTTTCCAGTACAGCCCGTACGCGTACTTTAATGAGCACTGCATTGCCATGAGCTCCGAGCATCGTCCGATGCACGTCGACCGCAAGGGTCTGACCTGCCTGCTCGATTTTGTGGACCTGTTCCCGCATTACTTCATCGGCTCCAACGCCGACCTGCCCATCGTGGGCGGCTCGATCTTGTCGCACGACCACTTCCAGGGCGGCGCACACGAGTTCCCCATGATGCATGCCGCCGAGGTCTCGCAGTTTAGCGTGCCCGGTTTTGACCAGGTCAGCGGTACCGTGCTGCAGTGGCCGCTCTCGGTGCTGCGCCTGCGCTCGCATGACCGCGCCCAGTTGCTCGACGCTGCCGAGAAGATTATCCTCGCTTGGCGCGAGTGGACCGATGAGTCTGTAGGCGTCATCGCGCACACAGCCGACGGCGTGGCCCACAACACCGTGACGCCCGTCATCCGCCGCGTCGACTCTCGCGGAAATGCCGGCGGCGAAATCTACGAGGCCTACCTGGCGCTTCGCTGCAACATCACGACCGACGAGCATCCGCTGGGCGTTTTCCATCCGCATGCCGAGTACCACCACATTAAGAAGGAGAACATCGGCCTGATCGAGGTCATGGGCCTGGCCATTCTGCCGCCGCGCCTGGTTCCCGAGCTTGGCGCTGTCCGTGAGCATCTACTGGCAGCCAAGGTCGATGCCAGCTACGATCTTGCCGGTGCGCTCGAGGGCGATGATCTTTGTCGCAGCCATGCCGCGTGGGCCGAGGACGTCTTTGCTCGCCGCGCCGACGAGCTTACGGCCGACAACGCCATCGATATCCTGCACGAGGAGGTCGGCGTGGTGTTTGGCCACGTGCTCGACAACGCCGGTGTCTTTAAGTGGGACGAGGCAGGACGTGCCGCCCAGCAGCGCTTTATCGACTCGCTGTAGCATGCGAGTTCGAGCCTCATCAGCGGCCACAACATAACCGCCCACATGACAACGGCGCCCGCCGGCAACATCGCCGACGGGCGCCGTTTTTGAGTGTAGTCATCGGGGACGTTCTTAAACGACTAGTTATTAAAGAACGTCCCCAATGACTACCCCAAGGAATGTCCCAGACTGCCGGCAGAAAAGGAACGTCCCTAACTGCCGCATCCGGAGCAAGACAACGCCGCAGGTAGAGGACGGACAGACACTATGACCCAATCCAGGGGCACGGAAACGACAGGAGCCCCCGCTC
>CATWID010000032.1 GCA_958350755.1 uncultured Collinsella sp.
ATCGTCCTTGCCACGGCCAACGTTCTCACCCGGGTGGATGTGCGTGCCGTGCTGACGGACGAGAATCGTGCCCGTGGTTACCGTCTGGCCGGCATAGCGCTTCGTGCCAAGGCGCTGACCGCGGGAGTCACGGCCATTACGGGAGGAACCGAGTCCTTTTTTGTGTGCCATTGTGTATACCTACTCTTTCGTTACGAGTGTAATCTACTCGGCGACGGGAGCCTCGGCAACAGCCTCAGCCTCTGCCTTGACAGCCTTCTTGGCGCGGGAGGTAGCCTGAACCTTCACGATCTTCAGCTTGGTGAGCTGCTGACGGTGACCCTTCAGACGACGATAGCGCTTGCGCTTGTGGAACTTGAAGACCAGCTGCTTCTCGCCCTTGAACTGCTCAACGATCTGAGCGGTAACCTTGGCCTTAGCCAGCTTGTCGGGATCGGTGACGATCTTCTTACCATCGTTGAGGAAGATGACCGGCAGGGTGACCTTGTCGCCCTCATTGCCCTCGATCTTCTCGACGGTGATGACATCGTCGGTGGCGACCTTGTACTGCTTGCCGCCCGTGTTAACGATTGCGTACATGTTTACTTGCCCTTCATGCATCAGTTAGTGCAACAGCCGAATATAGTAGCAGGCGATAATACCCCCGTCAACGAGTATGTGGAGCAAATCCACAAGTTCGCACAGGTATGGGGCTGACGAGTCGGCCCTCGTCGTCCTCGCATGCTTGATTCTGACGCTCGACATCGTAGGAGCAGATGGTCACGAGGTCTTGCATACCGGTGGAAACAATAGGTGCATCGACGCCCGGGGTCAAGCCCTGCAACAAAACATCAGCGGCAGAAAGCAAAATTTCCGGACGCATGGAACCCTCGTTGTCGGCATGGGTGTCGAGCATGAGCACCAGATGGTCCGGGCGCTCCCCCGCCTTAAGCTCATAACCCACGAGCGTATGATCCAAGTCCAGGCGTTTGCTCTTTTTGCCGCGTGCGTAGTCGATGCCGTGGCCCGCACGCAGCGCGTCGATCGCAGCGCGCACCTCGTCGGCGCTCACGGGGGCCTCGGGGTTCAGGTGCAGGTCGATGCGGTACGACAGACGCGTGAGCTGAGCCGTCAGCGCCGGCGTACGCACGTCGATGTAGGCGGCCTCGATGGGCGCTAAATCGGCCGGGGACGCCGCGGCCAAGCGCCCAAAGGCCTCGTCGAGCGCGACGAACTCGGTCATAAACAGGTCATACCACTCGCAGGTCGACGACGTACCGACGGGCAGCGCCGAGGAGAAACCCACGCGCATGTGCGGAGAGAAGCCCTGCGTGACGGCATAGGGCAGGCCCGCGCGGCGCACGATGCGCTCAATGGTATGGATCAGTTCCAGATGGCCCAGGTACTTGAGACGGTCGCGCTTGCCGTAGTGAACGCGCAGCCTGAAGAGCGTGGGGTTGTCGGTCAAGCGCTCACTCATGCGCGATCACCCACCAATACGTTCTTGGCATGGAGCGTGGGGCAGATTCCGCAGCCGGTGCACGACGTGCGGGTGCAGTCGGGGGTCGTGACACCCTCCAGCGAGCGACGGTATTCGCGCTCGAGGAAGCCGCGCGAACAGCCGGGGCTCACGTGCTCCCAGGGCAAGCGCCAGTCCAGCTCGTAGGGCAGGTGCACGAGCTCGTTGAGGTCGATGCCGTTTTTGGCCGCGGCTGACTTCCAGTTGTCAAGCGAGAAATGCTCCACCCAGGCGTCAAAACGCGAGCCCGCACGCCAGGCGTCGATGATGACCGGCGTCATGTCGCGACCGGCGCGGGACAGCGCAGCCTCGACGAGCGAGGTCTCGGCATCGTGGTAATGCACGCGAACAGCGCGGTTGCGCACACTCGTGATGAGCAGCTTTTGGCGACGCTTGACGTCGTCGTAGTCAAGCTGCGGGCACCACTGGAACGGCGTTGCCGCCTTGGGGATAAACACCGAAACCGAGATGGATACCGAGATGGAACCGCGGCGGGCCTTGGGCACCACGGAGCGGCCAAGCTCCAGCACGTGATCGGCCAGGTTGGCAATGGCCACGATATCCTCGTCGCGCTCACCGGGAAGGCCCATCATAAAATAGAGCTTCATGCGGTTCCAGCCGGCCTCGAAGGCCGCCTTGGCCGCGCGATCCAGGTCCTCCTCCGTCACGTTCTTGTTGATGATATCGCGCATGCGCTGGCTACCGGCCTCGGGGGCAAACGTCAGGCCGCCCTTCTTTTCGCCGGCGACCGACTCGGCCATATCCACGCCAAACGAATCCAGGCGCTGCGAGGGAATGGACACGCGAATGCCCGTATCCTCCAGGCGGCGGTTAAGGCGACCGAGCACATCGCGGATGCAGGAGTGATCGGTAGTCGAAAGCGAAGTGAGCGACACCTCGTCATAGCCGGTCTTTTCCAGCCCCTGAATCACCGAGGACACAATCTGATCGGACGAGCGCTCGCGCACCGGACGATAGGTCATGCCAGCTTGGCAAAAGCGGCAGCCGCGGGCGCAGCCGCGCAGGATCTCGATAGACAGGCGATCGTGAACGAGCTGTGCATAGGGAACGCACGACTGCGACAGCGGATTGGTGGCACCAAAGTCCTCAACGACGCGCTTGTAGACCACCGGCGGCACGTCCTTGCCCTCACACGGCACGGTATAGCCGTGCGGGGAGCAAGGCTCGTCATGGCGCACCTCGTAGAGCGACGGCACATAGGTGCCACCGACAGTCGCGAGCTGCTCGACGATCTGGGCACGCGAGGCGCCCTCGTCGCGCAGGCGACGATGCAGTTGGCAAACCTCGAGTAGCGATTCCTCGCCCTCGCCAATCAGGATGGCATCGAAGAAGGCCGCATACGGCTCGGGGTTATAAACCGAAGGTCCTCCGGCGACGATGATGGGATCGTCCTCGGTACGATCGGCAGCCAGCAGCGGAATACCGGCGAGATCGAGCGCCTCGAGAAAATTGGTGACGGCCATCTCATGCGGCACGTGCATACCGACGATATCAAACGAGGCAACGGGCGCTGCGCCCTCGAGCGACAGTAGCGGGATACCAGCCTCGCGCATGGCGTCGCCCATATCAGGCCACGGCACATAGCCGCGCTCGCAGGAAATGCCCTCGGCCTGGTTGAGGATGTTATAGAGGATAGCGATACCCTGGTTGGGTAAGCCGACCTCGTAGACATCCGGGTAGATCATGCAGCAGCGGTAATCGGCTTCTGCCTTAGAAAGCGTGCCCCATTCATGGTCGATATAGCGACTCGGCTTCTCGACCTTTGCGAGCAACGGCTCAATCAAATGAAAACAGTCTTGGTATACAGCGCGCAAAAGAAACCCCTAAGCAGCGAGATCGGATGCATCCTCGAAAGGATTCATAGGACGGGTGGCACCGGCGACCGTGGTCACCAGGTCGCGGACGCGCGAGAACGTAGCGGTAACAACCTCATTGGCACGGCCGTAGTCCACATCGCGCTCGTAGAGCGACACGAGCGCGCGGCCCATGCCATAGGTGCCCGCGGCGGCGGTAAGCGCCTTGACGGCAAACCCGATGTGCGGCGTCTGCTTCACCAGTGCACGGGTAACGGCGCGAACAACCAGACCGCCGGCAAGCACGCCCGCGACCTCGTAGCCACGCTCGGGCTTAATGCCGCGACCAAAGATGGCAGCAAGCTCAAAAAGCATGCCCACCTGAGCGAGCGCCATAACGGGATAATCGGCTCCCGGCAAAAACACCAGCGCGCCAGTCGCCATATTGGTGAGGGCGCAAGAAGTGATAATACGGTTGGCAGCGGCAATGCGCATAAAGGCAAAATTCGCCGCGAAAGCCGTCTCCTTGTCCGTGCGATCGAGAATCCAACGGGCAAGCGTCTCGAGCAGATACGTCTTATCGGTAGCCGCCACAACGCCGAGCATGGGCGTGGACTCCTCAATAAACGGTACCTCGACGGCGGACTCGGCCAGCACGCACACGGGGGCGCCGGCAATCACAAGCTCCTGTACGGCGCTCTCAAGGCGGTCAGATCCGCACGAAAGCACCAGCACCACATCGGTATCGGTCTTGGGGATGATACGCTCATCACCCAGGCACTCAACGCGCACAATACCCGACGTCGTCTGTGGCACGAAGGCATCGCGTACCGTCTCGACCAAAAAACGCGACGCAGACGAATCGAGGTAGACGGACACGCGAACCGGCGTGTCGGAATCCTTCTTGGTAGTCGCGCCCATCTTAAAGACGCGGGTCAGCTTGTCCACGGGAATCTTCATAGCAAACCCCTCCAGCGGTTACGCGGCGCCAGAACGATGCCGCCATATGGATTGTACGATACCCACCGTCAGCAACTGGATCATCATCGAGGACGAGCCAAAGCTAATAAACGGCAGCGGAATACCGGTAATCGGCATCATGCCGATGCACATGCCGATGTTCTCGAAGGTCTGGAATGCCCACATGCCGACGATGCCCACGCACGAGAGCCGCAAGAAGAGTGACTCGCACTTAAAGGCGACGCGAATCGCGGAGAAGATCAGCAGCACGTACAGGCAAATCAACAAGAAAGAACCGCAGAAACCAAAGGTCTCGGACAAAAAGGCAAACACGAAGTCGGTGTGGAACTCGGGCAAAAAGCCGCCGGCCGACTGCGTGGCATGCCCCAAGCCCTTACCAAAAAATCCGCCCGAGCCAACAGCGATCAGTGATTGCTGCAGGTTGTAGGCATCGTCAGAATCGGCGTTCTCGGGATCAATGAAGACCGTCAGACGATTCATCTGGTACTGCTTGATCAGAACATCGTGGCCCAAAAGAGAATCGAGCACCGAATCCAGCGCCAGAATGAGTGCCACCAGGCCCACGAGCAGAGCCAAGGTCGACAGCACCCATTCGCGGCGCGCACCGCTCATGCAGATAACGATAGCGCCCGACACCAGCACGACCAGGCCCGAACCCAGATCGCCCATAGCAACGACAGCCAAAAACGGAACGGATAGCATGCCGCAGAGCTTGATGTAATCACGAACGGTATCAATGCGCCCGTTGTACTGCGAGCCGAGCGTGGCGATAAAGAAAATCGTAATGAGCTTGGCAAGCTCTACCGGTTGGAACGTCAGGCCAATACCGGGAATCTTAATCCAGCCCGTCATGCCCAGGCCGCCCGTATATGACAGACCTGGAATCTTGGGCGAGAAAATCACGATGAGGTCGATGACGAGCAGCACCGTCGAGAAGTTGGAGATGCCACGCAGATCGGTGCGCCACACGAGCACCGCAAGCACCGTACCGATACCGATACCCAACAGGTGGCGCGAGAACGAGGCATCGGCCTTAAACTGCGAGGCCGACCAAATGATGATGGCACCGTAGGCGACGAGCGCCACTGTAGCCACGAGCACACCGATATGCACCTTTTGGCGAAACGTGCCGCGCGAGGCCAAAAGTTGCTTGTTGACGCGGTCCAGGCTGCTGCGAGAGCCGGTCTTGGTTGAACGGAACAGATCCGCCGGAGAAAAATCCATCGCAACCTCCTATCGAACCGAAGAATCGCCCGAGGCCGAAGAGGTATCGGGCTCGTCATAAATCACGCCGAGCACATCGCGCACGACATGCATCGCGGTATCTGAGCCACCGCCGCCCTGCTCCAGGACCGTAGCGATGACATACTTGGGATCATCGGCCGGCGCATAGGCGCAAAACCACGCGTATTCGTCCTCGCCGCTTTTCTCGCCCGTGCCCGACTTGCCGTATACCTGCGGCGTCAGGGTGCCAAAGTGAGCCGCCAAGGACGTCGATGCCGTGTAAATCACGTCGTGCATGCCGTTGCGAACAAGAGCCAAATCCGAATCGCTGTTGATCTTGGCCTCCAGGCGCTTCTTCTTGCCCTTGCCGTTGTACTTATAGGCATCGCCGTCGCCATCGCGCGATACTGCAGACAAAAACACGTGAGGCACGTACTGTTTGCCGCCGTTGGCAAGACCCATATAGGCGCACGCCATCTGCAGGGGCGTCACCAGGATGTCGCCCTGGCCGATGGCAATGTTGGTCATATCGCCGGCATTCCACTTGCGGTCCTCGGCAGAGGCGTCGGTAAAGTACGACTCCTTCCACTCGGCATCGGGAATACGGCCCGCGCCCTCACTCGGCAGATCGATACCGCAGGTCTTGCCTAGGCCCCAGCGACGAAAGACCTCCTGCAGGCCCTCGGAATGTTGCTCGTCATAAAAGAAGGCCTTGCCCATGTCGTAGAAGACGGGGTCGCACGAGTTGGCGATACCCGACTGCAGCGTCATGGTGCCGTGGCCAGACGTCAGCCAGCAGCGCTTGCCCCAAGCCTTGCCCAGGCCCGTCCAATAGCCCGTGCAGTTGGTTGTCTGCGTTGAAGTGTAGGTTCCAAACTCAAGACCGGCCAGTGCCGAGAGCGGCTTGATGGTCGAGGCCGACATGTACTGTCCGCTAATGGCGCGGTTGAGCAGCGGGTGCGAACCCTTGTCATCATTGAGCTCGGTCCACACGTCATTTGAGACGCCGCCGATAAAGACGGACGGATCGAACTTGGGCTCGCTCGCCATGCCCAGGATCTCGCCATTGTTGGGATCGAGACACACCACAGCGCCGTTGCCGGCATTGCTGTAGCCAGTGGTCTTGGCAAGCTCGATGGCGCTCGCCAGCGCCGTCTCACAGGCCTGTTGGATCTTAAGGTCGAGCGTGAGCTTAATGTCGGAGCCGGCCTTGGCGGGCACGGCGCCGGCCTGACCGGTCACATTGCCCGAAGCATCGACCTTGACGGTCTGCTCGCCACGAATACCCTGCAGCAGGTTTTCGTAGTAGCTCTCAACACCCGCCTGGCCCACGATATCGCCCGACTGGTACGTAATCTTGCCTGCAGAAGCATCATCATCGCCAGAGGTTTTCTTATTCTGGGCCTCGAGCTGCTCGGAGGTAATGGTGCCGGTATAGCCCAAAATGTGACAGGCCGTCTCGCCGTACGGGTACTGGCGCTCGGTACGCTCGGCAATCTTGACGCCCGGGAACTCGCCTGCGTGCTCCTTGATATAGGCAACCGTGGAACGACGGACGTCCGTCGCGATGGTATGCAGGCTCTGGGCGCCCTCGGAATTGTCCTGAATATTGCGCAGAACCGCCACGTAGGGCATACCGAGCACGTTGGCAAGATGGCGAACCAGAACCTCATCCTCGGCAAGGTCGCGGTAGGCCACGACAGCAAGTGAGGGACGGTTCTGGACAAGTGCCACGCCATTGCGGTCGAGGATGCGGCCGCGCACAGCGGGTGTGGTAACGGTGCGCGTCTGATTGCTATTAGCCTGCTTTTCGTAATAGTCCGACGAGACCATCTGCATGCCCCACAGCTTGACGGCAAGCGCCGCGAACATCGCGCCCACACCCGTGGTGAGGATGGAGAAGCGGCCCTTAAAGGCGGTCGCCGCGGTATTGCCCTCGCCCTCGGTGGCGCGCGGGGCCGTTCCATGCTGCGTATCGTAGGTAAAACGGGAATCGCCGCGACGCATGATGACCAGCGCGACCACGATGGCCACAACCAGCACGATACCGGCGATAATAACCGTCATCTGGGAAGACATCTACGAGCCTCCCCTATTTGAGCTTACGGGTCTTGGGCTTAAAGCGCATGCCCGTCTGGCGTCCGCCACGTGCGGAGAATCCATAACCGGACTGCGGCACGACGCCGGACATCAAAAACGGAATGGCAACCAAACCCGTCAGGATCGAAGACGGCAGCGCATGGCCGAAGATCGCCACGACAAAGCTCGTCTCCAAACCCATAAACAGCAAGATGATGCTGTAAATCACATTAATGACGAGCGCGAAGGCACCCACAGTGATGCCGCGCGCACTCGGGGTACCGCCCGTCTGACCGGCGGCGCTATGCACCAGGGCAAAAGAACCCACGGTCAGCAGGAGCGACATAACGCCCACCGGCACGGCAGCGGAAAGGTCATAGAACAAGCCGCTGCAAAAACCGCACACGACGGCACGGGTCGGGTCGCCCGAGAACACGCTTATGCACACCAGGATAATCATAAAGTTGACGCGACCGCCCGCAATGGAGATCTGCGGTGCCAGGCCTGCCTGCAGCAGCACGCACACGATGGCGGCGATTACAAACGTGCGGGAGCTCATCCCCTGCTCGTGTAGATCCATGGACATGCCCCCTATTCGCTCGAGCCGGAATCGGTCGTCTCGGACGTGTCGGAACCGTCATCCGAGCTCTCGTCCTTCGTCTTGGTCGCAGCATCGCGCGACGTTCCCTGCGGCGTGCTATTAGCGGTGCTCACGTCCTCATCCGAGGCCGACTGTTCGTCGGTCAGCGAGGTGATGACCAGCACTTCCTCGTTGTTCTCGGCCGTCGTCTGGGCGCGCACCACAATGGTGTAGTACACGTCGTTTGCGGATTTTTCAACCGACGAGACGGTGCCGAGCGGTAGACCCTTGGGGAACACACCGCCAATGCCCGAGGTCACGATGATGTCGCCAACCTTAACATCGGAGTCGACGCTCACGTACTCAAGACGCAGCGTGCCGTCAGCCTGACCCTGCAGCATACCCTGGGCGCGCGTGTCCTGCACCATGGCGGATACGCCGGAGTTCTCGTCGCCAATCAGGCGCACGGTAGAGGTCTTGGCCGATACCTCGATAATCTGGCCGATAACACCGGCAGAACTCGTCACGGGCATGTTGATGGTAAGGCCGTCGGCAGAGCCCTTGTCGATGGTAACGGTCGAGGTCCAGGCATCGCCGGAGGCACCAACGATACGAGCAGCGGTCGATTTGAGGTTATAGGTCGACTGCAGGCCGACCAGCCCCTCCAGACGCTCGGCGGTCTTTTGAGCCTCGGAGAGCTCAGCAACCTTAGAGGTCAGTTCCTCGTTTTGCTTCTTAAGCTCGTCAAGCGTGTCCTGCGACGCCGTAAGGTTAGAGAACACGTTACCGATCGCATTGAAGGGAGCCGCCACAGCCGAGCCCACAAAGCGCACCGGCGAGGTAATCGTCGTCACGCCCGAGCGCACGGCATGAATCGGTCCTGCCTCGCCCTCGCGGATGTAAAACGTGAGCAGCAACACCGAAATCAGGCTGAAAACAATCAACGGGCGCATACCCGTTGATTGTCGCTTGGTATTCAGATTTGTGGAGAAACCCGAAGATCGTGCCAAATGGAATCCACCTTTTGGAAATTAAGCATTGGTCTGGACGAAGCCGCCATCAAACGCATTGGCCTCGAGCACGCGGGCACAGCCGTTAACGACGTTATCGAGCGCCGTGGGGCTGACGTTGACCGAAACACCGGTCTCATCGCGCAGGCGCACGTCGAGACCGCGCAGCAGCGCGCCGCCACCGGTCAGCAAAATGCCGTAGTACATAAGGTCCGAGGCAAGATCGGGAGGCGTAGCGTCGAGTGCGTCCTTGACGGCCTTGGCCATCTCGTCGAGCGGCTTGTTGAGCGCGCGACGAATCTCCTCGCTCTCGATGCGCACGGTCTTGGGCAGACCGGTAATCACGTCGCGGCCGTTGACCTCGACGTCGAGCTCGTCCTTGAGCGGCACGGCGGAACCGACCTTGATCTTGATGTCCTCTGCCGTACGCTCGCCAATGGCCAGGTTGTAGGCATCACGAACGTGCGTGAGGATGGCCTGATCGAACTCGTCGCCGGCAATACGAATGGACTGCGAGACGACGATGCCGCCCATAGCGATAACGGCGACCTCGGTGGTACCGCCGCCGATGTCGATGACCATGGAGCCGGTGGGTTCCTCGACGGGCAGGTCGGCGCCGATAGCGGCTGCCATAGGCTCTTCGATCAGATAGGCCTGGCGGGCCCCGGCCTGGATCGTGGCCTCAAAGACAGCGCGCTTCTCAACCGACGTGACACCGGAGGGAACGCAGACGACAACACGCGGACGCGGAGTCCACGGATAGCGCTTCTCGGACGCCTTATCGATAAAGTAGCGAAGCATGGCCTCGGTAACATCGAAGTCGGCGATGACGCCGTCCTTCAGGGGACGAACGGCCACGATGTTGCCGGGCGTACGGCCGAGCATGCGCTTTGCCTCGATACCGACCGCCAAGATGCGCTCGTCGTTCTTGTCGATGGCGACAACAGAGGGCTCGCGAATGACGATGCCCTTGCCGCGCACGGAGACAAGCGTATTGGCGGTGCCGAGGTCGATGGCAAGATCGCCCGCATAGCTACCGAAGAACATATCCATCAAAGAAAACAACGCAACTCCTGATGTGTTGGATGATTGCTGGAAAACTACTAGCTCATCATACTAGCGCAAGCCCGGCGCCTCACTTGCGGTGAAGCGCCGGGCAAAGCTAAATCCCATAAGGTCACTACTGGTTGTCAGCAGCCGAGAAATCCATATCAAGCGAAGAAACGGCCCAGCCGATATGGTTGTCGGAGCGCACGAATTTGACGGTGTACTCCTGCTCGCCGCCCTTGGACAGCGATGCCTTCACCTTGGCGGTCGTCTCGGTCATGGACTGATCCATGCCCTCGACGGACACGGTGGCACCCTGCGGAATCGAGGAGATGATCATCGACTTAGCGTCCTCGGACAGGCTCGAGGCCAGGCAAGACTCGGCCTTTGCGGCGTCACCGTCGCCGGCAGCCTGGAACAGATCGGTAACGACAGACTCCTGAGACGGGAAGCCAAAGCCGCGCGTGTAGGCAAAGCCCAGACCGCCCGCGGCGATCAAAATGAGCAGAAGCAGCACGATGAAGACTTTAAGACCCGTGTGGCGATGGCGACGACGGACCTTGGCCTGCTTACGATCCTGACGGTCCTGCTGGACCATCTCGGACTCGGACAGCGTAAAGAAGCCGGTGTCCGAGGGATCGGGCATAAACTGACCGGTCGCGCCCGTAGGATCGAGCGGATCGACGGCAGGAGCGTCCATCGCGGGCGCCGGAGCCGTGGCCATAGCCGTCTGGGCAGACAGCGCGGCAAGCGAATCGTGCACGCGGGCAAGCTCATCGGCCTGCTCGGAGGTGAGCTGGTAGATGCCATCGGCAGTAGCGGCGTTAAAGGCGTCGAGTGCGTCGGAGGGACGGCCGGCGGCAGAAAGCGCCTGACCCATGCCGGCGTTGAGCGCACGCGTGTCGTCGCGGGGGCCGGCAAAGTCGATAGCCGTGCGGTAGGTCTCCACGGCATCCGCCGGACGGCCGAGCTTAATGAAGCAACGACCGAGCTCGCCGAGTGCGGCGGCAGGAGCCGGATTGGCGCCGTCGATGGCAGCCTGACGGAAGGCGGTTCCTGCGTTCGCATAGTCGCCCGACTGGAACAGCGCATTGCCCAGGCCCAGATAGGCCTTGAACGGCGTGGCATAGGAAGCATCCTGCGTAGCAGCAGAGAACGCCTGAGCGGCCGTCGTGTAGTCGCCCACCGCGGCAAGCGCCTTGCCGCGGTTGGTGAGCAGCGCGCCGCGCTTGCCGTAGGTGCCGTCGTTGAGGGCGGCGGCATAGGCCTCGGCGGCCTCGGCATACATGCCCAGGTGCATCAAGGCGTTGCCACGAAGGTGATCGGCCTCGCCCATAATCTCATCGGGAGTCTTTGCCGCCCCAAGCATCTGGGCTGCAGCGGAAAAATCACCCGCGCGGTAAGCGGCGCGGCCCTGTTGGATCAGCTGGCTATTCAAGGAAGTCCCCTTTACTCGTGAACGATCTCGACATGGACGATCTCGTCGCCGGCACGCAGCTGCGAAATCACATCGAGACCCTCGACCGTGGTACCAAAGACGGTGTAACCGGAATCGAGGTTATGCTGGGCACCCAGGCAGAAGTAGAACTGCGAACCCGCGGAATCGGGGTCCATGGAGCGTGCCATGGCAAGGGCGCCATCGACATGGCTGTTGCGCGGATTGGTGGCAAACTCGCCCTTGATGCAGTAGCCGGGGCCACCGGTACCGGGCATGCCGTCGGGGCCCTCAAGACCGGCGGCGACGTCGGCGCCGGACATGTCGCGGGTATTGGGGTCGCCACCTTGGATAACAAAACCGGGCACATAGCGGTGAAACTTAAGCCCGTCGTAGAAGCCCATCGTGGAAAGCTCACAGAAGTTCGCCACATGGATGGGAGCACCCTCGCCGTCAAATTTGACCTTGATCGTGCCCTTCGACGTCTCGATGATCGCGCACTCGTCACCAGCGAGCTGGTACTCGGGCGTATAAAGCTCTTTCTTAAAACCAAACATGTGGTTCCTTCCTCGTGCGTTTAAAGCATATTTGTACGAATTGTAGCAATAAGCACGGGCTTCCATCAATTGCGCACGCAGGTTATGCCGGCGGAGGGCAACAAATTACGAACGCGGTTGCGGCTTCCAGGCGCTCACATTGGCATCGTACTGATTAAGGGCGCTGTTGCCGCCCTGTGCGATGGGCGCCAGGATCTCGCTTTGGTGGGAACTCATCGACTCGCCATCGGGAATGGCCAGCGAAATGTCCCAGCTCTGGCAGATCACGTCGACGCGCTCATACATCCACTCGGCAAGCTGCTTTAAGTGGGCGATGTCATCCGCATAAACCGTATCGTCCTGTACTTTCAGGTTGTTAAGCTCATCTTGCGTCTTTTTTATCTGGTCACGCAGGGCGTAGGCACTCTGCGACAGCTCCTGGCGGGTGGACAGCGGCGTTCGGAGATAGCCGTTGTTAAAGGAATCGATGACCTCGCCGATCTGGTCCTCGTCAGCGTAGGACACGATGGTCTGATACAGACCGTCGAGCCTGGTATAGAGCTGATCATCGGTGAGCACGGTTTCTTCCTGAACCACCTCGGCAGAATCGCCCTGCTTGGTATCGTCCTCAGTCGCCTCGCCCTTTTGACGCGTGGGGAAGGTGGTTTGTGCAGCTTGGCCAAACTGGTCGTAGAAGCCAGGCATAACACCCATGGGATCGGTCGTCACGAACCAATAGGCACCACCGCACACGACGGCAAGGACCGCGATGATAATGAGCGGCTTGGGAATATGACGCTTATGCTTGTGATAGGCGTCCTCGTCGGGGTGCACCTTGCGCTTGGGTTTTTGAGCATCGTCATGCAGGGAAACGGGCGTGGGAATATCGACCTTGGGGATACCGAAATCCTTATCGAAAGCCGGCAGCACGCAGGTCTCATTGGGGTCGGCGGCGTCTGAGAGCACCGCAGCGGCAGAGGCCGGCGCATGCGGCACCTCGGTATCGATCTGCTCTTGCGTTAGGCGCGGAAAGCCCGCCGTGCGGCCCGCTGCCAGGTCGGATGCTGCCGCATCCTCGGAGAGGATACCCGGAGCGGGGCGTCCGCATTTGGGGCACGTACGATCATGCGGAGAAAGACGGGCACCGCAGCCCTCACAGAACACGAACTCGGTGTGCTCGGGACCATCGCCCGGACCCACATAGGCGTTGCAGTAGGGGCAGAACGAGGCGCCGTCCTCGATAGTCTTAAGGCAATGCGGGCAGATCACGGCATCCTCTTTTCGAAGCAATTCAAATAATCGAGGTTAGAGCATAACATCGCCACGGCCCCACAGGAGCAAGGCACCAATTCAACATCGCCAGGGCGCGTAGTTACTTCTTCTTTTTGCTTGGCATCGAGACTTTGATGCCTTGGGCGGACTTGGTTACGCGAGAGCGCTTGGCTCCGGTACTCTTCTTTTTCTTGGGCTGGGCCTGGGCCACGCCCTCGAGTGCGCGGGCCTCGGCCTCACGAACGGTGCGCGCCTCACGGCGCTGCGCCATGTCGGCGGCGACGCGCTTGGCAAAACGCTCCGCCGTTGAACCCGTCGAGCTCACCTTGCCGCCACCGCGACCCAGGCGGACGCGCACACCGCGGCCAAAACCAGTTGCGGCATGACGACGACGCGGCCTGAGCGAATCCATCATCGTGGCGAGCTTAAAGAACACCGAGCAGGTAAAGACCACGATGGCAGCCAAGAAAACCATCTGACCCATCGTCAGATTGGCAATAGACAGCAGCTCCGGGAATCCGATAACGCCCACCAAGATGCCGGCGACTACAAACACAAAGAGCACCACACGTAAGGGCGTGAGGGGCTGCGAGATTCGCCAGATCAGGCTGACGCTCGCCGCGCACGACGTAAGTAGGCACATCGTAGACAGCGTGAGCTGGTTAAAGCCGAACACGCGCGCCACAAAGATATCGAGCGCCGCAGCCAAAATGACCGCAATCGACGCCGGCAGTGCACGCTTGAGCACGTTGGTCAAAAACGCACCCTTCACGCGAGCATTGTTGGGCTCCAGGCCCAACACAAAGCCCGGCGCGCCGATGCAGAAGAAGTTGATGAGCGTCATCTGAATCGGCTCGAAAGGGTACGGCGGCAGCGCGATGCACAGCGCCGCCAGGCCCATCGAGAACAGCGTCTTGGTCAAGAACAGCGAAGCCGAACGCTGCAGGTTGTTGATGGAGCGACGGCCTTCGGCCACCACGGCGGGCATCGAGGCAAAGTCGTTGTCGACGAGCACGATCTCGGCCACGTTGCGCGCGGCATCGGAGCCGGCCGCCATGGCGACGGAGCAGTCGGCCTCCTTGAGCGCCAACACGTCGTTGACGCCGTCGCCCGTCATGGCCACGGTGTGCTCGCGGCGCTTGAGCGCCTGCACGAGCTCGCGCTTCTGCTGCGGGGTCACACGACCAAAGACATGGTAGCGGTCCACTGCGGCATCGAGCTTGGCCGGCGTATCGAGCGTCGTGGCGTCCACATAAGCGTCCGCCCCCGGCACGCCCACCACGCGCGCGATCGACGACACCGTACGCGGGTCGTCGCCACTGATCACATTGAGGGTCACGCCCTGCTCGTTAAAGTAGCCGATGGTCTCGGCCGCCGAGGTACGGATCTCGTCGCGGATGGTCACAAAGCCCACGGGCTCGGCCTCGCCCACCATATCGCCATCGGGCGTAAAGCCGTCCACGCGCGCCACCACGAGCACGCGGCAGGTATCGGCAAGCTCGGCGACACGGTTCTCGACCTGCGAAAACGCACGCTCCGAAAGCACAAACTGCGCAGCGCCCATCACATAGGAGCCCTGCGCAAACGAAGCGCCACTCCACTTTTTGGAGGACGAGAACGGAATGACCGACAGCGGCTCAGACACCTCGACCGGACGGTCGGCGTAATAGTTGAGCAGCGCCTGACAGGTCTCGTTGGCATCGGCCGAGGTCGCACGTGCGACGTTAGCCAGCGCAAAATCGAGCACCGTGGTATCGACGGGAACGGCGGCGTCGCCCTCCCCCGCACCCATACCCTCGACCGGCAGCGGATAGGTACCCTCGACCTCCATGCGGCCCGACGTGATGGTGCCCGTCTTGTCCAGGCACAGCACGTCGACGCGCGCGAGCGTCTCAATGCAGTAGAGCTGCTGCGCGAGTACCTTGCGGCGGGCCAGGCGCACCGTGGCGATGGCGAGCACCGACGAGGTCAGCAGCACCAGGCCTTGCGGGATCATGCCCAGCAGGGCGCCCACCGTGGACAGCAGCGCCGACGAAGGCACATGACCAGCCAACAGCTCGGAGAAGCACCACGAAAGCGCGCTATTGCCTGGGGTTCCCGCGGCATCCCACAGCTCGCTCACGCTCGAGGCAAACAACGCCAAACCGAGCGGGATCATGATGATGCTCGCAAAGCGCACGATGGCGTTGAGCGCGTTCATGATCTCGGAATTGACCTTTTTGACGTACTTGGCCTCGTTATTAATTTTGGCCACGTAGTTGTCGGCGCCGACATGGATCACGCGGGCGCGCAGCAGACCCGAGTCGATAAAGCTGCCGCTCATGAGCTCGGAACCGGGCTGTTTCTTAATAAGATCGCTCTCGCCCGTCAGCAGGCTCTCGTTCACGAGCGCCTCGCCCGAAACCACCACGGCGTCAGCGGGGATCTGGTCGCCGCGCCCCAGGCGGATGATGTCGTCGAGCACGATCTGGTCCAGGTCGAGCTCCACCTCGGAGCCGTCGCGCACCGCGATGGCCTTCTTGGAGGTCAGCAGCGTGAGCTTATCGACCATCTTTTTGGAACGCATGGACTGAATGACGCCAATAGCGGTATTGAGGAACACCACGAACAGGAACGTCAGATTCTTAAACGAACCGGTCAAAATGACCAGGAACGCCAAGATCACGTTGATCAAATTGAACAGCGTGCAGAGGTTCTCGATGATGAGCTCTTTGACCGACTTGGTCTTGAGCTCCATGTTGCGGTTGATCTTACCGGCGGCGATGCGCTCCTCGACCTCGGCGGTCGAGAGTCCGCGCTCGATATCCGTTGCTGCCATACCACGTCCCATCACGTCGCGTCGGTATAAGAAAAACCGCCCGGACCATGCGAGGTTCGGACGGTCTCACGTTCGATGGTGCCCCATGTTGGATTCGAACCAACGGCCTTCTGCTCCGGAGGCAGACGCTCTAATCCCCTGAGCTAATAGGGCCAACGTTTGGCATTATACCCAAGTGCACCACGGGCTATCAAAATAAAAGAAAAAGCTTTGCAATTCCGAGGAAGACGCGGCTCAACGGCCCACTTTAGAAGGCAAAAGCGAGTCAGATAGTATAAACTCTCATGCACCATATGTACACGGCTCGCGATGCGGGCCGTTTTTGCAAGGGCTATCCATCGAGGTGAGAGGCACACCATGATTGCAATTTTAAAAGAGAGCGCCAGCGACGAGGCCGTCAGCCATATCGTCAGCTGGATTGAGAAAAAGGGCCTGAAGACCGATGTCTCGCGCGGCGAGAATGAGACAATCATCGGCCTGGTGGGCGATACGACCAAGATCGACCCGTTCCTGCTCGAGTCCATGGATGTCGTCGAGCGCGTGCAGCGCGTCTCCGAGCCGTTCAAGCGCGCCAACCGCAAGTTCCACCCCGAGGACTCCGTCATCGACTGCGGCCACGGCGTCAAGATCGGCGGCGATCAGTTCCAGGTCATCGCCGGCCCGTGCTCCGTCGAGGGCGAGAACCTCATCCGCATCGCCCGCCGCGTGAAGGCCGCCGGTGCCACGATGCTGCGCGGCGGTGCCTACAAGCCCCGCACTTCCCCGTACGCCTACCAGGGCATGGGCCCCGCCGGTCTGGACCTGCTGTGCGAGGCGTCTGCCGAGCTCGACATGCCGATCGTCACCGAGATCATGGACCCGCGCGACGTGCAGGTCTTCCTGGACAAGAAGATCGACGTCATGCAGATTGGCGCTCGCAACGCCCAGAACTTCCCCCTGCTCAAGGAGGTCGGCAAGACGCAGACCCCGGTCCTGCTCAAGCGTGGCATGTCCGGCACCGTCGACGAGCTGCTTATGGCAGCCGAGTACATCATGAGCGAGGGCAACGACAACGTCATCCTGTGCGAGCGCGGCATCCGCACCTTCGAGACCCGCACCCGCAACACCTTCGACCTCAACGCCGTGCCGGTGCTGCACCACCTGTCACACCTGCCCGTCGTCGCCGACCCCAGCCACGCCACCGGTTACACCCGCTACGTTGAGCCCATGGCGCTCGCCGCGACTGCCTGCGGCGCCAACGGTCTGGAGATCGAGGTCCACGACGACCCGAGCCACGCTTGGTCCGACGGTGCTCAGGCCCTCACCCCCGACCAGTTCGACGACACCATGCGCCGCATCCGCGCTATCCGCGAGGTCGTCTGCCAAGAGACCGTTCAGGAGTAGCCCATGGGTACGGCGAGAAACGCATGCGTTAACCAGGGTGGCCCCAAGTGCGCCGGCATCGTGGGCCTGGGCCTCATCGGCGGCAGCTTTGCCCGCGGCTATGCGCAGGCGGGCGTCCGCGTGCTGGCCTGGGACCCCGATGACGACGTCATGACGGCCGCCAGCATGGGTACCGTTGCCGGCGAGCTCAACGACGAGACGCTCGGCGAATGCGACATCATCGTCCTGGCATGCTACCCCGAGGCCTGCATCGAGTGGCTCGAGGCGCACGCCCAGACACTCGCCGACGCCACCGACACCGAGGCCATCATGGGACCCGTGGTGATCGACACCGTGGGCGTCAAGGGCATCGTGTGCGAGCGCGCCTTTGAGCTTGCCCGCGAGCACGGTTTTTACTTTGTGGGCGCGCACCCCATGGCGGGCACGCAGTTCTCGGGCTACGCGCATTCCCGCGCCGACCTGTTCCAGGGCGCACCGCTCGTACTTGTACCGCCCGCAGTGGACGACGCCCTTAAGCTGGAGCTTTTGGGCCAGGTGCGCGAGATGGTACGTCCCCTGGGCTTTGGCAAGTTCAGCGTAACGAGCGCCGCCGAGCACGACCGCGTCATCGCCTTTACGAGCCAGCTCGCGCACGTCGTCTCTAACGCCTACGTTAAGAGCCCGACCGCTCAGGTCCACCACGGCTTTTCGGCCGGCAGCTACCGCGACCTCACCCGCGTGGCGCACCTCAATCCGCAGATGTGGTCCGAGCTCATGATCGACGACGCCGATGCGCTCGCCTTCGAGATCGACCATCTGATCGAATCGCTTGGCGCCTACAGCCGCGCCCTTAAGGACCGCGACCAGCGCTATCTGGAGAATCTCCTTGCCGAGGGCGACCGCATCAAGCGAGCGCTCGACGACGAGGCCTCCCACTAGACCACCCATCACGCCAGGTCGAAAGGACCGAAGCTTATGGCGATTACCATCGATATCGACACTGCACGCCCCTACCAGGTGCATGTTGGCACGTTTTTGCTGGAGCAGGCGGGGCCGCTCGTGCGCGCCACCGCCGGCGGCACCAAGGCCGTCATCGTGACGGACACCAACGTGGGCCCGCTCTACCAGATGCCCGTTAAGCAGAGCCTGGAAGCGTCAGGCTACGAGGTGAGCATCTGCACCTTCGAGGCCGGCGAGGCCCATAAGCGCGCCGAAACCTATGTTGCCATTTTGGAGTTTGTGGCCGAGCACGAGCTTTCGCGCTCCGACGTGATCGTGGCACTCGGCGGCGGTGTCGTGGGCGACGTGACGGGCTTTGTGGCCGCCACCTACATGCGCGGCTGCAAGTTTGCGCAGATCCCCACGAGCCTGCTCGCCATGGTGGATTCGTCGGTGGGAGGCAAGACCGCCATCGACCTGGCTGCCGGCAAGAACTTGGCCGGCGCCTTTTGGCAGCCGAGCGTGGTTATCGCCGACGTGGGGTGCCTGGCCACCCTCACGCCCGAGCAGTTCGCCGACGGCTGCGGCGAGGTCGTCAAGCACGCCGTGATCGCCGACCCGGAGCTCTTCGCCGAGCTGGAGAAGACCCCGCTCACGCTGGAGCTGCTCAACCGCGATGTGGCCCGCGTAGCGCTCATCATCGCCCGCAATATCGACATCAAGCGCGCCGTGGTCGTCGCCGACGAGCGCGAAAACAACCAGCGCAAGCTCCTCAACTTTGGACACAGCGCCGGGCACGCCGTCGAGGCCTGCGAGCACTTTGAGCTGGGACACGGCAACTGCGTGTCGATCGGCATGGGTATCATCACGCGCGCCGCGGCCCTGCACGGCATTTGCGATGCTGCACTGCCCGATCGTATTGAGGAACTCTGCGCCCGCCATGGCCTCACGACCCGCTGCGACCTAGATGCCGATGCCGTCTTTGCCGAGGCGCTCCACGACAAGAAGCGCGCGGGCGACACTATCGACCTGGTGATTCCGCACGGCATTGGCCGCTGCAGTATCGACCGCACGCCGCTTTCCACTTTCCACGAACTCATTGCCGAGGGCCTCGGCCAGAAGGGAGACGCATCCGCATGCTAGCCCGCATCACCCCGTCCCCGCTTAAGGGCACCGTTCCCGCCATCGCGTCCAAGTCGATGGCGCATCGCCTCATCATCTGCGCTGCGCTTGCCAACGGCGAGACGCACGTCACCTGCAATACCACCTGCGCCGACATCGAGGCCACGGTGCGTTGCCTTACGGCCCTGGGTGCTCGCATCGAGACCGTCGAGGACGGCTTCCAGGTCCACCCCACCATGAAGAGTGTTGAGTTTGGCCTGCTCAAGGCCCTTGCCGGCAGCACGCTTGACTGCGGTGAAAGTGGATCCACGCTCCGCTTTATGTTGCCCGTCGCCTGCGCGCTGGGCGCAGAAGCAACTTTTGTGGGTCAGGGGCGCTTGGGCGCCCGCCCGCTCTCCCCGCTCTCGGACGAGATCATCGCCGCCGGCTGCGACCTACAGGGTCTGGGCGGTTTTCCGCTCAAGACGAGCGGCCGCATGCGCCCGGGCACCTTTGTGCTTCCGGGCAACGTGAGCTCGCAGTATATCTCCGGCCTGCTGCTGGCAGCCCCGCTGCTGGCCCAGCCCTCCTGCGTGCAGGTAACCGGCCTCATCGAGAGCCGCCCCTACATCAACCTGACCATCCAGGCCATGAAGGCCTTTGGCGTCGAGGTCAACGTCGAGCGCATTCCGGCCAAGGACGGCCAGCCCGAGGTCACGAACTTCCGC
>CATWID010000033.1 GCA_958350755.1 uncultured Collinsella sp.
CATCGGGATCGAGCATTTGAGCACTCACGCGCATGGATGACGCCAGGTTTTGGAACGTTTCCAAACGCAGGCTGTCGATCTGCCCGGCGTCCTCGGCCTCGCGAACGGCGCAACCCGGCTCATGGGTATGCGTGCAATCGCCAAACCGGCACGCGCGCGATGCCTCGACAATCTCGGGGAAGGCGCGCGCCAGACCCCGCTCGTGACCCACGAGCGGTAAACTGCGCAGGCCCGGGGCATCGGCGATCACGCCGGCGTCGCCCGGCAGCGCCACCATCACGCGCGCGACGGTAGTGTGACGGCCCTGGTCGTCGCGTTCGCGCACACCGCCGGTCGCCAACGTATCGTGGCCCAGCAGCGCATTGAGCAGCGTCGACTTGCCGGCACCCGACTCGCCCAGAATCATGGCGCAGCTCCCGGCAGGCACGCAGGAACGGACCTCGTCCAGGCCGCGGCCCTCGGCAGAGGACGTCACGATCACGCGCACGTCCGGACCCACCAGGCGGCGCACGCGATCCAGATCGCGCTCGAGCTCCCCGGCATCGCAGCGGTCAGCTTTGGTGAGTACCACCACCGGTTCGGCATCGCAGTCGAGCGCCAACACCAGCGAGCGCGCCACGCGGTCGAGCAGCACCTCGCCGGCACCGAGCGCCTGCACGATTAGCACGCTATCCACGTTGGAGCAGAGCACCTGGCGCTCTCCGCGGGCACGGCCGCGCCAACGCTCAAAGCTCGTACGGCGCGGCAGCACGCACTCAATCACGCCCATATCGTGCCCGGGAGCGCGGCGCACCGCCACACGATCGCCCACGGCAGGCAGCAGGACCTCGTCCCCACCGCGCGACTTGGCAAATCCCACGGCATGCTCGGCGCGGAAGGTATCGTCGGCAGTCGCCACCAGTGGAAACCCGCGGTCCAGGCGCACCACGGCGCCAAGCTGCATCTGCTCGGGCTCCTCGACATGCGCGCAGAAATCATCAAAGGCAGCCTGCTGGGCTTCATCGACCGGCAGGTCATCAAACGCCGGAACGTCCCGCAGCGCGTCAAGCCCCGGTACACTCGCCAGCAACTCCTCAGCAGATGCGGGAGCCTCGGTCGCGAGCTTCCGACGACGATCGCGCTTAGCCCGCGCCCCCGTCGTCTTTTTCTTCGCCTTAGCCTTAGCCTTGCCCACAGATGCCTCCCAGCACAAAACCACACAACTGAGCAGGTATTTTACCCACAAAAAAGAGTCGGTCGAGCAAACGCTCGACCGACTCACATACTTTCCCTCAGCCAATGGTCCCGCGAGGTTATCCGAAGGCCCGCCCGCCGGGAGGGGTTTCTTCCGAGCGATCCCGCAGCGCGAAGCGCGAGGACCAGCGAAGAAGAAAACACGCAGGGGCGGGCCCGGACAGGTTAACTTACTCCTTCTCGACCGCGCGCATGATCGCCTTGTAGATCTCCATCAGCGGGATGATCAGGAAGGCAAGGCCCAGCGCGGCGATAACGCCCTTGAGCTCAAGCGTCACAGGGCCAAAGAACATCTCGGCAAGCGTCGGCTGCACGGTTACGATCACCGTCAGCACCAGCGCCAGCGCAGCAGAGGCCCACAGCCACTTGTTCTGCTTCTTCATCTTAAACAGCGACGTGCGACGGCTGCGCATGTTAAAGCAGTGGAAGATCTCGACCATGTTGAGCGTGATGAAGGCCATCATCACGCCTTCCTCGTCAGCGTTGCCGGCGATCATATCGGCGATGTGGATGTAGCCCATGTCAAAGTACACGCCCACAAAGAAGCTCGCGAGCACCAGCACGGTAATGATCAGGCCCTGGACCACGCAGTCCAAGCCCATATGTCCGGCAAAGACGCCGTCCTTGGCGTTGCGCGGCTTTCGCTTCATGATGTCGCCCTCGGCGTCCTCCATGCCCAGCGCGAGCGCGGGGAAGCAGTCGGTGACCAGGTTCACCCACAGCAGCTGCACCGGCTGGAAGATGGTAAAGCCGATGAGCGTGGCGATAAACACCGAGAACACCTCGGCAAGGTTGGCCGAAAGCAGGAACTGGATGACCTTGCGGATGTTGTCGTAGATACGACGGCCCTCTTCGCAGGCACCGATGATGGTGGCGAAGTTGTCGTCGGCAAGCACCATGTCGGCGACGTTCTTGGTGACGTCGGTACCAGTGATGCCCATACCCACGCCGATGTCGGCGCGCTTGATGGACGGGGCATCGTTGACGCCGTCGCCCGTCATGGCGACGATCTGGTCGCGCGACTTCCAGGCCTCGACGATACGGGTCTTGTGCTCGGGCTGGACGCGGGCGTACACGCCATAGTCCTCGATGTGCGCGTCGAGCTCCTCATCGCTCATGCGGTCGAGGTCGGCACCGGTGATGGCATGGCTGCGATCGGTGACGATTCCCAGCTGCTTGGCGATGGCCACGGCGGTGTCGATGTGGTCGCCCGTGATCATGACGGTGCGAATACCGGCGTCGTGCGCTTCGCGGATGGCGTCGGCGACCTCGGGGCGAACGGGATCGATCATGCCGGACAGGCCGCAGAAGACCAGGTCGTGCTCGAGTGCAGCAGGGCTGCAGTCGCTCGGGACCTCGGTGTAGGTGCGGCTTGCCAGCGCCAGCACGCGCAGGGCCTCGTCGGCCATGGCCTTGTTGGCGGCCACGAGCTCGGCACGACGCTCCTCGGTCAGCGGGACGACCTTATCGCCCTCGTAGATGTGGGTGCACAGGCCGATCACCACGTCGGGCGCGCCCTTGGTGTACTGCTCGTACTCGCCGTCCAGGGTCTCGACGACCACGGACATCATCTTACGGCCCGAGTCAAACGGGGCCTCGCCCACGCGCGGGTGCTCGGCATTCAGGCCGGTGAGGCCCGCCTTGCCGGCATCGTTGACGAGCGCGCACTCAGTCGGCTCGCCCACGGCCTCGCCCAGCTCCTCGTCCCACTGGGCATCGGAGCACAGGGCCATACCGGCCAGGAACTTCTCCTTAGGCGCAGCAAGCTCGTGCTTGACGACGGTCATCTTGTTTTGAGTAAGGGTACCGGTCTTGTCGGAGCAGATGGTCTGCGTGCAGCCGAGGGTCTCGACGGCAGAAAGCTTGCGGATAATCGCCTGGCGCTTCGCCATCTTGGTCACGCCAAGCGACAGCACGATGGTCACAACGGCGACCAGGCCCTCGGGGATGGCAGCGACGGCGAGCGAGACGGCAACCATAAAGGTGTCGAGCAGGGCAGTCGGGTCGGTGAGAACGTTACCCACGCCGTGGCGGAGGATATCGACGCCAAAGATTACGACGCAGATGACGATAACCATGATGGTGAGGATGCGGCTGAGCTCAGCGAGCTTCACCTGCAGCGGCGTGAGCTCTTCCTTGGCCTCGGCCAGGGCGCCGGCAATCTTGCCCATCTCGGTGTTCATGCCGGTGCCGACCACGACGGCGCGACCGCGACCGTACACCACGGTGGAGCCCATGTAGCACATGTTCTTACGGTCGCCGAGTGGCACGTCGTCGGTGCCCGCGGCGAGCTCGATCACGTTGGCGTGCTTCTCGACCGGCACGGACTCGCCGGTGAGCGCGGCCTCTTCGATCTTCATCGTGGCGCTCTCGAGCACGCGGCAGTCGGCCGGGACGGAGTCGCCCGCCTCGAGCATGATCACGTCGCCGGGCACGAGCTCGGCGCTCGGCAGGTGCACGAGCTTGCCGTCGCGTAGCACCTTGGACTGCGCCGCACTCATCTCCTGCAGGGCCTCGAGGGCCTCCTCGCTCTTGGCTTCCTGGACCACGCCCAGCACCGAGTTGACGATAACGACGAACATGATGATGGCAACATCGGCAAAGTCGGGCTCGCCCTTGACCATGCCCGTGAGCGCACTGATGACGGCGGCAACGATCAGCATGATGACCATAGGGTCAGCCATCTGTTCAAAGAAACGCTTCCACAGCGGCGTCTTCTCAGCTTCCTCGAGCTTGTTAGGGCCTGTCTTGGCGAGGCGCGAAGACGCCTCGTCGTTGCTCAGGCCGAGGTTCTCATCGACACCTTGGTCGCTGAGCACCTCCGCCGCGGCGGACAGGTATTCCTTTTGCATATAGAGTCCCCTCCTGGGATTCGGGCCACTCAGCAGATTGATGCCCGATCATAATTCCCAGGAGAAGGGCAAGGGCTCATCAAGGCTGCCGTGCTGAGCGGCAGTTGATAGTGGAGCTATGGTACCCCAAAGCGACGCGTCTAGCCAAAACAATCGGTTTGGAAATATGGTCCGCACGCAACGGTGCAGGCCGTGTGATGCTCAACATTGGTAAAACGTTTTTTCTTCGGCACATCGCCAAACTGACATATCGCCCAGATAGCAGCGGTTGGAGTGGTTGGTAAAGATTTTTCATATACCGTTTTTCCCGCAAAAATGAACTTCCATTTCGGCATACGGTCGATTTTTTGGGGTATTCGGTCGGCATTTCGTTATAATCATCTCGGTTTTATTTCTTATGGTTTATCTATCAGCGCAAGACGATGTCAGATGGAGGTCTGAATGTACAAGCGCACCAAGATTGTATGCACCATGGGTCCCGCCTGCGATAGCGACGAGACCATCCGCGAGATGATCAAGGCGGGCATGAACGTCGCCCGTTTTAACTTCTCGCACGGATCCTACGACGAGCACCACGGTCGCATCGAGCGCGTCCGTCGTATTTCCAAGGAGCTCGGTCTGCCCGTCGGCATCCTGCTCGACACCAAGGGCCCCGAGGTCCGCACCGGCCTTCTGGTCGATGGCAAGAAGGTTGCCGTCAAGACCGGCGACAAGATTGTCGTCACCGCTCAGCCCACGTCCGAGGATTTCCACGGCACCGCTGAGCACATCTCCCTCGACTACCTGGCTCTGCCTTCCGAGGTCGAGAAGGGCTCCCTCATCCTGATCGATGACGGCCTGGTTGCCCTCGAGGTCGAGTCCGTCAGCGGCCAGGACATGACCTGCGTCGTTAAGAACGACGGCCTGATTGGCGAGCGCAAGGGCGTCAACATGCCCAACGTCAACATTTCGCTGCCCGCCATCACCGAGCGCGATCGTCAGGACATCCTCTTTGGCCTGACCGAGAACATCGACTACATCGCCGCTTCCTTCATCCGTGACGGCGAGTCCGTCCGCGGCATCCGCAAGCTTTGCCGCGAGAACGGTGGCGAGCACGTGACGATCTTCCCGAAGATCGAGTGCGCCCTGGGCGTCGAGAACTTCGACGAGATCCTCGAGGCTTCCGACGGCATCATGGTCGCCCGTGGCGACCTGGGTATCGAGATCAAGCCCGAGCTTGTTCCGCACATCCAGAAGGAGATCATCGCCAAGTGCAACGCGGCCTACAAGCCCGTTATCACCGCTACGCAGATGCTCGACTCCATGCAGCAGAACCCGCGCCCGACGCGCGCCGAGGTTGCCGACGTTGCTAACGCCATCTACGACGGCACCGACGCCGTTATGCTCTCTGGCGAGTCCGCTGCCGGTAAGTACCCGGTCGAGGCCGTTAAGATGCAGGCCAGCATTGCTCTCGAGACCGAGAAGTACCTCCCGGCTCACGCTCCGCTCGAGGTTCCGGCCGATGCTCACGGCACCCGCGTTGTCAACAACGTTGTGGGTATGTCCGCTGTGAACATGGCCACCACCGTTGGCGCCAAGTGCATCACCGTGCCGACGACCACCGGTCGTACCGCTCGCCTGATCTCGCACTTCCGCCCCAACATGCCGATCTGCGCGTTCTCCCGCCACGAGTGGGCCGTCCAGCAGATGATCATGTACTGGGGCGTTATCCCGCACCAGGCCGAGATTACCCAGGGCACCGTCAACGGCACGATCGTCAAGGCGATCGAGACCGCTAAGAAGCTCGGCTACGTCGAGGCTGGCGATTTGACCGTCGCTACCGCCGGCGATCCCCGCATGAGCGTCCAGCTCGAGGACAAGGTCTCCTCGACCAACGTCGCTTACGTCGCTCAGGTGCGTTAAGTCGTACTTGCAAGCATGTTTGCATTGCAAAGGGCCCGGAAGGCTTCGCCTTCCGGGCCCTTTTTCTGTGTCAATGCCGGCACACGACAAAACACGCACCCATTTCTTTACCAAAAGCGCGAAATCCACCTTTCGAGGCCCAAAAATAAAGTCCCAAGCGCTAAAAGTGTTCGCCCGATGGCGAAACCACACCTTACCCGACGCTGCTAAATCGTTTTAGCAAGAGCCAGATCGACCGCGTTTTCGGAAGTATGCGGCAAATTCTGAGACCTCCGAGCACACCCCGTTTTTTCGCAACAAAATGCCTGATAAACTGGCCTCAAAAGCCAGGTCTGCTCACAGGGTTCAGATTTTGCCGCATACTTCCGAATTGACGCTGGCATCGCACGGTCCAAAAGCACATTTCGACCAGGAGGATATCATGGACCTGACGCTATGCGGTCAATCCGCTTTTTACTATCACCGTATCCCGCCGCAGGTATTAGGGCTTTACCCCGCTATTAGCCTTGGCAATATGGATCGCAGATGTTGCGGCCTCGGAAGTCATGCAGTTGTAAAAGACCTGCTTCACGCACCGCTTCACAGGCTTGTATTCACTCGAGCACAATCCGGGTCGCGAAGCCTGTTTAAATCGCACCTCCTGACCCAAGAGCCGCCTCCCGGGTCGTTTAGGCAAACTGAACATGGATTTGATGTCACGTCGCCCGAGTTTACGCTGCTCAGCCTTGCTACGCAGGTCTCACGCAACCAGTTACTCATGGCTTGCTACGAGATGTGCGGCTCCTTTGCAGTGTTTACGCCCTGCGAGCGAACGCAACAACAACTCGATGAAGCCATTTCGCTTAAGCTCATTCCATCCAACTGCGGTTGGGAGCGTGTTGTCGACACCAAGGGCAATGACACCAATTTGTGGAAGCGCCCGCCGCTCCTCAGCGCGGCGGATATCGCCGCGTTCGCCAAGCAGGCTGCAGGCCTGCGCGGCGTTAAACAACTGCGCTGGGCGGCCGAGCACATGACGGGGCAGACCGCCTCGCCCTTCGAAGTACAGACCTCTATGCTTGTCTCGCTCCCCCGCAACGAGGGCGGCATGGGCATCAACATCGCAAACAACGTGCGCATCCCACTTAGCGACGCCGCGCGCTCACTGTATGACAAAACCTGCTGCTACGCCGATATCCTCATCGAGAGCAACACCGACAGCATGGGCGTCATCTTGGAATGCCAAGGCCGCTCCGCCCACGATGGCGAAGCCGCAAGTCTCTCCGATGCCGAGCGCACCACCGCCCTCACAAGCATGGGCTATGACGTTATCCAGATAACCTATGAGCAAATCAAAGACACGAAGAGCTTTAACAACATCGCCGAACTCATCCATAAAAAGGCAGGGCTCCCCTACATCCCAAAGACCGATCAGAAACGCACCACCGAAGATGCCCTGCGGCGGGAGCTATTGGTCGATTGGGATGAGCTGTTCGCCGTCAAGCCGGCCAGCTAGCAGCTAGTGATCAGAGGGACTGCGGGGACGTCAGAAGCGGCAACGCGAGTCGCAAAGCCCACCTCGGTCAGCTCGATGACCTCGGTAAACGTTGCATCGAAAAACTCCTCAGTTAGCAGGCGGTATGGCGGATGATCGGGCTCACCGGGGTTTTCGCGCACAATCTCGTGCATAACGCCGATGGTCTTGAGCACATACTCCTTATGGATGGGATACTGCCCAAAACGTGCCGCAGCGGTATACAGACGATCGGTCGCACGCGGGATGGAAACAATGCCGAGCGTCTTACCAAACCAGTCAAAATCGCCCTGCTTTTTAATGCGGAATTCCTCGCACGGCTTGCCGCCGTGCGCCTCCAGGTACTGATTCACGCGCGTATTCCATACGGTATCGGCCACCAGATGCGACCAGACGCCCAGCGTTAAATCGAGCAGCGACTGCGCCACATCTTCGGACGCAAGCGAGAACTCACAGGCGCCGGGACCGGCAACCGGCTCGGCATCCTTGTAGCGCTGGGGATAGTGCACGCGGTTCAGTCGCTCGCGCTCCTCGATAATCGAGGTCGCCGCGGCTGGCGCACCGGTGGGCGAACTTTTAAGCAGCGGCGTCACATAGGTATCCCAGAACTCGTGCTCGCGTGGTTTGGGGATAGGCTCGGGCTTAGCAAAGTGCGTGATGCGGTACGGGATGGGATCGGCAATGCCGGGAACCATGTAGCCCACAAAGATATCCGGAACCACGCAGCCAAACAAAAAGGCATTGCGGTCGCGCACGCTATCGGCAAGCACGCTAGCACGTGTCAGCAAGCGCTCCGTTTGAGCGATATGAATGTTCCAGCTTGGCATAGCCACCCCCATAAAAAACCTGGATAACTATACCATCACGGCAAAGCCGCGCGGGCGGCTACGCATCCTCTACGCAGCAACTATTCCGCAGCACCGCTCTCGGTTCCATACGACGGCGAAGGCGCCTCGACCACATGGTAATATCGATCGATATAGATGGCACGGGCCCCCAAGCGGCGCACCAAATCTTGATGGTGCGTACTCATCAAAACCGTCTTACCGGCAGCAACGTAGGCCAGCAAAAAGTTGACTACGATGTCGCACGAGTCCTCATCGAGCCCGTTGGTGGGCTCATCGAGCACTAGGATATCGGGGTTCATCGATACGACTGCCGCCAGCGCAACGCGCTTCTTTTGCCCGCCCGAAAGCTGATAGGGCGAGGCATCGACCAGATCGGCAACCTGGAACAGCTCCATGGCATCGCGGACGCGGCGCTCGAGCTCGTCTGTCGGCAGCCCCATCTGCGCGGGACCAAAAGCAACTTCCTCGCCCACCGTGGCACAGAACAGCTGGGCGTCGGCATTCTGGAACACAAAGCCCACGCGCTGATGAAAACGCTGAGCGGCTGCGGAATCCTTGAGATATGCCGCATCGACCACGCGCCCATCGAACAGGTACGCACCCGCGTCCGTGAGCTCAAGGCCGTTAATAAGGCGCATGATCGTCGTCTTGCCACAACCGTTAGGACCAAGCAGGGCAACGAGTTCACCACGATCGACCTGCAGCGAAACGCCGTCGACCACCGTATGCCCCGTATATGAGAACACCACGTTGCGCAGCTCGATGAGCGGCGCGGCCTCGCCGCCCGCACCGTTCGTGCCCGCCGCACTATTCATATCGATCGTCAAAACGTCGCCCTTCCCTATTTGCATCCCCAGCAAGAACCAGCAGCGCCTACAGCACGGCGCACAACACTGCCAGCAGTGCCACGCCGGCCGCATAGACCGCATCGCGCCAGCCAAACCCGGCGCGCGCGGGCGCCGGATACGCACCGGCAAAGCCGCGGCAAAGCATAGCCTCGTCCATCGCGTGGCTACATTCCATCGCCTTGATAAACGTCATGCCCATGATACCCGCCAGCGAGTCGGTGCGCGAAAAACCCGCAGGCGCACGACCCACGCTGCGCAGCATGACCGATTCGCACAGATCGTGCGCCGTGCGTCCCAGCACCTCGATATGCTTGAGCGCCATATCGAAAGTAAAGATGACCTCGTCGGGCAGGTGCAACATTTTGAGCGCCGCCGACATGCGGCTCCAGGTAAGCGTCCATGAAACGCCCAGCACCAGCGACACATTAATGAAGGTCTTGAGCGCGATCTTGAGCATGGCGCCCGTGGCAGACGCGCCCAGCAGCAGGGCAGGCAGTGCCAAAACCACCGCGAGCCCCGCAGCGCCAAGCGCCGGCACAAAGGTTGCCCGCAGCCCGCGTACGGGGCGCACGGCAACGAGCACCAGCGCGATAGCCGCCATCAACATGAGGTAAAGCGGGCTCTGCGTCAGGCACACGCACAAGACGCAAACGAACATCCCTACCAGGCGCACCGGAGCCGAAACGCAAGAAAGGGCGCGGTCGACCATCGACCCGCCCTCGTGCGCGCCTCCACCCAGGCGAACCCGCTCAAGCAGGCTCGCCAGATGCAGGACATTCTTTTGCATCACACGATGCCGAGCCTCCGCGGGCTCGTAACGCTCCTCGGCCGCAAGCCAACTAGGCAGCTCGGCTATTGCCATGAGCACCGCTTTCCTTAACCGTCAGCGAAACCAGTCGGAACGCGATGGTGAGCACCGCCACGCCAATCACGCCCGAAAGAATATACATCGCGGCCTGGCCGGCAAAGCCAAGGCCTTGCTCCTCGGAATAGGCCTGCAGATAATCGCCCGTGGGCAGGGCATCGGCAAAGGTCGGGGTATCGAGGCCGACCGAAGCCTGCAGGCTGTCGTCGCCAGCCTCCTGAACGGCGGTCGCGGCGCCCTCGGCGTCCCACTCGCCCCATGCGTCACCTGTGGCCAACAGGCCCAGCGGCGTGGCCACGACAAGCACGGCGACCAGAATGAGCGTGGGAATCAGGGAAGTCTTCTTGGCGGTACCATCGGCGGCAAGCTGGCCATCGGCGGCTTCGGGGCCGACGATAATGCTCGGCGCCGTCTTCTTAATGAAGCCGTAGATGGCGGCCGTCGCCACGCCCTCGATCACGCCGGCAACCAGCATATGCGGGATCAACATGGCCGGAATAGCCACGGACAGCGGGAAGGGGCAGTACAGCGGAGCGCCCGAAGCGTTGGTGAAGAGCATCGGCTGAATACCAAACTCGATTGCCGCGCACAGGGCCGCCAGGCACAGGCCGACCCAACCGCTCACGATGGCAGAAACCGAGGTGCCCCAGCTCTTGTCGTGCAGACGGCTGTTGAGCGCACGGAACACGATAGCAGCGACAAACGGCAGCACAAAGGCCATGTTAAAGCAGTTGGCGCCAAACGACAGAACGCCGCCGTCGCCAAACAGCAGCGCCTGCAGCGCCAGCGCGACCGAGACAGCGATAGCCGCGGCCTCGGGGCCCAGCAGCAGCGCGATGAGTGCGCCGCCGACGGCGTGACCAGTGGTGCCGCCGGGCAGCGGCACGTTGAACATCATGAGCAAAAAGGAGAACGCAGCGCAAATACCCAGAAAGGCCATATGCTCGCGATCGAGCGTGGCGCGCACTTTCTTGATGCAGTGAACCCATACGGGCACCATCGCCACCGCCATAACGGCATCGGTCTGCGGAGACAGGTAGTTATCTGGAATGTGCATATACGCCTCCCGGTTGCCGGCACATGGGATTGCAGCGCCGCTTGAACCATTTCATCAGTGTTACGAGCTAGATGATTCGTAACACGCCGCAGGCTATGATAGCAAAACGGCGCGCCGCCACAAAAGCAGCACGCCGTTTTGTAATGCGCGTGTCATATATGCAGGGTCAGCGATGCCTTATTCCGAACACCGCGGTCGCGCAGAGCTCCGCAGCAACCGCCATCAGGCCCTACGCCCCCCATCGCAAGCCCTAGCCGCGGACCTCGCCGTTTACGCCTTTGCATACCTTGGTGACAATCTTCTGGTGCGCTTTCTCGACCTCTTCGCTGGTAAGCGTGTGGTCGTCGGAGCGATACGTAAGCGCAAAGGCCATGGACTTTTTGCCCGCTCCGATGCGGATGGGATCGCGGTAGACGTCGAACAGGCGCACGCCCTCGAGCAACTTACCGCCGGCGCTCGTAATGCGGCGCTCAAGATCCTCACAGGTCACGGAGTTGTCAACCACAATGGCAAGGTCGTGCTCAACGGCCGGGTACTGCGAGAACTCACGGTAGTTCTCCTGGTTGCGGGCGCCCTTGATCAGCTTGTCCAAGTCGAGCTCAAAGGCAACGACGACCTCATCGATGCCCATCGCCTCGCGCGCCTCGGGGTGAATCTCGCCGACCCAGCCCAGCACGGTTCCGCCGGACAGAACCTCGGCCGCACGACCCGGCTGCAAGAAAGCGTAGCCCTCGCCCTCGACAGGACGGAAGCGAACCTTCTCGATGCGCAGCTGGGCGAGCAGCTCCTCGACAATGCCCTTGCCAAAGAAGAAGCGCAGCTTACGGTACTTCATGTTCCAGGACTGCTCGCTCCACTGGCCCGAGAGCACACCCGCCACGGACTTGGTCTCCTTGGGCAGGCTGGCGTTCTCGCGACCGTGGAACAGGCTGCCGACCTCGTACAGGTGCACGTTGGGCGTGCCGTGGGCCTCGTTATAGGCAACGGACTGCAGCAGGCCTGGCAACAGCGAGCGGCGCATCTCGGTCTGCTCGGCTACCAGCGGGTTCATGAGCACCACGGGGCAACCGCGGCCTTCGGTGGACATGCCGATCTTCTCCAGGTCGCCCGGGGCGGCAAAGCCAAAGGTCGTGGTCTCATTAAGGCCGCAGGCGCGCAGGATCTCGCCGACCTTGCGGGTGAGCTTCTGCTCGCGGGTCAGGCCGCCGATGTGGTTCTTGGCAGCCGGGATGGTCGCCGTCACACGGCCCATGCCCCATAGGCGCAGGACCTCCTCGATCAGGTCAATCTCGCGCGGCAGGTCGGGACGGAAGCTCGGCGGGGTAACCATAAAGTCCTCGCCGTCGCGCTCGACGGTGCAGCCCAGACGGGTAAGCGAACGCTCGATAAAGTCGGGCTCGATGTCGGCACCGCAGATGGCATGCACGCGGGCCAGGCGCAGCTTAATGCTGTCGATGGTCTTGGGCGCGGGGAAAACATCGACATAGCCGGGAGCAACCTCGCCGCCGGCGATCTCCTCGATGAGCGCGCAGGTAACGTTGGCGACATCCACGCAGCCAGTCTCGTCAACCTGGCGCTCAAAGCGAATGGAGGCGTCGGAGATCAGCGACAGATCGCGGCTGGTGTGCGAGGTGCGACCGGCGTTGAAGCAAGCGCTCTCGACCATCACGTCGACGGTGTCGTCCTCGATCTCGGAATCCATGCCGCCCATAACGCCGGCCAACGCCACGGGGCGCTCGCCGTCGGTGATAAGGCCCATGCCGGCGTCGAGCACGCGCTCTTCGCCATCGAGCGTCGTGAATTTCTCATCCTGCTGGGCGGCGCGAACCACCACGCGACGGTGGTCATCGCGCTCGGCAAAGGTGTCCAGGTCAAAGGCGTGCAGCGGCTGACCGGTGAGCATCATCACGTAGTTGGTGATGTCGACGATGTTGTTGTGCGGACGCACGCCCAGGGCGTTAAGGCGCTTGACCATCCAGTCGGGCGACGGGCCGACCTTCACGTTGCGCACGATGCGGGCGACATAGCGGTCGCACAGGCCCTCGTCGGCAATCTCGACGGAAAGCTCGTCGTCGGTCGCGCGGCCAGTCTCCGCCTTGATGGCGGGCAGCTCAACGTGGAAATCGCGATCGAAAATGGCGCCGGTCTCGCGGGCCATGCCGATCATGGACAGGCAGTCGGGGCGGTTGGGCGTGATCTCGCAGTCGAGCACAGTATCACTCGAGCCCACATACTCGGCAAACGGCATGCCGCAGGGCGTATCCTCGGGCAGGATCATAATGCCGGAGTGGTCGCCGCCCAAGCCGAGCTCGCGCGCGGAGCAGTTCATGCCCATGGACACGACGCCGCGAAGCTTGCTCTTCTTGATCTTGATGTCGCCGGGCAGCTCGGCGCCGATCATGGCCGTGACGATGTGGTCGCCGGCCTCAAAGTTCTGCGCGCCGCAGACAATCTGCAGCGGGGCGGGGTTGCCGTCGGCGTCGAGGTTCTTGTCACCCACGTCGACCGAGCACACATACATGTGGTCGCTATCGGGGTGCGGGGTCTTGGTGAGCACCTGGGCGGTCACCACGTGGTCGAAGGACTCGCCCACGGTATCGATCGCCTCGACCTCGGTGCCGGTACGGATATATTCGTCCGAAAGGGTCTTGGGATCCTCCGGAATATCGATCATGGTCTTGAGCCAGTCGTAAGAAACGCGCATCTAACTGGTCTCCTTTCATAAATGCGGCTTTGAGCCAAAAACTGCAACGGAGACGGGTTTTCCAAGTGCCGCAGATTGCCTTGAAAGAGGAGGGCCGCGTACTTAGGTACGCAACCGACGATTGAAAGGCAAGGTGCGGTGCTTGGGAAAGCCGCCGGGCCTAGAACTGATTTAAGAAGCGCATATCGCCCGTCATGAGCGTTCGCAGGTCGGGCAGGTCGTAGCGCAGGGCCGCGACGCGCTCGGCGCCAATGCCAAAGGCGAAGCCGGTGTACTTCTCGGGGTCGATGCCGCAGTTGATGAGGACGTTGGGGTCGACCATGCCGCAGCCCAGGATCTCGATCCAGCCGCTGTGCTTGCAGAAGTTGCAGCCCTTACCGCCGCACACGTGGCAGCTCACGTCCACCTCGCAGGAAGGCTCGGTGAAGGGGAAGAAGTGCGGGCGGTAGCGCGTCTTGCGGTCCTCGCCAAACATGCACTTAACAAAGTAGTCGAGCGTGCCCTTCAGGTCGCCGAAGGTGATGCCCTCGTCGACGACCAGGCCCTCGATCTGGTTGAACTGCGGCAGATGGCAGGCATCGGCTGTGTCGGGACGGTAAACGGTGCCCGGACAGATCATGTAGATGGGCGGCTTTTGCGACTCCATGGTGTGGATCTGCACGCCCGAGGTCTGGGTACGCAGCAGCACGTCGGACTCACCGTGGGCGTGAGCCTCGGGGTGCGCGACGCTGCCGGGGTTGTTGTCGACCACGTAGAACGTGTCGCGGGCCGAGCGGCTCGGGTGATCCATGGGCGCGTTGAGCGCGGTAAAGTTGTAGTAAGAGGTGTCGACCATGGGGCCGGACTCGACGGTGTAGCCGATGCCGCAGAAGATGTCCTCGGCCTCCTCGATGATTTGCTTGATCAGGTGCTGGTGGCCGATCTGCGGACGGATGCCCGGCAGCGTGATGTCGACGGCGTCGTGCTCGAGTGCGCGCTTGAGGGCGGCGGCCTTCATCTCGGTGTTTCGCTCGTCGAGCATGCCCTCGATCAGCTGGCGCATCTCGTTGGCGCGCTTGCCCATCACGGGACGATCCTCGGGGGCGAGCTTGCCCATCATGCGCATCAAGCCGGTGATGCGGCCCTTGCGACCGAGCAGCTCAACACGCGCAGCCTCGAGCTTGGCGGCGTCATCGGCGCCTGCGACGAGCTCCTTGGCCTCTTCCTCGAGTTTGACCAGATCATCAATCAGACTCATGTCTTCCCTTTCGTCTCTCGCGCATCCACTTGCCGCGGCGGCTGGAGCCACCCGGAGCTGCGGATGTGCGGCCCGGTTCGGTAACAAAAAAACCGCCCTCGGGCATGTGCATTGCCCAAGGACGGTTGAATTCCGCGGTACCACCTTGTTTGACCCGGCGGATGTCTGGCCCGCCGCGCCCACTCTGTGCCCCTTGTCGCGAGGCTCACGGCTTCCCTACTGGGGCTTCGCCGCCGCTGGCCGCGTGCCCGTTGAGGTCGCTGCTCGGGAGTGAACGCTTGGCCCTTGTCACCGCAGGAAGGCTCGCAGCCCATGACCTTCCCTCTCTTGCCGGCGACGCGGCGGGCAAAACCCTCTCCGTCAACGCATTGGGCTATAGGATAACACATTCTGCGTGTGCATCGCCGCGTTCCGTTTTGTTCGCACTGGGTACAAGGCAGGTAGCTGTGCAAACTGGCCGCGCGCCCACCCGAAGCGCTCGGCTCACGAGATCAAGGATATGGTATGGGAAAGAAACTCGATAAGAAGGCCGAGCCTGCAGCGGGCAAGACATCCAAAGGCATGAAGGTCGATAAGGCCGTCAAAAAATTCCGCAAGCTCGAAGGCAAGCTGTGGACTCGTGAGTACCTGCTCAAGATTGCCGAGTTTGACGGCGCGACCATTGCCCCCGCCAACGGCGCAGCAGCGCGTGCCGACGCCATGGGCACGCTTGCCGGCGAGCATCACAAGCTGCTGACCAGCGAGAAGTCCGTTGAGCTCGTACGCTCGTTAGCGCGCGAGACCGTCGCCGGCGGCAAAATCGACGACCCTCAGCTGCTCGACGAGATCCGTGTGCTCGGCCGCGATCAACGTGAGGCCAGTGCCATCCCCACCGAAGAAGCCGAGGCCTGGACCAGGCTCACCTGCGAGGCGGACGCCGTGTGGCGCAAGGCCAAGGCAGCCAACGACTGGGCGAGCTTTGAGACCTATGTGGATAGAATCGTCGCCCAACTTAAGCATCAGGCCGAGCTCATGGACCCCAAGCGCGATCCATACGACGTTTGGCTCGACCAGTACGAGCGCGGCCTTTCCGCCAAGAGCTTCGACGCGTTTTGCGACGAGGTCAAGGCCACGGTCGTGCCGCTCGTGCACGCCATCGGCGAGCGCGGCCAGCAGCCGGCTGCCGACTTTTTGCACGCCCACGTGCCCGAGGCTGCCCAGCGCGCCATGAGCTTCGACCTTATGAAGCTTGTCGGCCTGGACCTGGACGACACCACGCTTGCCTTTACCGAGCACCCGTTTAGCGAGGGCTTTTCCGTGGGTGACGCGCGCATCGCGACGCACATCTATGAGGACGACTGCATCTCCAACGTCTACAGCATCATCCACGAGGCCGGTCACACCATGTACGAGCTGGGCGTGAACCCCGCCTACGCGCGCACCTGCCTGGAGGGCGGCACCTCCATGGGCATCCACGAGAGCCAGAGCCGCTTCTTTGAGAACACCGTGGGCCGCAGCCGCGCCTTTATGGGACCGCTGCTCGAAGTGCTGCGCCGCCACGCGCCCGAGGTCTACGGTAGCGTGGACGAGGATACGCTCTACCGCGCCGTGAACATCGCGCAGCCGTCGCTGATCCGCACCGAGGCGGACGAGCTCACCTACCCACTGCATATTATGGTGCGCTACCAGATCGAGCGCATGCTGTTTGCCGGCGAGGCCACGGCCAAGGACATCCCCGCGCTTTGGAATCGTTTTATGGACGAGTATCTGGGCATTCCCGTTCCCGACGACACGCGCGGCTGTCTGCAGGATACGCACTGGAGCGGCGGCTCGTTTGGCTACTTCCCCACGTATGCACTGGGTAGCGCCTACGACGCCATGTTTGTGCCGGCCATGTGCCGCGACGGTGTCGACCTCAACGGCGCCTGTGCGAGCGGCGACCTGGCGCCCGTCCGCGCGTGGCTGGGCGAGCACATTTGGCAGTGGGGCCGCGCCAAGGACGCGCCGGAGCTCATCAAGGGCGCCTGCGGCATGGCGTTCGATGCCCGCTACTACTGCAGCTACCTGCAGGACAAGTTCACCACGCTGTACGAGCTGTAAGGATTGACCAGCACGCCATCGCCAACGCCAACCATGTTGACGCCGATGTCTTGGCAACGTCAGCGAAAACGGCCCCAAGCGAGCAAGGTGACGTGAAATGAAAGGGCGCTGACCTTCTGGTCGCGCCCTTGAAATTGAGCGTCAGATTGCCGCTTGGGGCCGTTTGCAGCGTCGAGCAGCTACGCGGTTTGGTAAAACCGCGTAGCTATAAAGCCTCGAGCGCGTTGGCAATGCGCTTCATGGCGGCATCGGCGGATGCTTGGTCGGGCGCCTCGGCCAGCACGCGGATAACCGACTCGGTTCCACTCTTGCGTACGAGCACGCGGCCCTCGCCTGCCAGCGCAGCCTCGGCCTCGGCGATGGCGTTCTGCACGCCCATGTTCTCGAGCGCGGCGTCCTTGTCCGCCACGCGCACGGCCACCTGCGCCTGCGGCAGCAGCTTGCACGGAGCCGTGAGCTGCGAGAGCGTCTCGCGCTCGGCACGAATCACTTCCATCACGCGCAGCGAGGTCATAATGCCGTCGCCCGTGCGCTCGATATCGCCAAAGATCGTATGGCCCGTCTGCTCGCCGCCTAGGCTGTAACCGCCCTCGCGCATCTTGGCATACACGTGACGGTCGCCCACACCGCTGGTCACGGCACTTAGGCCGGCAAGCTCCAACGACTTGATCAGGCCAAAGTTGCTGGCAATCGTCGGAACCACGGTACCGCCCGAAAGGCGACCGTGCTTGTTCAGGTACACGCCGCACACGTACAGGATCTGGTCGCCATCGACCACGCGCCCGCGCTCGTCCACGGCCAGGCAGCGGTCGGCATCGCCGTCATAGGCAAAGCCCACGTCCAGGCCCTGCTCCACCACGTGGCGCTGCAGACGCTCCATATGCGTGGAGCCGCAGTCGACGTTGATGTTAAAACCATCGGGCGCGGCATTGATCACGCGCACGTCGGCGCCCAGCGCGTCGAACACCGGCTTGGCCACCGAGGACGCCGAGCCGTTGGCGCAGTCGATGCCGATCTTGACGCCCTGCAGCGAAAAGTTCGCGCTGGCGATGAGCGAGGCAATGTAGCGGTTGCGGCCCTGCATGTAGTCCACCGTGGCGCCGATGTGGTTGCCCGTGGCCAGCGGCACCTCGCTCTTGCCATCGACGTAGTCCTCGATGAGCTCCAGTACGTCCTCGTCCATCTTAAAACCGTCGCTATTGACGAGCTTAATGCCGTTATCGCAAAACGGGTTGTGGCTCGCGCTGATCATGATGCCGCAATCGAAGCAGCCTTCCACGGTCTGATGCGCTACGCCCGGCGTGGGGATCACGTGCAGCATATAGGCGTCCGCACCGCTCGCGACCAGGCCACTCACCAGCGCCGCCTCGAACATATAGCTCGAGCGACGCGTGTCCTTACCCACGATGACGCGCGCCTTGCGCTCGCGGTTGGCGCCGTAATACCAGCCCACAAAACGGCCAATCCTATAAGCGTGCTCTACCGTCAGCCCAACGTTAGCCTCACCGCGAAAGCCGTCGGTGCCAAAGTACTTCATGCGCTCTCCTTACAAAATAGGGGCGAACAGATTGCCTGTCCGCCCCAAAATGGTACTCGATTATCTGCGCTACCAGAAAAACCCTACGCCGACGCGCTGTCGCGAGCCGCCTGGCATGTAGGAGTCTGACGCAGCGTAAGCGGCTTGTCCCCCGCCTCGGCTGACGTGGTCAGCGTATATGTGATCGTCGTCGTCTCGCCAGCATGCAGGTCAACGGTGCCCGAATAGAAGGGGATTCCATGCCACGAAGCGGCGCCAAGACCAAACTGGGTGCCCTCGACGGTCAGGTCAGTAATGTTGCCGCCCGTCGGGGCAAACAACGAGACATTCAGACGCTCGTCGTCGCGCGCGGCATCAGGCGCGCTCGCCGCGACGTAGTCGGGCAGCTTGCCGGCCTCCTCCTGCGTCATGATGTTCGTCAGGGTAACGGTGATGCGATACGAGCATGTGCCGTCACCGTTCTTGATGCCCTGGCCAATCTGCGTATCGGCATTCAGGTACCAGTCGAGCTTGGAGAAGCTCAGGTTGTTAAAGTAGACACCAGCAACGGGATCTTCACTCGGGTCATCCGGATCGGGCAGCGAGGCGTCGATGTTCATCTCCTTGATAGCGTTCTGCTCGTCATCGTTTTTCATCCACGCGATCAGGCGGCCCTCTTCGGCACCGCGCTCAACGGCGCTGACAAGCTTCGTAACATCGACATCGCCGATACCGCCAAGGATCTTGTCGAAGGCAGCGCTGGCGACGGATGCAAAGATGCCGTCCGACTCCTCGACCGGATAGTTCCAGTACACATCGTGCATGAGGACCTTTGCGGCGTTGGTGCCGTCGACAACCGTTCCGTCGGGCAGCGACACGTTACCGACCAGGCCCAGTAGATACTGCAGGAACACCGGGTCGATACCCACGACGCCGTCAACGTCCTGGCCATATTGAGATTTCCACAGGGCTGCGACACGCTGCGAGTTGCGGGGCCAATCAGGCGAATAGGTATTGCCCGAGTTGTACAGGTTACTGTGGTTGCCGAACAGCGCCTCATCCTCTTCGTCGACGCTCTCGACTGCCTCATCCTCGCTGAGTCCAATGCGGGGGACAAACTCGCCAATCGACATCTGGCCGTCGGTGACCGAAATCAGGCCCTGCGAACCGCCAAAGCCGCCGCAGGCACGAATCTCGACGTTGTTCATGGCGTACACAAGATAGTTGCGCGTCTGGCCGTTGGCGCCGAGCATCTGGGGAAGGACGGGGGCGACCTTCTCCGCCGCGTCAACCGCGCCGTTGAGGGTGGCAAAGCCGTCCTTGGCCTTATCGACCAGCTCGGTCACCTGGGAAATATGAGTATCGCCAATGCCCTGGATCTTCTCGTTGGCGCTCTTGAACACCTTGGAGCTATCGGAAAGCGAATCGGCAACGGCCTGCAGCGCGGACACGTTAATCATGCCGTCCTGGAACAGCTTGCCGGGCGTGGCCTGCGAAAGG
>CATWID010000034.1 GCA_958350755.1 uncultured Collinsella sp.
TCGAGTACATTAACCTGGCCTTTGGCAACCTGTTTGGCACCGGCGTGCCCGCCGTGGTGGGCAACCTTTTGGGTGCCGGCGACATTAAGGGCGCCAGCAAGGCGTTTAGCCAGGGTTTTTGGCTTACCACGATTGTGAGTGTGCTGCTTGCTGTGGTGATGGCTGTGTTTACCGAGCCCATCTGCGCATTCTTCGGCGCCACGCCCGACATCATGGCCGATACCGTTGCCGGCGTGCGCACTTTCTCCGTGCTGCTGCCGCTCACGGTCATTGGTCAGATGGTCACCGCCGTCATGCGTGTGGACGAGAAGGTTCAGATCCAGGCCAACCTCATGACCGTGTCTGCCATCGTCGCTATCTGCTGGCTTGCGCTTTCCACGTTTGTGCTCAAGCTTGGCGTTATGGGAGCTGGCGTGTACTACGGTCTTTCCATCGGTATCTGGGCCATCGGTATCTTCTGGTTCATCGGCGGTAAGAAGTCGCAGCTCCAGATCAGCGCCGCCGACCTCAAACTCGACATGGCCATCTGCGGCCAGATCATCAAGATTGGTTTCCCGTTCTTTTTGGTGCAAGCTGCCACGTTCATCTTCAACACCGTTGCCAACTCGTTGCTTGGCCAGCTCGGCGGCGACATGGGTTCGCTCTACATCGCGGCCTTTGGTGTGATCAACGGCTACATCCTCTACATTACCATGATGGTCGCCCAGTGCTTCTCGTACGGCCTGCAGCCCATTGCCGCCTTCAACGCCGGCGCCAAGGCGTGGGCGCGCCTCAAGGAAACGCTCTCCTGCACGCTTAAGTACCAGGTCGTGACGCTTGCTGCGGTGTCTGCTGTGCTATGGGTGGCCGCAACGCCGGTCTGCGCCTTTTTTGCTGGTAGCGACCCGGCGCTCGTCGAGGTTGCCGCCAACGCCACGCGCATCGTTATCCTGGCCGTGGCCCTGGGCTATCTTGCCATGACCATGTCGATGTACTTCCAGGCGGTTGAGAAGGTGGGTATCGCCACGTTCACCGGTCTGCTCCGCTACGTGATCTGCTCCGTGCCGCTTATGTACCTGCTTGGCAACATGATGGGCGTTCAGGGTGTCTGGTTTGCCTTGGTGGCGGCTGACGCCATCACTGGTCTTATCTCCATCGCCCTCGCCGTCCGCGAATCCAAGCGACTTGCCACGCTCTAGACTCGGACACGGCCGGCCCGCGATAGTCGAATAAGTCAACTCGCCTGCAAGCCACCACAATGGGGACAGTTCCCATTGTGGTGGCTATTGTTATTTAGGGTCTGAGATTTCGGCTCTATAAATAACGTTTTTGAACTGGGCTACTAAAAGATTGTGGAAAACACTACTACAAGATTATGGAAAACGCTACTGCAAGATTATGGCAAATGATACTATACGATTATGGTAACAGCGTTATAAGGGGCGTTGATATGGCCGAGTACATTAACAGGGATTTGCATGAGTTGCTCATTCGCATGGCGGGTTGGTTTCCTGTTGTGTCGTTGACGGGGCCTAGGCAGAGCGGTAAGTCTACGCTGGTTAGGCATGCCTTTCCCGACTATTCCTATGTCACGCTTGAGGACCCCCAAACGAGGCGCGCGGCCTTGGAGGATCCGGTGAGTTTTATCCGCAACCGAAAGGGCGGACTCATCATCGATGAGGCGCAATACGCCCCGGATTTGTTCTCGATGATTCAGGTTGTTTCGGATGAGCGGGGAGACGCCGGTCAATACATCCTTACGGGATCGCAAAACTTTTTGATGATGAAAAGCATCGGCCAGTCTCTTGCCGGGCGAGTCGGGATCTTAAAATTGCTGCCATTTTCGTTTCGAGAAGCGGAGAGGGGCCAGCAGGGGCAGTTGGAAGTGGATTTGTTTGCGCTCGAAGGGGGATACCCTCGCCTGCGTTCCGCCGGAATGCCGTCCTCGGTTTATTTCCCCAGCTATATTGATACCTATGTTGAGCGCGATGTTGTGGGCTTGCTTGACGTGCGCAATAAAGCGGAGTTTCATAAGTTTCTGTCCATAATTGCCCAGAGCGCCGGTGCTCTCATTAATATATCTTCGCTTTCTCGAGATACGGGTGTGAACGTATCGACCATTAAAAGCTGGTTGTCTATCCTGGAGCAGAGCTACCTGACGTTTTCACTGCAGCCCTATTATGCAAATGCCAGGAAACGTTTGACTAAAACGCCCAAGCTTTATTTTTACGACACGGGGCTGCTCTGCTACTTGCTCAAAATTGGATCACTGGAGCAACTTTTGGAGAGCCCTTATCTGGGGGCAGTTTTCGAAAACCTCATCGTTTCCGAAACGGCGAAGAGCCATCTCAACGTGGGCGAGAATCCCGAGTTGTATTTCTATAGGGACGACGGCAAGCGAGAAATCGATTTGCTCGACTGCACAAACTCAGGGAGTCCCAAGGCTATCGAAATAAAATCATCCAGAACGTATCACGATAAGTACGCCCGCCATTTACAGGCTGTATGCGATGAGATCGACATTGCAAAAGATGCGCGCTATGTTGTGGCCCGCGTGGATTCAACGTATGAGTCGAAAGACTGTAGCGTGGTCTCGGCGCGTGATTGGCTTTTACGATAACAAGCTCGGCGTATTAACAACTGCCGCGAAGGGTCCGGATTCCTTTCGCGGCGGTTTTTTGCCGATCCGGTGCGCCTCAGATGCAAGTGAGTAGGCTTTTTTGGATCTGTCGAGCACACCGCGACAAACGCTAAATAAAACCGCAGGTCAGAGCTGTGGCGTTTTGGAGTGTGCTCGGCCTCCTGCAAAAGGTCTACTCACTTGGTTTTTCGGCGAGAAGGCCGCCGCAAGGGCAAGTAGCTCCCCTCGCGGCGGTTGGCGTTTTCCCAGATAAAACCTGCCAAAATGAACTGCGTCCCGAATCTTGGCCTTCTTTATTAGAAGCGAACACTAGGACGCTTTCAATAGCCGTTTCCGAAACTCCACCGGGGTGAGGCCGCCGAGCGCCACCTGGCGACGCCTCGTGTTCCAATGCACGACGTAGGCGTCGAGGTCCCTCTTGAAGGACTCGAAGTCGGCCCACTCGACGCCCCTGAAGAACTCGTCCTTGAGATGCCCGAACACCTGCTCCGTCGCCCCGTTGTCTAGGCAGTTGCCCTTTCTCGACATGCTCTGCCTGGCGCCGTGCCTCCTGAGCTCGCCGGTCCACCTGGGGTGCTGGTACTGCCAGCCCATGTCGCTGTGGACGATCGGCGAGGCCCCGGCCGGCATCCTCGCGAACAGGCGCCTGAGCACCTCCTCCTGCTGGGCCATGTCCGGGCTCGTCGACACCGACCAGGAGACGATCTCCTTCGTGCAGAAGTCGTAGACCGGGGCGAAGTACGCCTTGCCCCAGGGCTGCCTGAATTCCGTGGCGTCGGTCCCGAGCTTCTCCCACGGGGCGCCCGCGCGAAAGTCACGCGCTATCAGGTTGTCGAATCTCTCGCCGACCGGGCCGCGGTAGGAGTTGTAGCGATGGTAGTCGGTCTCCCGGCGGATGCCGCAGCGGATGCCGAGCTCCCGCATCATCTTGAGGACCGTCTTGTCCGCTATCCTCGCGCCCAGCTCGGCCCTCAGGCACATCGCTATCTGGCGGTGGCCGCACCCGTTCGCCGTCCTCGAGAAGATCTCGCGCACGGCCCCCCGGAGCTCTGGCCGGGTCGCTCTCGGCGGGTGCGCCACGGCATAGTGGTAGCTCGACGGCGCGAGCCGCGCGGCCGCGAGCAGGTCGCATAGGCGGTGGTGCCCTGAAAGGGAGGCTACGACTTGGGCTTTCTCCCAGTTCGAGAGCTCTTCTCCGCTTTCAGGGCTATCGATTTTTTTAGATACGCCACCTGGGCCTCGAGTTTGCGCACGCGCTCCTCGAGCTCCCGCTCGCGCGTCCGCCCCCCGGGGCCCTCCGGCCTGCCGCGGCGTCCCGGCTCGAGCGCCTCCGGCCCGCTCTCGCGGTACAGCCTGCACCAGCGGTCGAGCGATGTGGCGGCGGCGATGCCGAAGCGGGCCATCGCCTCCGACCGCGGCATCCCCTCGTCCACGACGGCCCTCGCGACGGCGAGCTTGGTCTCCATGTCGTAGGTCCTGCGGCTCTCGCCCATCCCGATCAGCCCCTTCCTCCCGGTTGCCCGGTACGCGCAGAGCCATTTTCTCACCGCCGGGGCGGGAACGTCGAGCCTCTTGGCCGCGAGTTCGAAGCCGAGGCCGGCCTCGAACAGGTCGGCGGCGCGTGCCCTCATCTCGCGACCGTATCTTGCCTTCTTCCTGCGGGGCATTTCCGATGCCTCCCTTTTCTCGAACCTTAATTTCAAAGTCCAAGAAATGGGATGCAGTTCAAAATAAACCTGTCCCTTTTTGGTATGTCCCTTTTGGCGTGGCTGATTGGTTTGGGCTGTTTTGGAGAAAGCCCATGAGGCGGCACTCAGGCTAATCCTGCGTGTCGCCTCCGTACATGTAGACGATAAAGCCGTCGCCGGTGTCTTGGCTGTGATCCTCCAGGATGCGTTTCATGTTGAGGTGCTCGTAGAACTGCCAGTCAGAGTTGCAGTCGCTCATCAGGAAGAACTTGGTGCACCCGGCTTTGGCGAGTTCGGCGCGCGCAAGGTCGATGAGCTCGCGGCCGAGTCCCTTGCCCTGCCACTCGGGCACAATGATGATCAGGTTGAGCTGGCCCTGGGCATACTCGTCGCCCGTGGCGGCAAAGCGATCGGCCGTGGCCTTTTCGCGACTGTCGCCAAAGAGCGAGCCCTCGAGTTTGGCATCGGCGGTCTTTGCCATCTCGGTTGCCTGGGCGAACATCTCGTCGTAGCAGGGTACCCACGTGGGGTTGGTACGCGGCTTGCCGTCCTCGAAGATACCGATGCAGCAGGCGGCGATAATGCGGCCCTCTGCCTCGGCGACGAGCGCGATGGGGGAGCGCTGCAGCTGCATGGCAATGTTGAAGCGCGCGCAGAAATCGGCAGCTTCGACGTCGCCGCGGTTGCGCAGCGTGTTGCAACAGCTGGTTGTAGATGGCGGCGATGCCAGCCAGGTCGTCGAGCGTGGCGGCGCGCAGGGTTACGTTGTCAAGGCTCATGGAGGCTCCTTCCAAGGTGGGTCAGGCCACCTCTGAGTGTGACATGGGCGCACCGCTGCCGCATCAACCATTCGGTAGACGAGCTTCGATCTCTCGGGGACGGAGGAAAAGGGGCCACGAGCGAGGATTTTCGGACGCTTGCTCGACGAGAGTGGATAATCTCCCACTTTTAGCGCGAACATAGGTCAAAAACGGGAGATTATCCACTCTCGTGGTAAGCGGGCCCTCGCGTTATCCATTCCCTTTTTGGCTGGCTGTGCTTGCACTTTAGCGTGCGACAGCGGATAATGCCGAGCATTCGACAATGTTCTCGTTGCCATCAATTGATTGAGGAGGCCCCTATGGCCATGGAATTCAAACGCAGGCTGCCGATCCCCATGGAGATCCGCGAGGAAATGCCGCTTTCCGCCGAGCTTACCGCCAAAAAGCAGGCATTCGACGCCGAGGTCGCCAAGGTCTTTACCGGCGAGGACGCGCGCAAGGTGCTCATCATCGGACCGTGCTCTGCCGACCGCGAGGATTCGGTCCTCGAGTACATGAACCGACTGGCCAAGACCGCCGAGGAGGTCAAGGACAAGCTCATCATCATCCCGCGCGTCTACACCAACAAGCCGCGCACCAAGGGCACCGGTTACAAGGGCCTGCTGCACAACCCCGACCCCGAGGCCCCCGACGACCTGCTCGAGGGCGTCAAAGCCATCCGCCATATGCACCTGCGCGTTATCGAGGAGACCGGCTTCTTTACCGCCGACGAGATGCTCTACCCGTCAAACTACCAGTACCTCGTTGACTTGCTGAGCTATGTCGCCGTGGGCGCGCGCTCAGTGGAGAACCAGGAGCATCGCTTGGTGTCGAGCGGCATTTCGGTGCCGGTGGGCATGAAGAACCCCACTGCCGGTTCTACCACCGTCATGCTCAACTCCATCTACGCCGCCCAGGCGCATCAGAGCTTTATCTTCCGTAACTGGGAAGTCGAGTGCGACGGCAACCCGCTCGCGCATGCCGTTATGCGCGGCTACATCGGTCTCGACGGTCGCACCTACCCCAATTACCACTACGAGCACCTCGAGCGTCTGGCCGAGCGCTACACCGAGCACGCCGGCTACGCCAACCCGGCGGCGGTTATCGACTGCAACCACGACAACTCGGGCAAGCGCCCGCTGGAGCAGTACCGCATTTGCAAGGAGGTGCTCGACAGCTGCCGCCGCAACGAGTCCATCTCCAAGCTGGTCAAGGGCTTTATGATCGAGTCTTACCTTGAGGACGGCAATCAGCCGGTTGATGGCGGCGTCTTTGGCAAGTCGATCACCGACCCGTGCTTGGGCTGGGAAAAGACCGACTACCTCATCCACGAGATCGCGGAGCGGGTTTAGTTACGCGGTTTTACCAAACCGCGTAACGGCTCGACGCTGCGCGGGCCGCATTTGGACAATCTGACGTTCAACTTCAAGGGCGCGACCAGAAGGTCAGCGCCCTTTCGTTTCACGTCACCTTGTCTCAAATGCGACCCGCTCGCTGTCGTTTCCAAAACATCGATGTAGTCGTTGGGGACGTTCTTGTTTAAAGGTGGCACTTGGGGACGTTCCTTTTGTGCCGGCAGTTGGGGACACTCCTTGCACCAGGGCGCGGTTTGTTCGCTGGCATTGCCAAATCTTTGGTGTTCTCCAGACCCTGTGGGCAAAAAATGCCAAATATGAGTACTGTTGCTGCTGTAGTGCCATATTGCTCCCACAAAATAATGGACATAAAAGTAAATATGTTCATTAACGCTAGTACATATAAGCCTGATACAGAGCTGATTGAGCAATGTGGAGGTGCATACAAGCTACAAGAGCGGTGTTTTGGGTCGTTTTGGATGTTACTAAAAAAGTAACAGTACTCATATTTGCCATTTTTTGCCCACGGGCTCTGGAAGGGGCTATCAAATAGGTTTCAGGGAGTCGGTTCGAGGCCACAGAACGAAAAACGGGGGCACAGGATGAACCTGCGCCCCCGTTTTTTTGGTATTGCTGCTGTTTGCCGCCGGTTTTACGCCGCCTCGTCGAACTGCGAGTTATACAGATCGGCGTAGAAGCCGCCCCGGGCGAGCAGCTCGTCGTGCGTGCCCTTCTCGACGATGTCGCCGTCGCGAATTACCAAGATCACGTCGGCGTTGCGGATCGTGGACAGGCGGTGCGCGATGACAAAGCTCGTGCGGCCCTGCATCAGCGCATCCATGGCGCGCTGGATGAGCTCCTCGGTGCGGGTATCGACGTTGGAGGTCGCCTCGTCCAGAATCAGCGCCGGACGGTCGGCCAAAATGGCGCGGGCGATGGTCACGAGCTGGCGCTGACCCTGCGACAGGTTAGTGCCCTCCTCGTTGATCATAAAGTCGTAGCCACCGGCGAGCGTATGGATAAAGTGGTCGCAGCGTGCGGCGCGTGCGGCGGCTTCGACCTCGGCATCGCTCGCATCGGGGCGTCCGTAACGGATGTTCTCGCGGATGGTACCGTTAAACAGCCAGGTGTCCTGCAGCACCATGGCAAACTCGCCGCGCAGTGCCGCGCGGTCCCAGTCGCGCACGTCGACGCCCTCGACGCGCAGCGAACCGCCGTCCACGTCGTAGAAACGCTGCAGCAGCTTAATGAGCGTGGTCTTGCCGGCGCCGGTGGGGCCGACGATGGCGATGGTCTGACCGGGCTGCGCCTCGCAGCTAAAGTCGTGGATGATGGTCTTGTCGGGCGTGTAGCCAAACTTGACGTGGTCGAACTCAACGTGGCCGGGGCGCTTCTCGGGAATCTGGGCGTCGGCCTTCTGCTCCTCCTCGGGCGCGGCGAGGAACTCAAAGACGCGCTCGGTGGCAGCGGCCATCGACTGCATCGTGTTGCTCACGTTGCCCAGCTGCTGCACCGGCTGCGTAAAGTTGCGCACGTACTGGATAAAGCTCTGGATGTCGCCGGGCGTGGCATTGCCGGTCAGCGCGAGCTGTGCGCCCACCACGACAACGCCCACGTAGCCCATGTTGCCCACCAAGCTCATAAGCGGCATCATCAGGCCCGACAGGAACTGCGAGCGCCAACCGCTCACAAACAGTCGGTCGTTTTGACGGTCGAACTCCTCGATTGAGGCCTCGGCGCGGTCGAACACCTGAATAACGTTCTGGCCGGCAAAGTCCTCCTCGATAATGCCGTTGACGGTGCCCAGGACTTGCTGTTGCTCGCGGAAGTACGGCTGCGAGAAGTGAATCATCACGGTCAGGATAATCGCGGCAGCCGGCAGCGTGAGCACGGTGACGCCGGTGAGCGGCAGACTGATCGACAGCATCATGACGAGCACGCCGATAATCTGTGTGACAGACGTGATGAGCTGCGTCACGCTCTGGTTGAGCGACTGGCCGAGCGTATCGACGTCGTTGGTGATGCGACTGAGTACGTCGCCCTTGCTGTGGCCGTTGAAGTAGCTCATCGGAACGACAGCGATCTTGGCGGCGATCTCCTTGCGCATGCGGTAGCAGATCTTTTGCGTGACGCCGGTCATGAGCCAGCCCTGGATCAGGCTGCAGGCAGAGCTCGCCAGGTACAGGCAGAGCAAAAAGCCGAGCGTCTTGGCGATCCAGGTAAAGTCGACATCGCCGGTACCGTTGACCTTGGCAACCAGGCCCTCGAACAGCTTGGTGGTAACCTGGCCGAGCACCTTGGGCCCCACAATATTAAAGATGACCGAGCACACGGCAAAGGCGACGGCGGCAAACACGGCAATCTTGTGCTGGCCGATATAGCCGAGCAACTGCCTCATGGTGCCCTTAAAGTCCTTGGCTTTTTCGCCGCGGCCCATGCCGCCCATGCGGCCCATGGGACCACGCTGGCGGGTGGGCTTGGGAATCTGAGTCTTGGTCTCGTCTGCCATTAGCGCTCGCCTCCTTCCATAACGGCTTCAATCTCTTCTTGGGTAAGCCCCAGCTCCTCGGCGGAAAGCTGCGACTGTGCGATCTCCAGGTACGCCGGGCAGCTGCGCAGCAGCTCCTCGTGCGTGCCGGTGCCCACTACGTGGCCGTCATCGAGCACGATGATCTGGTCGGCGTGCATGATGGTCGCGATGCGCTGGGCCACGACCACGAGCGCGGCGTCGGTGACGTTTTTGGCAAGCTCCTCGCGCAGGCGCGCGTCGGTCTTGTAGTCGAGGGCGCTAAACGAGTCATCGAACACCACGACCTCGGGCTTTTTGGCCAACGCGCGGGCGATGGCCAGGCGTTGGCGCTGACCGCCCGAGACATTGGAGCCGCCCTGGCTGATGGGGGAGTCGTAGCCGCCCTCGCGCTCGGCGATAAAGTCTTCCGCCTGGGCGACGCGTGCCGCCTGGCGCATATCCTCGTCACTTACCATGTCGCTGGCAAACTTGAGGTTGCTCTCGATGGTGCCCGAGAACAGGCGCCCCTGCTGCGGGATGTAACCGATGCGGCGGCGAAGATCGGAAAGGGTCATGTCGCGCACGTCGATGCCGTCGAGCGAAATGCTGCCGCCCGTGACGTCGTACAGGCGCGGAATCAGCTGCACGAGCGTGGACTTACCCGAGCCCGTGGAGCCAATGATGCCGAGCATCTGGCCGGCGTGCGTGGTGAAGTTCACACCGCTGATGACATCGGCGCGGGCATCGGGGTACTGGAAGCTCACGTCGCGGAAGGTGAGCTCACCGCGCGGCGCGCTGGCTGCGGGCAGTTTGGGCGAGGCAGGGTCGTTGATGCTCGTGGGGCAGGTGATGACCTCTTCCACGCGCTCGGCTGCGACCTCGGCGCGGGGCAGGATGACCGAAACCATGGTGAGGATCATAAACGCCATGACGATCTGCATGGTATAGGAGATAAACGCCATCATGTTGCCGACCTGCATCACGCCGTCGGACACGCCCTGGGCGCCAAACCAGACGATAAGCACGGTGATGCAGTTCATGACGAGCATCATGAGCGGCATCATAAAGCTCATGGCGCGGTTGGTGTAGAGCTGCGTGGTCATCAGGTCGAGCGACGCCTTGTCAAAACGCTCGAGCTCATGCTCCTCGCGGTTGAACGAACGGATAGGCATAAGGCCGTCGAGCAGCTCGCGGGCGGTGAGGTTCACACGGTCCACAAAGCTCTGCATCTTTTTGAACTTGGGCATGGTGAGGCCCATAAGCACGCCGACGACGGCCGAGACCGCGATGATGGCCACGGCGATGGTCCACTCCAGGCCGGTGTGGTTGGCCAGGACGCGCATGACGGCGACGATGCCCATGACGGGCGCCAGTAGGCACATGCGGATAAACAGGGTTGCGGCCATCTGAATCTGCTGAATGTCGTTGGTGCAGCGAGTGATGAGCGAGGCCTGGCTAAACTTGCCCACCTCGGCCGGCGAGAAGTGCATAACCTTGTTGAAGGTCTCGCGGCGTAGGTCGCGAGCGATGGAACAGGCGGTGCGCGAGGCCACGGCGCCGGTCAGGATGGTGGCGACCAGCGAGATCAGGCACAGACCAAACATCGTGGTCGCCATGCGGTCCAGGTAGGCGTTCTGCACGTCGGCGGGGTCGATGCCCTGTGCCTTGTACTCGTCCTGTACATAGCTCACGGCGCGTTGGGTCACGATGGAGCCCGACATGGAGCCCATTTTGTCTGCCATTTCATTGGCGCCCTCGACGAGCTTGCTTTGGTCTACCAGACCGCCCTCAACGCCTAGACGCAGGCTCTTCATGGTGATCTTGCCGCCGTCGGCATCAATCTGCTTTTGCATATTCTGCGCCGCTGCGGCTTTTTGCTGCATCTCGGCGAGCTGCTCGGGCGTCATCGCCGCCATCTGCTCGGGGGTGGGCATGGCCTGGGCGGCGTCGCTGTCTTTCTCGCTGGACGCGCCCATCATGTCGCCCATGGAACTGGCGTCGATGCCCTGGTTGAGCGAAAGGACGACGGTTTCGGGCAGGCTCATGATATCGGCGAGCTTGCTGCCGTCGGCGCGCTCATCCTCGGTTCCCTTGTACGTGCGAATGCCGTTTTTGTCTGCCTTGCCAAACGCAGCTTCTACCGTCTTGGCGTCCTTGGCGCTCATAAAGAGCTCAAGGTCGTCGAGCGATTCGGCGCGAATGGTGTCGGGTACGGGCGAGGCGATGCCGCCTTGCTGCACGCCCACATTGACGATGTCACTCATATACGTAGGTAGCGCTAGGTCGGCATTGCAGCTGATTACGATAAGTACGATAGCCGTGAGTAGCGCCAGGATATGCTTTTTAAAGAGCTTGAGAATCCTCACTCGGCATCTCTCCTTTCTTGATTGCGATCGATAATTTCGTTGGCACGCCTTAGGAGGCGCACCATCTCTTGGGTATCTGTTTCGCCGAGCTGCTCGAGGAAGGCCGCGGTGCGTTTCTCGAATTCCCGACGTTTGATTTCGAGATCTTGTCGGCCTTTGTCGGTCACCGTGACGTGTACGCGACGACGGTCGGTCTTTGAGTGCTCGCGCTCGACCCAGCCCTTGGTTTCGAGGGCGCGCAGGATGTTGGCGATGCGGGCGCTCGAGACCCAGGCGCGATCAGCGAGTTCGCTCGGCGTGAGCGAACCGCCAGCGAGCATGAGAGCGCGCATGACAGCCATCTCGCCGCCGAGAGCTTTGTCCGCAAAGCGCGAAATGCGCTGATGCATGCTGCCAAACTCAGTTAAGAGCTGACGTCCAAGCTCATGGAAATCGGTATCTTCCACCGAAAACCCCTAACACTAGAAACTATTTTCGGTGAAAGATGATACCCGCATATTCGGGCCTCATGCAGTGGGCAATATAAAGAGCGCATAAAGAGTTAAAAAATTCAATTGCTGAAGCGTTTCAAAGAACTACTATGCCCGCGGTTAGGCGAGGGGTTGTCACCACCATGACGACTGGGACTCATTTATCGCCACGTGCGATGCTCCAACTTCCCGCAAGGAGACACCTGAATCAAGGGGGTTGGAGTCATGGCATTTGACTTCACGGGCAAAACCGCGATCGTTACCGGCGGCACTCAGGGCATTGGCCTCGAGATCGCCAAGGGCATCGTCGCGGGCGGCGGACACGTCGCGCTCATCGCAAGGAACGCTGCCAAGGGCGAGGCCGCTGTGGTCGAGCTTGGCGAGGGCAACAAGTTCTATCAGCTCGATGTTGCCGATGCGCCCAAGGCGCGTGAGACCGTCGAGCAGATTTTTACGGACCTGCCGCAAACCAACATCCTGATCAACTGTGCTGGCGTCATCAGCACCAAGAAGTTCGACGAGATCGATGACACCGAGTGGCGTCGTACCATCGACATCAACCTCAACGGTACCTTCACTATGATGAATGCTGTGTACCCGCACTTTAAGGCGGCCCATGCCGGCACTATCGTCAACGTGAGTTCCGTTGCGGGCAAGATCGGTGGCGGCCTGCTCGGCACCGCGGCTTACGCGAGCTCCAAGGCCGGTGTTAACGGTCTAACCAAGGCAGTCGCCAAGGAAGGCGGCAAGTTTGGCGTCCGCTGCAACGCCGTGTGCCCGTCGCTCACCCTTACCGATATGACCTCGATTCTCTCTGACGAGAACTCTCAGCGCATCATCAACGGTATTCCTCTGGGCCGTGCCGCCCAGGCAAGCGAGCCCGCGCAGATGGTGCTCTTCTTCGCTTCCGACCTCGCTAGCTTCGTGAACGGCGAGATCGGTGACTGCGACGGTGGCATCGTTCTGGACGGGTAATACCCCGCGACGTTAATTCGGCGACGGCTCCTGCGACTCGGGACCGTCGCCTTCTTTCTGGCACAGGAGCGTGTGACCGCGTGTCGCACGCATCAAAAGGAGATATAAATGAGTGAATCGACTGCGGTGGAGGCGCCGGCGGCAAAGGAGCCGTTCTTTAAGATGTCCTCCATCCCGGGTGCCAATATTTTGGTGCCGCTTTTGTTGGGCTGCCTGCTCAACACGCTGTTCCCCGACCTGTTCAAAACGCTCGGCAGCTTTACGCTCGGCATGACCCAGCAGGGCGCAGGCCCGCTTGTTGGCGCTTTTTTGCTCATCGTCGGTACGACGATTTCGTTTAAGAGCGCTCCTGCCGCCGCTGCCCGCGGCGCCATCATCATCGCCGTCAAGCAGATCGTGGTCGTTGCCGTGTCGCTGCTCATCCTTTATGTATTCAACGACAACCTGTTTGGCATCTCTGCCATGGTGATGCTGGCCGCTTGCACCGGCGCCAACAACGCTATGTACGCTGGTCTGATGGGCACCATGGGCAATGAGGCCGAGCGTGGTGCCGTCGCAATCACCACGCTGGTTGTCGGCCCTCCGGTCACGATGATCGTGCTCGGCGCTGCCGGTCAGGCTCCGATCGGTTGGTCGCTCGTGGGCGCCATCCTGCCGATCGTCGTCGGCATTATTCTGGGTAACCTCTTCCCCAGCTTTAAGAAGATGATGGCACCGGCACTTTCCGCCATCATCGTGCTCGTCTTCTTTGCCATGGGCTCGACCATGACCTTTGGCCAGCTTATCAACGGTGGTCTTCCCGGCATCCTGCTCGGCGTGATCTGCTCGGTAGTCTTTGCAATTCCCGTCATCGCGGTCGATAAGCTCACGGGCGGTACGGGTGTCGCAGGTGCGGCCATTTCGAGCTGCGCCGGAGCCAATGTGGCCACGCCTGCTGCCATGGCAAGCGTCAACGAGGCCATGTACGGCGGCGCGGTGCTCGCGACGGCTACGGCGCAGGTTGCAGCATGTGCTATCGTGACGGCCATTTTGACCCCGCTGGTCACCAGCTGGTGCTACAAGCATTTTGAGGGTCAGGGCCACAGCAAGGCAACGACCGACAAGGCCGCCGCAGCCGCCTAATGCCAAGCGGCAATCAAAGCTAAATAACTAACCATGCCACAGGGCGGTCCCGGGGGAAATCCCGTGGCCGCCCTGCAGTTTCTGCGGGGTCTCTGGGGCACTTTACCCTGCTAAAACTGGCATAACAGCTAGAGTGAACGTCGTACAAAGGCAAGGAAATATACCAAACAAATCGGTGAACGGTAGTTGCTCTCGCTCGCATTTCCTGCGGATTTGTTAAAAACGCCCTAATGGTATAAAAAAAGGAACATATAACAGCCCTGATGAAGGGAGTGGCTATGTTATCCTTCACTAACGGGTGAAATCTTGGGTTTAGGGTTGCAAGACCAAGGTGAATAAACGTTTTTCCCTGCGCTAACGCGCGACGGAAGGCGAATGAAGCCGGTCATGCAGGTCTAACATTCAAGAATTCAATAAGCAGCGGTGTGAGAGTGCGCCGCATTACACGTAACTAGGAGCGTGGTTACACAATGCAGGAGGCATGGGAAGGCTTCAAGGAAGGCATCTGGACGGGAGAGGTTGACGTCCGAGACTTCATCCAGAAGAACTACACCCCCTACGAGGGCGACGAGTCGTTCCTCGCCGGCCCGACCGAGCGTACCAAGGAGCTGTGGGGCGAGGTTCTCGACCTGCTGCTCAAGGAGCGCGAGCAGGGCGGCGTCCTCGATATGGACACCAAGACCGTCACGGGTATCGTGAGCCACCCCGCTGGCTACATCGATAACGCCCATCGCGACAAGGAGACCATCGTCGGCCTCCAGACCGACAAGCCGCTCAAGCGTGCGCTGCACGTCAACGGTGGTATCCGCATCGCTTGCCAGGCTGCCAGCCAGCACGGCTACAAGATCGACGAGAACGTTGTCGAGCGCTACACCTTCGAGCGCAAGACCCACAACGCCGGCGTCTTCGATGTCTACACCCCCGAGATGCGCGCCTGCCGTTCGGCCCACATCATCACCGGTCTGCCCGATGGCTATGGCCGCGGCCGCATCATTGGCGACTACCGTCGTGTCGCCCTGTACGGTGTCGACTACCTGATCAAGGACAAGGAGGCCCAGAAGGCTTCCACCCCGACGGTCATGACCGCCGACAACATCCGCGATCGTGAGGAGCTGCAGGAGCAGATCCGCGCCCTCGGCGAGCTCAAGATGATGGCCGAGACCTATGGTTTCGACATTTCCAACCCTGCTACCAACACGCAGGAGGCCATCCAGTGGATGTACTTCGCCTACCTCGCTGCCGTTAAGGAGCAGAACGGCGCCGCTATGTCCATCGGCCGTACCTCCACGTTCATCGACATCTACGCTGAGCGCGACCTTGCCAACGGCACCTTCACCGAGGAGCAGATCCAGGAGTTCGTGGATCACTTCATCATGAAGCTTCGCATGGTTAAGTTTGCCCGTACCCCCGAGTACCAGGCCCTGTTCACCGGCGACCCGCAGTGGGTCACCGAGTCCATCGGCGGCATGGGTGTCGACGGCCGTACGCTCGTTACCAAGATGAGCTACCGCTACTTGCACACGCTCGAGAACATGGGCACCAGCCCCGAGCCCAACATGACCGTTCTGTGGTCGACCCGTCTGCCCGAGAACTTCAAGAAGTTCTGCGCCAAGACTTCTGTCGCCAGCTCCTCGATCCAGTACGAGAACGACGACCTCATGCGCGTTTACCACGGCGACGACTACGGTATCGCCTGCTGCGTGTCCTCCATGCGCATCGGCAAGGAGATGCAGTTCTTCGGCGCCCGTGCCAACCTGGCCAAGTGCCTGCTCTACGCGCTCAACGGCGGTGTTGACGAGGTCTCCAAGAAGCAGGTCGGCCCCAAGTACCGCGCCGTCGAGGGCGATACGCTCGATTACGACGACGTTGTGGCCAAGTACAACGACATGATGAAGTGGCTCGCTGGCGTGTACGTCAACTCGCTGAACATCATTCACTACATGCACGACAAGTACTGCTACGAGCGCATCCAGATGGCTCTGCACGACAAGCACGTGCATCGCTGGTTCGCTACGGGCATCGCTGGCCTTTCCGTCGTGGCTGACTCCCTGTCCGCCATCAAGTACGCCAAGGTCCACCCCGTCCGTGACGAGAACGGCATCATCGTCGACTTCGAGACCGAGGGCGAGTTCCCCAAGTACGGTAACGACGACGACCGCGTCGACCAGATCGCTCACGACGTTGTGCACCAGTTCATGGAGTACATCCGCATGAACGACACCTACCGCAACTCCGTGCCTACGACCTCGGTTCTGACCATTACCTCCAACGTCGTGTACGGTAAGAAGACCGGCTCCACGCCCGACGGCCGCAAGGCTGGCCAGCCGTTCGCCCCGGGTGCTAACCCCATGCACAAGCGCGATAGCCACGGCGCCATCGCTTCGCTGTCTTCGGTTTCCAAGCTCCCGTTCCGTGATGCTCAGGACGGCATCTCCAACACCTTCTCCATCATCCCGGGTGCGCTCGGCAAGGAGGACCAGGTGTTCTTTGGCGATATCGACCTTGATCAGCTGGGCGAGTAACTATTGTTAGTGCTATACTAACAATAACGATTACTGATTAGCGCGCCGGTTTCGGCCGGCGCCTATCGATCGAAGGAGACACATTATGAAGGTTTCTGAAGTTTCCGAGACTCAGGCCGATAACCTGGTCCACATGCTCGACGCTTACGCCGAGAAGGGTGGCCACCACCTGAACATCAACGTCTTCAACCGTGAGACGCTGCTCGACGCTCAGGCTCACCCCGAGAAGTACCCGCAGCTGACCATCCGCGTTTCCGGCTATGCCGTGAACTTCCACACGCTCACCAAGGAGCAGCAGGACGAGGTCATTTCGCGTACCTTCCACAACAAGTTCTAAAGGGGTTTAACTCCCGCAGGATCGCCGGGGCTGTTTGGGCTACCTCCCAAAACGTCCTCGGACATGCAAGAAGCCCTCGCTGCGCACTTCGTGCGGCGAGGGCTTCTTGCGTCCTGCGGAAAGTTTTGGGAGGTAGCCCAAACAGCCCCGGCGGGGTCCTGTGTAGTCACCCTTTAGGCGGAACTCTCCTAATAGATTGATCGTTGGGGATACTTTCTTAGTTGCGCTACCGTTTATCGCGTATAGCTACCGTTTGCGGAGTAAGTAACACTTAGCAATAAACCGTGTAGAATCTCAGTTAAGCACGGAGTTTTCCAGGGAGACGCTGTCCTTTGTTATGTGCAAAGGGCGGCGTCTCTTTGGCGCTTGGACGCCGTTGTGCAACAGTGCGCCGGGCGTGTGTCATGTAGTGAAAAGCCAACGTCGAGATGGGTCGTGATGATAATGGGCAAGTACGTAATCGTGGTTGAGTCTGGTTCGGATGTGACGCCGGAGCTCTGCGAGCGCTATGGCATCATGCGCGTGCCCATGCATGTCACGATTGGTGACGAGACCGTCGAAGACGGATCGATCGACCCGCTTGAGATTTACTCGCGCTGCAACGAGTTTGGCGTGATGCCCAAGACCAGCGGTTGCTCGCCGGCGGATTTTGCGCATGTGTACGACCGCATTCACGCCGAGCAGCCCGACGCGACCATTTTGCATCTTGCGTATTCCGAGGTTACGACCTGCTCGCATCAGTCGTCGAAGATTGCGGCAAAGGGCCGCGATTACGTCTTCTCCATGGATACGCGCTTTGTGTCGGTGGGCCAGTCGCTTGTCGCCGTTGAGACCGCCAAGTATATCGAAGCCCATCCGGATGCCACCGTCGACGAGATTTTCGCCTTTACCAATTCGGTGATGGACCGCGTGCTGCTGGGCTTTGTTCCTACGGACCTTGCCTTCCTTAAGGCGGGTGGTCGCTTGTCCAACGTCGCGTTTCTTGGCGCCCATCTGCTCAAGATTAAGCCCTGCATTGAGGTAACGGGTGGCAAATTCGTGGCGACCAAGAAGCTCCGCGGCTCTATGCTCAAATGTGCCCGTGCCTTTATTGACCACATGGTTGCGAAGGGCGATATTGATTACTCGCACATTGGTTTGGCGTATTCAGTGGGCCTTTCCGAGGAGCTGCGCGACGATATGGAAGTCTATGCGCACGACCTGGGCTTTAAGGACGTTACCTGGACTCAGGTCGGCGGCGTCATCTCGAGCCACTGCGGCCCGACCGCCTTTGGCGCGGTGCTTACGCTTAAGGCGTAAAGGCCGCAGGCGAGCGTTCTCCAGCCTGACATCTCGACGTAGCCCCCAGCCTTGGTGATGGGGGATAGATTAAAACGTGCCGTTCTAGTCCGAGGCGTTTAAACGCAAACGCATGGGCTAGAATGACTCTGGCATTTTAATTGGTTGCATCCAAGGAGAGGCAAGGTAGCGCGAATGGCAGAAATGACGCTTGAGGGTGTGGACGCTCGTCCCGAGGACTCTGCGTTTGCCCTTGGCCGCGTGCATTCGATCGAGACGATGGGAACGGTCGACGGACCCGGCATCCGCTTTGTGGTGTTTGTTCAGGGCTGTCCCATGCGCTGCGCGTATTGCCACAATCCCGATACCTGGTCGGTCAACGGCGGCACCATGGTGACCGTCGAGCACCTGATGGATGAGTTCCAGAGTAACCACGAGTTCTATCGCAGCGGTGGCATTACGGTGTCCGGTGGCGAGCCGCTCCTGCAGCCCGAGTTTTTGGCCGACCTGTTCCGTGCAATGCACAACAACCCCGATGGTCGTGTACATACCTGCCTGGATAGCTGTGGCTACGCCTTCGACCCTCAGCATCCCGAGAAGTTCGATGCCGTGCTCAACGAGACCGATATGGTGCTGCTCGACATCAAGCATGCCGATCCGGTTGAGCATAAAAAGCTGACCGGTTGCGATCCTGCGCGCATCCTGGCGTTTGGCGATGAGCTTGCCCGTCGCAAGATTAAGGTTGTTATTCGCCACGTGGTGGTGCCGGGTATCACCGATACGGCGGAGGAATGCGAGAAGCTCGGTCGCCTGATCGCTCCATGGCACAACGTGGTGGGCCTGGAAATGCTGCCGTATCACACGATGGGTGTCGTCAAGTACGAGCAGCTGGGTATTCCCTATAAGCTCGAGGGCGTGCCCCAGATGGATACCGCGCGCATGCCCGAGCTGCGCAACGCCGTCATGGCCGGCATGAAAAAGCGCCGTGCGGAACTCAAAAACGCCATCGGCTAGCGAGCCCTTTTCGCCCCCAGGGCACTCATTGGGGACAGACTTAAATGAGTGCGCGATGGCATTGCTGACGAGCAGGTTTTGGTGCGCAACAAGGCAGGCTGGATTAGCGAGGATGGTTACTATTCGACATGCGATGCGGGCCTTATCGGCATCGATGGCTGTACCTATGTCATGAGCGTCATGACATCGATGCCGTGGAGCGACCGCTCGAGCGAGGTTACGGCCGTGATTGCAAAGGCTCTGTTTGATACGCGAGCTGCACTGGCTTAGCGTGTTCGTTTGGCGAGGTCATAAAATCTAAATTAAACATACTCCTCACCTAATCTTTAATCTTGTAATTTAA
>CATWID010000035.1 GCA_958350755.1 uncultured Collinsella sp.
CGGCCAAACCTATGGTGGTCGCGGCCGACCTGATGGCGCAGGCCGAGCACGATCCGCTGGCAGCCTGCTATCTGGTGACCTGCGACGAGCAGTTTGCGCGCGAGGTCGAGGCCGGCATCGACATCCTGGTGGCGCAGTCCCCGCGCGCCGAGATCACGCGCGCCTCGCTCGATAACGAGGGCACCATCGTGGTTGCCGCCGACATGGCTGCCGCCGTCGAGGCCGTGAACACCGTGGCGCCCGAGCACCTTGAGCTGCACTGCAAGGACGCGATGGGCCTGCTCGGCGGCATTCGCAACGCCGGCGCCATCTTTGTGGGCGCTTGGAGCTCCGAGCCGCTCGGCGATTACGTCGCCGGCCCCAACCACACGCTGCCGACCGGCGGCACGGCCATGTTCTCCAACCCGCTTTCGGTCGAAGAGTTCGTTAAGCGCTCGAGCGTTATCTGCTATACGCCCGAGGGCCTGCTCTCCGACGCTCCCGCTACGCAGCGCCTGGCCGAGGCCGAGGGTCTGTGGGCACACGCGCTTTCGGCCGCACTGCGCCGCCGCGTGTTGGAGCAGGGCGAGGATGCCGTGAGCGCCGAGTCGCTCGCCGCGGCCGACCTGACCAAGGTTGCCTGGCCGGGCGACGCCGTGGCGACGGTTGCCGAGGGCGTGGACCTGGCGGCTGCAAGCGCGGATGGCGCCGGCGCGACTGGCAAGGAGGCCTAATATGGCCGAACTCACGCCGCGCATGAAGGAGCTCGTCCAGCCCTACTTGGCCGGCATTGAGCCCTACGATCCCAACTTTACGCCCACGCGCATCAACCTTTCGGCAAACGAGAACACCTACCCCGTGCCGGCCGACGTGCGCGAGGCGGTTGATGCGGCGCTTGCCGCCACGCCGCTCAACCGCTATCCCGACCCCATGTCCAACGACCTGCGCGACGAGCTTGCCGCTTGGCATGGCGTGACGCGCGAGAATGTCTGCGTGGGCAACGGCGGCGACGAGCTGCTCTATAACTACCTGTTGGCGTTTGGCGGCGCGGGACGGACCCTGCTCAACTGCCCGCCGTGCTTTAGCGAGTATGCGTTCTTTGCGTCGCTCTGTCAGACCGAGGTGCGCGACGTGTGGCGCGACCCCGCGACCTTTGAGCTCGACCAGGCAGCCGTGCTTGCGGCGGCGTCCGAGTGCAACCTGGCAATCGTGACCTCGCCCAACAACCCCACGGGTGACGTGGCACCGCTCGACTTTGTCGCGGCGCTGTGCGATGCGTGCCCCGGCATGGTCATGGTTGACGAGGCCTACGTGGAGTTTGCCGACGATTCGTTTGGCGCGGTCACCACGGCGCAGGGGCTTATCGCCGAGCATCCCAACCTGGTGATTCTGCATACGTTGTCCAAGGCGTTTGGCGCTGCCGGTACGCGTCTGGGTTACGTGATCGCGGCGCCGGAAGTCATCGACGTGTTCGCGGCGATTCGCCAGATCTATTCAGTTAACGTGCTGAGCCAGGCGGCAGCACTTGCCTGCGTGCGTGCCCGTGATGCCTACACGCCCGTGGTGGCACAGATCGCATCCGAGCGCGAGCGCGAGTTGTGCACCCTGCGCGCAATGGCTGCCGAGGGCATGCCCGTGGAGGCATGGCCGAGCGCGGCGAATTTTGTGCTCGTGCGCACGCCGCATGCCACGCGCGTGCGCGAGCGTCTGCGCGACGAGTATTCGATTCTGGTGCGCGACTTTAGCTACGCGCCGGGGCTCGCGGACTGCCTGCGCATTACCGTGGGCACCCCGCAGGAAAACGACGAGGTGCTGGCCGCGTTTGCCGCGCTGGTGAAGGAGGAGATGTAGATGGACCGCTATGCCGAGGTAACCCGCAAGACGGGCGAGACCGACATTGTCGTAAAGCTCGACCTGGACGGAAGCGGCGTGTGCGATATCTCGACCGGCGTGCCGTTTTTCGACCACATGCTCAACGCCTTTGGCCGCCATGGTCTGTTCGATCTGACGGTGCACGCGGTGGGCGACGTAGAGGTCGATGCGCACCACACCGTCGAGGACACGGGTATTGTGCTGGGCGAGGCGTTTTGTCAGGCGCTGGGCGACAAGGCGGGCATTACGCGCTTTGCCGACGCGGCGATCGCCATGGACGAGACGCTTGTGATGGCTGCTGTTGATATTTCGGGCCGCGGGCAGGCCTACTGCGAGCTGCCCGTGCCCACCGAGCGCGTGGGCAGCTTTGATACCGAGCTGGCCGTCGAGTTCTTCTACGCCTTCGCGCGCGATGCCAAGCTCACGCTGCACGTTCGCGAACTGGCGGGCGGTAACTCGCATCACATTATCGAGGCCGCCTTTAAGGCCGTGGGCCGCACGATGCGCCACGCCTGCGAGCTCGATCCCCGCGTGCAGGGCATCCCCAGCACCAAGGGCTCACTGTAACCGTCACAAGGGTAAAACCACCACGAAGGTGCCTGTCCCCTTTGTGGTGGTTTTGGACAAAGAGAAGAGGGAGGGTCGCGTGGGCGAACCGAAGATCGTGGTGGTCGACTACCACAAGGGCAACTTGTCGAGCGTCGTGCGCGGGCTTGCGCGCGCCGGTGCCGCCGCCTGTACATCGGACGACCCGGAGCAAATCCGCCGCGCCGACGGCCTGGTCATTCCGGGCGTGGGCGCGTTCTATGACGCGATCGCCTTTATGCGCCAGAGCGGCGAGGAGGCGGCCGTGCTCGATGCCGTTGCCGCCGGAGCTCCGCTGCTCGGCATCTGCCTGGGCCTTCAGCTGTTTTTTGAGCGCGGCGACGAGGGCGTTCCTGCGGGCGAGGGCATGGCTGCAGACGGCAGCACCCCTGAGCAGTCTGGCAGCCCCTGGGTCGATGGCCTGGGCATCATGCGCGGCTCGTGCACGCGCTTGGAGTCGAGCCGCCTGAAGGTGCCGCACGTGGGCTGGGACCAGGTGCACATGACGCCCGCCGGTTCGGCCGATCCGTTGCTCGCCGGTTTTGCCGAGGGTGCCAACATGTACTTCACCCACAGCTACGCGGTGGCCGACGACGCCGATGCCGCTGATGTTTTGGCGCGCACGCACTACACGCGGAGCTTCCCGTGCATCGCGCGTCACGGCAACGCGTGGGGCTGTCAGTTCCATCCCGAGAAATCCTCCGCGCTTGGTCAGCGCATCCTTAAGAACTTCGTCAACATCGTCGAGGAGGTTGGCCGATGATCCTGTTTCCTGCAATCGATTTGATCGGCGGCAAGGTCGTGCGCCTGGAGTGCGGCGACCGGAGCCGCTGCAAGGTATATTCCGACGACCCCGTGGCCGTCGCCCGCTCGTTTGCCGAGCAGGGCGCGAGCTGGGTGCATGTCGTCGACCTGTCCGCTGCCTTTGGCGAGGACGAGGACGCGTGCGCTGCCAACTCGGCGGCGATTAAGGCCATCTGCAGCGTCGACGGCCTGTCCGTGGACGTGGGCGGCGGCGTTCGCTCGCTCGCGCGCATCGACGAGCTGGCCGGCTACGGCGCGCGTCGCATCGCACTGGGCACCGTGCTGGTGACTGAGCCGGGTTTTGCCGAGGTGGCGGCCCAAGGCTTTGGCGAGTTACTGGTGGCAGACATTGCCGCCCGTGACGGCCAGGTCAAGGTGAATGGTTGGCGCGACGGCGCGGGTGTGGCGCTCGACGACGCCGTGGCGCAGCTCACCGAGCTGGGCTTTAAGCATCTGGTGTATACCGACATCGCGCGCGATGGCATGCAGACGGGCATCGACGTGGCGGCGTATCGCCATGTGGCCGAGGTCGCGGGCTTTCCCGTCGTGGCTTCGGGCGGCATCTCGACGCTCGACGATATCCGCGCACTGGCCGCGGTGGGCGAGGATGCCATCGAGGGTGCCATTACCGGTCGTGCGCTCTACGAGGGCAACTTTACGCTGGCCCAGGCGTTGGCCGCCGCCCGAGGGAAGGAGTAGCCCATGCTTGCCAAACGCGTGATTCCCTGTCTGGATGTTAAGGACGGCCGCGTGGTCAAGGGCGTCAACTTTGTGAGCCTGCGCGATGCTGGCGACCCGGTGGAGCTGGCGCGCGCCTACGACCGCGAGGGTGCAGACGAGGTCGTCTTCCTGGACATTACCGCGACGAGCGACAACCGCGCGACGACCATCGAGATGGCGGCGCACGCGGCCGAGGAGCTCGCTATTCCCTACACCGTGGGCGGTGGCTTTCGCGACCTTGCGGGCATGCGAACGATGGTGGCGGCCGGTGCCGACAAGGTATCGCTCAACTCTGCCGCCGTGCGCGACCCGTCGCTGATCAGCCAAGCTGCCGCGGCGTTTGGCAGCCAGGCCGTGGTCGTGGCGATCGATGCCAAGCGCGTCGGCCTGCCTGGGCAGCCGGATGCCGACAAGTGGGAGGTCTTTACCGCGGGAGGCCGCAATGCCACGGGTATCGACGCGGTGGCGTGGGCCGAGGAGGCGGCTCGCCGCGGCGCCGGCGAGATCTTGCTGACCAGCATGGACCGCGACGGCACCAAGGCCGGCTTTGACCTGGCACTCACCCGCGCCGTGGCGCGTGCGGTGCCGATTCCCGTCATCGCGAGCGGTGGCGTGGGCACGCTCGAGCATTTTGCCGAGGGCGTGATCGAGGGCGAAGCCGACGCCGTGCTGGCGGCCAGCGTCTTTCACTTTGGAACCTTCAGCATTCGCGAAGTCAAAGAATATATGGCCTCTCAAGGCATCCCTGTCAGGTTGGACTTCTAGCGCTGCGGCTTGCCCAGGCGCCCGACCTTCCGGCTCCAACCCTCCTCGCGTACTTTAAGTACGCGTCGTCGGGCTTGTCGCTCGGAATCTCGGGCACCTGGACAACCCTCGCCGACCTGCGAAGTTTGAATTTGGGGAGAGAAATGGAAGAGATAACCGATCCTTCAAAACTTACGTACGACGCCCGCGGGCTGATTCCTTGCGTGGTTCAGCAGTATGACACCGGTGAGGTGCTTATGGTTGCTTGGATGAACGAGGAATCGGTGGGGCTGACGCTCAAGACCGGGACCACGTGGTTTTGGAGTCGCAGCCGTCAGGAGCTCTGGAACAAGGGCGCGACGAGTGACAACATGCAGGAGGTCAAGGAGCTCTGGGCCGACTGCGATAGCGATACGCTGCTGGTCAAGGTGGACTCACCGGGCCCGGCCTGCCATACCGGCAACCGTACCTGCTTCTTTAAGCGCGTGGAAGGGGGAGTGTGATGAAAGTCGTGACGCCGTTCGAGGTCGCCGACTGCAACACCGAGCTCCTCCGCGCGGGCGTGCCATGCCGCGTGCACCTGACTGATGCCTGCGGGGCGCAGTCGCTTTGGCTCGAGGCCGAGAAGGAAAGGCTCAATGAGGCCCATGCCGTCATCGTCGAGTTCTTTGAGAAAAAGGGCGCAAAGCCTCGGTTCGATGAGACCGGTACCTACTTTACGCTGCAGTAACGAGAGGAAATAACCATGGGAGTCAGAACAGCTAACGTGCAGCCGGGAAACATCGGTGAGACGCTGACGGGACTGGCCGAGGTGATTCACGGCCGTCGCGATGCGCCGCCGCAGGAGAGCTATTCCGCGCGTCTGCTGACCGACGTCGAGGACGAGCTGCTCAAGAAGCTTGCCGAGGAGGCGAGCGAGGTGATCATGGCCTGCAAGGATAACGACCACGATCACATCCGCTACGAGGCCGGCGACCTGATCTACCACCTGCTCGTGACGCTCGAGCGCTACGGCATCACCCTCGACGAACTGGCCGGCGAACTCAACGCCCGCCGCCACTAGTCATTGGGGACGTTCTTAAACGACTAGTTAGGCGAGGGGCGTGGATTCCCATTCGCCGGTGGGGTGGGGGATATCGAAGGCCCGGTAGCCGCAGTCGTAGGCGTGGGCCTGGGCCTCGCGGATGTTCCAGCAGATGTCGCAGGCGCGGTGCGCGTCCGAGCCAAAGGTGATGGGCACCTCGGCATGGGCGAAGCGGCGCAACAGCCCGGTCGCGGGGTAGTAATCGTCGAGCCCCTTGCGCGGTGCGGCGGTCGAGACCTCAACGCGGCGACCCGTATCGTGGGCGCATTCGGCCATCTGCTCCCAAAACGGCGCGGGGTCAAAGTCGGGTGCAAAGCCGTCCTTCGAAAAGCGCATGACCAGGTCGGGATGGGCCATCGCGTCAAAGTTGAGTGAGCTTTCGCAAGCACGGCACCAGTCATCGACGTAGCACTCCCACACGCCGCGCACGCCTAAGTTTTCCCAAACATGCAGGTTGGTATCGTCGTCGATCCAACCGCAAAGGGAATCGGGTGTATCGGGGCGCGCGACGTCCTCTGTCCCTGCCGTGCCCGCGGCGCCTGCCGCAATATCGCCCGGGTTGCCAATCCAGTGCACGCTGCCCAGACGTACGACGGCGCCCTGGGACCAGTGCTCTACCAAGGGCTCGCAGCCCTCGTACCAATCGCATTCAAAACCGTAGATAAAGGTGAGCTCCGGCGCAATCTGCGCGGCGAGTTTGCGGGCGTCCTCAAAGGACAAACGATGTGCCGGCAAGTCGCCCTTGACGACCTGCACCTCGCAGTTAGCATCCATACTGGCGGGCAGGGTAAGGTGGTCGGTCGAGACCATGACGCGGCAGCCGGCGGCAGCAGCGGCACGGACGTTGTCCTCGAACGAGGCGTGCCCGTCCGAGAACGAGGTATGAGTATGGCAATCGACCAGCGGGCAGGCGGGCATGGCGACTCCTTTGCATTTGGTGAATCCGCTCCATTGTAATGGTGCAGCTCTCAACACGCCGCGCACGCCGGGTGCCGAAATCGAGTGGAAAGGCGGGGCGGCGCGTGCCGGCGCCGGCGACTACTTGCTTCGTGCCGCCGCGCGTTTGGCCTGCACTGTTACCATCGCGTGTCTCACGGCGGTGATGGGGCGATAGCGGATCATACGCGGTCCCGACCAACGCATAACCTCGCGGATCTTCTCGCGCATGGCAGGCCGGTAACAATGCGAAGGACATGCCGAGCAAAATGTCTTGGTGCCCATGTGCGGGCAGTGCTCAATGCGCGCGATGGCGTATTTCTGCAGCTCGGCGCATTCGGGGCAGAGCGTAATGGTTCGAAGGCCGAGTTTCACGCGCACGGACTCATCGTCGCCAGCCTGTTCGACCACATGCCCGCCGCCATGATGCCCACGACACCACAGCGCAATCATCTGCGACACCATTTGGGCCTCACGCTCACGTTTGCGTGCTAGCTCCGGTGTGTCGACTGGGCGCGCCATTAGCTCAGCCTCCCATGCTCGACCGAAAGCGAGAAATCGGCAAACGCGCAGGTGCTGGCACGGTGGCTCACGAGCACAATGGTCTTGCCGCGGCGCTTGAGCTCGTCGATTGCCTGCATCACGGACGCCTCGTTGAGAGCATCGAGCGCGCTGGTGGGTTCGTCGAGCAAGATGAAGGGTGCGTCGTTGAGGAAGATGCGCGCAAGGCCGATGCGCTGGCGCTCGCCGCCCGAAAGCGAGTCGCCCAGCTCGGCAACGGGCGTGTCGAGTCCCTGCGGCAGACGGTCGATGAGCGTGGTGAGTGAGGCGGAGCGGCAAGCGTCGAGCAGCTCGGCATCGGTGGCGTTGGCGTGCGCGACCAGCAGGTTCTCGCGTACGGTGCCGCAGAACAGATGCGTGTCCTGGGTCATATAGGCCTCGTGGCTGCGCAGGCTCGCCGTGTTGATGTGGCGGGCATCGACGCCGCTCACCGTGATGGTGCCGGCTGCGGGGTCCCAAAAGCGCATGAGCAGCTTAAGCAGCGTCGACTTGCCCGAACCCGAGCGCCCCATGATGCAGGTCATGGTACCGGGCGCAAAGGTGCAGGTCACGTCGTCGAGGATGAGACTCGCAGCGGTGTCGTTCGCGACCTGCTCTGTGGCGCCCGCACCGCCCGCGTCCACGCCGCCCACATAGCTAAAGCTCACATGCTCGGCTGCGGCGCCGGCAAACTCAACGTTCTGTCCATCGGCGACCTCGGCGCACTGGGGCCGCTCGTCGAGCAAATCGAGCACGCGTGCGCCCGAGGCGAGCGTCTCCTGCAGTGAGGCGCCCAGGCGGCTCACGGCCATCACCGAGCCAAACGACGACACAAAGGTAAAGACGGCGACAAACGCCGCGGCAAAATCAATCGTTCCCGCAGAAACCAGCTGCAGCGCACGCTCGAGCATCACCAGATTGGCCGCAAGAATAAGCGCATCGGCTACGGCCTCGCTGGCCGCCTGGCGGCGCTTGAGGCGCGCGTCCACGGCGCCGACTTGCTCGGTCAGCTTGCCCAGGGCACGGCTGCGATCGGCGCCACCGGCAAACTGGATAGTCTCGGACGCGCCGCGTAGACTGTCGAGCACAAAGGCACCCAGCTTACCGGCGCCCTCGCGGCTCTGGCGGCCGGTGGTGCCGCACGCCTTGGCCGAGGTCAGGGGCAGCAGCACGCCCAGGACCGCGTAGGCCACGAGCGCGATGCCCGCGAGCTCGGGGCTCACAGCCAGCAAAAAGCCCTCAAACACAACGGTGCAGACCAGAGCGATGGCAATGGGCGAGATGGTGTGCGCGTAGAAGACCTCGAGCAGCTCGATATCCGAGGTGACCAGGCTCACGAGCTCGCCCTTGCCGCGGCCCTCGAGCTTGGCGGGGGCGAGCTGGCGCAGGGCGCCAAACACCAGGTTGCGAATGTGTGCGAGCAGACGGAATGCGATGTAATGGTTGCAGAGCTGCTCGCCGTAGTGGAGCGGCCCGCGTGCGATGCCGCAGGCGGCACAGGCCGCGCATGCTGCGATAAGACCAAGCCCCAAGGCGTTGCGGCCCAGCGCGGCCATAAGGCCAAAGGCGCCAAAGGCCGGCACGAACGCGGCAGTGAGCATGCCAATGCTGCCCAGCGCGACGGCTAGCACAAGCCAGCCGGCAAGCGGTCGGACGAGCCCCATCATGCGCCACATGATGGACGGCGCCGAGCGACGGGCGCGGCCGGAGTCAGGCGCCGCGGCAGCGGAAGACGAGCCAGCACCGTTGAGGCCATCGGTACAGGCGGGGCTGCCGTCAACAGCCTCAACCGCGCCGGCATCCTCGGCATCACCCTCCGCATACGCATATGCCGAGAGTTGCTCCTGACTGTTCCACATGCGCGCATAGGCGCCCGCGGTGGCCAGGAGCTCGCCGTGAGTCCCGCGCTCGACAATACGGCCACGCTCCAGCACCAGGATCTGATCGGCGCCTACGATCGTCGACAGGCGGTGTGCCACCACGATTACGGTGTGCCCGCCGGCGAGCGATGCAATGACCTCGCCGATTGCGGCTTCGCTTGCGGCGTCCACATTGCTCGTCGCCTCGTCAAACACATAGATCGGCGAGTCGTGCAGCAGGGCGCGGGCCATGCACACGCGCTGGCGCTGACCGCCCGAAAGGTTGGTGCCGCCCTCGTTAATCACCATGTCGAGCCCGCCGTTGGCCTGCACAAAGGCCGCCACGCGCGTGCGGTCGAGTGCGCGCAAAAGCTCGGTATCGGTGGCGCTGGGCTGGGCGAGCAGCAGGTTGTCGCGCAGGGTGCCGGCAAACAGGTAACCGTTGGTGGGCACCAGGGTGACGGCGCGCATGAGTGAGGCGGCCGTGGCGTCGCGCAGCTCGACGCCGCCGATGCGAACGCTGCCACGGTAGGCACCCTTGCGGCCCGCGATAATCCCCGCGATCGTGGACTTGCCGCCGCCGCTTTCGCCCACGAGTGCCACGAGCGAGCCGTGCGCAATGGTCGCGCTGGCGCTGTCCAGCACCGTGCGGTCGCCGTATGCATAGCTCACGCCCGCGAGCTCGATATCGCCGCGACCGTCAAGCTCAACATCGCCGCGCTCGGGCTCGGGCGTATCCAAAATGCCAAACATGCGGCGCGAGGCGGCCATGCCGTTCATGGCCGTGTGGAACAGCGATCCCAGGCGGCGCATGGGCAAAAAGAACTCCTGCGACAGAAAGACGATGAGGAAGGCAGCCTCAAAGCCAATCTTGCCCGTGGCGAGCTGCAGCGCGGCTACGATAATGCCGAGCGCGGCGCCCATATAGACGACCAGGTCCATAACGCAAATGGAGCGCAGCTGCATCACCAGCAGGCGCATGGTCGCTGTGCGGAAACGCTCGGACTCTGCGTTGATGCGCTCGTGCCAGCTGCGATCGGCCTGGTAGACCTTAAGGGTGGTGAGACCCTGCACGGCCTCCAGGAACATGCCGCCCAGATCGACATAGCTGCCCCAGTACTCGGCACCGATCTTTTTGGCGTTGCGCATGACCATCATGATGGAGACGGGGATGACCGGAACGCAGGCGAGCAGCAGCGCGGCGGGAAGACCCGCCTGGCCCACGAGCAGTACAAACAGCGTGATGGGTGCCAAGCCCGCAAAGAAGAGCTGCGGCAGGTAGCCGCCAAAGTACACCTGGAGTTGCGTGGCGCCCTCGACGCTGGTCTGGACGGCCTCGGCGGTGGGGACGGTCTCGGTGTAGGAGGGGCCGAGTGCGGTGAGCTTGTCGTAGACGAGCGAGCGCACGCGGCGGACGGCTTTGAAGGCGGCCTTGTCACCGGAACGCTGCGCCAGATAGATGGCGGCGGCGCGCACGATGATGGCGCCGGCGAGCGGCGGAGTTGCCTGCGCGAGCGCGTCGACGGCGAGTGCAGCCGGCAGTCCGCCGGCAACGATGCCGCCCAGAATGCGCGCGAGGATCCACATCACCGTGATGTTTGCCATCAGCGCGATCCATTTAAACAGGACGCTCGCCACAATGTAGGGCGTTGCCTGCGGAACCAGGGAGAAGAGCCGCTTCTCGAACATGAAACCTCCTATGCCGTAACGGTGCCGGGCTGGGTCCTCGGCAGCCGCTTAGTTAGCCAAATGCAACTAGAGTAACATCGTGCAGCGGGTAAGTATGCCGAGGGTAATTTTTAGCCGATGAACTGCGTAGAAAGTTCAAAATTGTTGAGTGCGGCGAACTTTGTGGTGGACGGAATGCGGGCGCAATTTTGATCGTGTGCGGCCCGCTCCAAAACGTGTACGTCAGCCTCCAAAACCGACAAAAAATGACATGTTTGGAGGCTGACGTACATGTTTGGATAGGGGCAAGGGCGACGACGGACGAAAGTCACGCCTGTGCCACGTTCGATGTGCTAGCGTTTGGGTGAATAAAACGAGCCCGTGCGGAAAGGATTCGGACCGTATGCAACGTGGAAGTACATCTCCGCTGTCCCGTGAGACCGATGCGCCCGAAACCATCGTCAAGCTGGAGTGCGACATCGATGATGCGTCGCCCGAGGTACTCGCCTATGCCGCCGACCGCCTGCGCGAGGCAGGCGCCCGCGAGGTGCACTGGCTGCCCCTCTACTGCAAAAAAGGCCGCCCCGGATGGCAGCTGCAGGTGATTTGCTCGCATGAGGATATCGAACGCCTGCAGACGATTATCTTTTTGGAAACCACGACCAACGCCGTTCGTCGCCAGGTGATGGAACGCGTTTGCCTGCCGCGCCGATTCGAGCAGGTGACGACGCCTTGGGGCGAGGTATCCGTTAAGGTGGCGACTCTGCCCGACGGCAGCGAGCGCGCGGCTCCCGAATACGAGGATTGCGCCCGCCTTGCCCGCGAGCATGGCGCGCCGCTCCAACGCGTGATGCAGGCGGCTCAGAGCGCGGCGCTGCGATTTGAGTAACACGGTAGATGGGCTCCACATCCGCCGGACCCCGTATTCAGCCCCCATCAACTCCGCTTCGAAAGGACTCCCCATGAAATACCTCATCGCCTCCGACATCCATGGCTCGGCATACTGGGCCGAGCGCCTCTGCGCTGCCATCGAATCCGAGCAGCCCGACCGCATCGTGCTGCTGGGCGACCTGCTCTACCACGGCCCGCGTAACGACCTGCCGCGCGACTACGCCCCCAAGCGCGTGATTCCGCTGCTCAACGCCCTGGCCGACCGCATCATCGCGGTGCGCGGCAACTGCGACGCCGAGGTCGACCAGATGGTGCTCGACTTTCCCGTCATGGCCAACTACGCCACGTTGTTCGACGAGGCCGGCCGCGAGCTGTTCTTGACACACGGCCACGTTTTTGGCGCCGGTATGCACAACAGCGTCGACCACGTGCCCGCGCTGCCCGAAGGCTCCGCGCTCGTCTACGGCCACACGCATATCAAGGTTAACGAGGCAAGCGAGGCGCACCCGGGCCTGTGGCTCTTCAACCCCGGCAGCGTGAGCATTCCCAAGGACGGTACGCACAGCTACGGCATCTACGAGGGCGGCGCGTTCCGTCACGTGATCCTGGAGGAGGAATAACCATGGCGCAGCACATGGCTCAGCAAAATGCCGAGGGCTCGCGCGACCTGTCCACGCTGGTCGACGCGTCGGCCGAGCTGCAGCATCTGGTGCAGACCATCTGGCGCCTGCGTCAGCCCGACGGCTGCCCGTGGGACCGCGAGCAGACGCACCGCAGCATTGGCAAAAATATGATCGAGGAGGCCTATGAGGCGCTCGACTGCATCGAGGCCGACGATGCCACGCATCTGCGCGAGGAGCTGGGCGACGTGCTCATGCAGGTCGTACTGCATGCGCAGATCGCGGCGGACGCCGGAGAGTTTACGCTGACCGACGTGGCGCACGATATCGACGCCAAGCTCATCCGTCGCCATCCGCACGTCTTTGGCGATGCGGATGCCGACAGCTCCGACGAGGTGCTCAAGATTTGGGACGAGGTCAAGCTTGCCGAGAAGGCTGCCAAGGACAAGGCTGTGGCGGCGGACGAGGCTGCGCCCGAAGGCCTGCTCGACGGCGTGCCCACGCACCTGCCGGCGCTGATGCAAGCTCAGAAGGTGTCGCGCAAGGCGGCGGCCGTGGGCTTTGAGTGGGAGACGGTCCAGGATGTGTGGGACGAGGTCGCCGAGGAGCGTGCCGAGTTTGAGGCCGAGGAGCCCGGCTCGCCCGAGCGCGAGATGGAGTTTGGCGACCTGCTCTTTGCCCTGGTCAACGTTGCGCGCAAGGAGGGAATCGACGCCGAGAGCGCCCTGCGTGCCAGCACGGCAAAGTTCCGCCGCCGCTGGGCCGCGATGGAGCAGATGGCGGCCGACGCCCACGTGGATCTGGCCGAGCTTTCGACCCACGGCCTCAATGACCTCTGGGATGCCGCAAAGGCAGAGGAGTAAGACTGCGGGGGCGACGGGACGGACTTTCTCATCGCCCCTATTATTTTTTAAAAAGATTGTATCCCTTGGCTAACTTAGGGCATAATGCAAAAAGTGCGATAAGGCTAACTTATGAACCTGCGCGCCGCTGTAGCGTGCAAGCCGTGTCGCCAAGCATTCAACCCGTTTCCAAGTGAGAGGGAGACAACATGAGCGATATTTTGGACGTCTACGGTCGCGAGGTGCTCGACAGCCGCGGCAATCCCACCGTCGAGGTCGAGGTCGTGCTCGAGGACGGCAGCTTTGGCCGCGCAATGGTGCCTTCGGGTGCTTCGACCGGCGCCTTTGAGGCCTGCGAGCTGCGTGATGGCGACAAGGGCCGCTATCTGGGCAAGGGCGTCTTTCGGGCCGTCGAGCACGTCAACAACGAGTGCGCTAACGCCGTCGTGGGCCTCGACGCCTTCGACCAGCGCGCCGTCGATGCCGCGCTGATTGCCGCGGACGGTACCCCCAACAAGACCAAGCTCGGTGCCAACGCCATCCTGGGCGTGTCGTTGGCCGTCGCCCGCGCCGCTGCCGAGTCGGCGGGCCTGTCGCTGTACCAGTACCTGGGCGGCGTCAACGCCCACCTGCTGCCCACGCCTATGATGAACATCCTTAACGGCGGTGTGCATGCCGACAACAACGTCGACTTCCAGGAGTTCATGATCATGCCGGTGGGCGCCCCGAGCTTTGCCGAGGGCCTGCGTTGGTGCGCCGAGGTCTACCACACCCTCAAGGGCGTGCTGCACGAGGCCGGCCTGGGCGGCGGCGTGGGCGACGAGGGCGGCTTTGCGCCCAACCTCAAGACCAATGCCGAGCCGTTCGAGTACATCACCAAGGCCGTCGAGAAGGCTGGCTTTAAGCCCGGCGTCGACTTCATGTACGCCATGGATCCGGCGTCCACCGAGTTCTACAACGCTGAGACCGGTATGTATGAGCTCAAGGGCGAGGGCGTGGAGTACACGAGTGCCCAGATGGTTGATTACTGGGAGAAGCTTGTCGACACCTATCCCATCATCTCCATCGAGGACGGCATGGCCGAGGAAGACTGGGACGGCTGGGTTGAGCTCACCCGTCGCATTGGCAACAAGGTGCAGCTGGTGGGCGACGACCTGTTCGTCACCAACACCGAGCGCCTCAAGAAGGGCATCGAGCTGGGTGCCGCCAACGCGATCCTGGTCAAGGTCAATCAGATCGGCACGCTCACCGAGTCGCTCGAGGCCATCGAGACCGCCAAGGAGGCCGGTTACGCCTGCATCGTGAGTCACCGCTCCGGCGAGACCGAGGATTCCACGATCGCCGACCTGGTCGTGGGCGTCAATGCCGGCCAGATCAAGTCGGGCGCCCCGTGCCGCAGCGACCGTATCGCCAAGTACAACCAGCTCATTCGCATCGAGGACGAGCTCGAGGGCAGCGCGCGCTACGCCGGCAAGGCCGCGTTCTACAACATTCGCTAAACGGGCGAATTTGGCGAGGAGGAGGCTGACTCGGTTCCGCCCCGCCTTGGCTGGACGCCGCAAAGCGCTGTGGGCGCTGGGCCATATGGCTCAGCGCCTTTTTTATGTCGAGCAAAGGCTGGCGAAGGCGGTGCGGGCGCTCGTGCTATAACTAAAGGACTTAGCGCAAACAAACCTCAACCGCACAAGGCGCACATGGATCAGATTTACGACAACAGGTACTATTCCGCCGGTTCGCGCGAGCCGTCGCCTCGCCGTGCGCGCACGGTGCAGCTCGGTGGGTCCGCTTATGCCGGCGCCGACCGCTCCACGCAGCGCCCGGCAAGTACCTCGCGCCCCAATGCTCAATCAAATACCTTGGCAGATGGACCGGTGCGCCCGGCACGTTCGTCGCATGCGTCGCGTCCCTCGACTCAAGCACACGACAAATCGAGTAGGCCCTCGAGCCGTCTTTCGGGCTCGGACTTTATGCATTACGCCAACGACAACGCGGTTGTCAAGGCGATCTATGACTTTACGCATGGCCCTCTGCGTCCGCTGTTTATCGGTATCGTGGTGGCGCTGGTGCTCGTGAGCCTGTATTTCCCCGTGCGCGATCTGTACGTGGCAAAGCGTTCGAGCGATATCTTGGCCAAGCAGGTCGAGATTCGCCAGCAATACAATGATGAGCTGCAAAAAAGCGTCGACAAGCTGCTCTCGGAGGAGGGTATCAAGGACGCGGCGTCCGAGGACCTGGGCCTGGTGATGCCCGGCGAGAAGAAGATTGACGTGCTAGGTTTGGACGACGATTCGGACTCGTCGTCGAGCAAAAAGTCCTCAAACGCCAAGAAGGCCAGCGAAGTGGCCAAGGAAATCGAAGAAGTCGGCAAGGACGCGCCGTGGTACATCCAGGCGCTCGACATGCTGTTTGGGTTTAACGGCGTCGAGGGTCAGACGGTCGTGTCCAACGGCAAATAGCGCCCGGAGGGGAGCCCGCAATGACAAATTGCAAACGCTATAAGGTAGCCGCGATCGACCTGGGAACGGTGTCGTCGCGACTGGTGTTGGCCCAGGTCGAGGGCGGAGCGATTGTGGAATCGTCCAAGCATACCGAGATTACCGACCTGGGCGAGGGCGTGGACACGACGGGGCGCTTTTGCAAGGCGGCTGTCGAGCGTGTGCTCGCTGCGTGTCACATGTTTGTGGACGAGGCCCGTGCCTTTGGGGCCGTGTGCGTCTGCACCACGTGTACGAGTGCCGCACGCGATGCGTCCAATGCCGCGCTGCTGTTGGACGGCCTGCGCGATCTGGGGCTTGAGCCACAGGTGATTCCGGGCGAGGTCGAGGCGCGCCTGACGTTTTTCGGCGTGGCGCACGACTTTGCCGGCGAGCGCATCATTGTTGCCGATTCGGGCGGCGGATCCACGGAGCTCGCGACTGGCGTGTACGCGCCGGAGCGCGGCGTCTTTGCGCTGGAGGGAACGCGCTCGCTGGACATCGGTTGTCGCCGCGTGACGGAGCGCTTTTTCTCCGCGTTGCCGCCCGCGGATGGCGAGCTTGCTGCCGCTGCCGCGTGGGCAGGCGAGCAGTTTGCCGCCTATTTTGAAGGCCTGCCCAGCGACTTTGAGCGCGCCGAACGCCTCGTTGCGGTGGGCGGCACCGTCACCACGCTCGTGGCGCTGGTCCACGAACTGGAGCCGTACGACTCGAGCTTTGTGCACCTGCGCGAGCTTTCGCTGGAGCAGGTCTCGGCCGCCATTGAGCGTATGTCCACGCTTGATGTTGCGGGCATCGCTGCGTTGCCGGGCGTGCAGCCCAAGCGCGCGAGCGTGATCTTGGCCGGTGCCGTGGTAATGCGCGAGCTCATGCGCGCCGGCAACTACGACACGCTCACCGTAAGCGAGAACAGCCTGCTCGCCGGCATGGCCGCTACCATCAATGAGGTTCTCGACGGCGCGACCCCCACCATCGCCTGGACTCCGAGCCTGAGCACCCTCTAAAACTAGTCTTTTTGGGACGGGGCTATTTTAGCTACTTATGCCAGCCTGTCGATTTGCCCAATCTCCCAAAGCGGAATATTGACGAGCGTGTCCTCGTCTCTATATGCCGCCAGAGAGCTCCTCACGCAACGCTCGAGTTTGAATTTTTCGCAGGCTATTTTCAGACTCTTCGCTTTAAGGTTCTCTGCCGCCTTGACCTCAAGCGGAAGCACGGTTCCCGCATGGTCGATGGCAAAGTCGGTTTCGGCATTGCCAGAGGTAGAGGACCAATACACGGGAGTTTTGTCCTGGAGCAAAAGCTCCTGCGCGACGTATTGTTCGGTCAGCGAACCTTTGAACTCGGTAAAAACAGCGGATCCGTTAAGAACGATGGCCGGAGAGAGACCGGAGAGCGCTCCGAGGATGCCGGTGTCGATGCAGAACAGTTTGAAGCCCGAGAGGTCTTCGTAGCTCGAGAGCGGCGCCTTTAGAGCGGAAACACGTGGCACCTTATGAACGATTCCGTAGTCCGTGAGCCACTGGAGGCTTTCCTCAAAATCGCGTGCGCGCGCTCCAGGGCGAAGGGCGCCATAGACAAACTTCTTGTTCTCCTTGGCAAGCTGGCCGGGAAGGGATTTCCAAACCAACCTCATGCGCTCGACGATGCGGGCGGGTGCATGTTTGCCAAAATCGGATTCGTAAGCCTCGATGATTTGCTGCTGAAGCCTTCGGGCTTCAATGAAGTCGCGTGTCTCGGCGAAAGCGGAGACAACTTCGGGCATACCACCGACAACAAGGTATTCCTTGAGCAAGTGCACGAGCTTTTCGGTGACGTTTGCTAGAAGGTTCATGTCTGCGGCAAGGATGGCGTCGGCGAGCGGGTTGCCGTCGACGGCGCGAACGAACTCGGCAAACCCCATGGGACGCATGGTGAGCTGGTCGATTTTGCCGACGGGAAATGACTCGTTTTCGCGTCGGAGCGCGAGGCCCATATAGGAACCGGCTGCTACGATGTGGTATTCGGGTGCAAGCTCGTTGAAGTACTTGAGCGAGGTGATCCCGCGTGGCGCCTCTTGGATCTCGTCGAAGATGATGAGCGTGTCTGTCGGCGTTACGGTTTGGCCACGTAGGAGCTCTATCTGGGAGATGATGCGCTTGGGGTCGAGGTCCCCATCGAACAGCGAGCGTGTGCTCGGCTCGAGCATAAAGTCAAAACGAATGACGTTTCGATACTGCTGGCTTGCGAATTCGTTAAGAAGCCAAGTCTTTCCTGTCTGGCGGGCTCCCTTAAGCAAGAGAGGTTTGCGATTCGCCCTTGATTTCCAAGCGATAAGTTCACTCATAAGCTGTCGTTGCATATTGCCTCCCAACCCTCTCGGCTAGTATAAGGCCATTTGGGCGTTTCCATCGGAAAATGTGTGAGACAACCACGTTTTTCCATCGGAAAATGTGCGAAATAACCACGTTTTTCCATCGAAAAATGTGTGAGGAAACTCATTGGGTGGGTGGAAAAAAGTAGTCAAAAAAGCCCCGTCCCAAATGAGCTGCTCTGCGGTTGACGGCGTCCGAAAAAAACGAGCCCGCATCCCAAAGGGACACGAGCTCGTAGGCAATACATGGTAGGGGCGGTGGGACGTCTGCGCATTTGCTGCGCAAATACGCACCGGCTTCGGCCGCCTGCCGGCGCCTTCGCCGGCTCGCTGCGGACGCTGCGCGTCCGCTTGACGCTCGCCCCCTCGCGGGTTCGAGCCCCACCAGCATCTAAAAGAAACGGGCCCGCATCCCTTGGGGACACGGGCCCATAAACAATACGTGGTAGGGGCGGTGGGACTCGAACCCACAATCCTTGCGGCGAGAGATTTTAAGTCTCCTGCGTATGCCAATTCCGCCACGCCCCCGTGAGACTAGAAGTCTAGCACAAGCCGTCCGTTACGCGTTGACGGCCATCGAGTGTTGGCCCGACTTCTCCAGGAACTCCTGGAACTTGGCTTCGTCGCCCTTGTTCTGGTATTGCAGGGCCAGCAGGTACTCCAGGCGGCAGCGCTTGACCGGGTCGTCGCCGACATCCTCGAGCATGCGCTCCAGCTCGGGAATGTCGTTGTGGCGCTTGAGAATCATCGTGTCGTACATCAGTTGGCATTCGTGCGCGACTGCCTCGGCCTGACCGCCCTCAAAGCCCTTGATCTCGTGCAGGAGCTCCTTGGACTTTTTGCGGTCCTCCTGGCCAACGTAATAGTTAAAAGCTTTGATCACCAGGTCGACGCGCTGCATCTTGGGCAGGTTGAGCCCCAACAGCAAATCGAACATCTCGTCGGCACGCTTGTGATCCTCGCGCAGCAGATAGGAGTTCAGGCGCAGGTAGTCTCGGTTATAGCGCGGGTACAGCATGCTGGTGAGCTTGGCGTCGAGCAGGCGATCGAACTCGTCCCACCGCTTGGCAGCCATAAGCTGCTGCAGGCGCTTAAACGTGGTACGTTTTTTGACGCTAAAGAATACCGACACGGCGATGCAGATGATAACGACGGCGGTCCAGAGGGTGCGGGAATCGGGCATATTAAGGTCCTTAGTCGCTCGTAAAGCGAGCGGTATGGCAACACGTACTAGATGTATTATACGCAGCGCGCAAGCAAACTGGCATAAAAGCTCATCGAGGCCGAGCGCCATCGCTCGCTGCCTTGATTATCGACTTTATCCGAACACCTCCCACATTCATCCGTACATGTACGGA
>CATWID010000036.1 GCA_958350755.1 uncultured Collinsella sp.
CAAATCATGAAGCACCAGCGATTCAAAAAGCAGTCCGAGCGTCTTGAAATCTAGCAGTAGTGTCTCCGGGGTCGCCCCGAGTGCGGCGGCCGCCAGCGACGGGTCGGCGAGGTGATGCTTCTTTGAGTCTCTTAAATGCACCGGAGATCTCATTGCAGGGTTCCACGCGGGAATATCGCGAACGAAACTAACCCGAGCAAGAAGAGATATATATGATGCCGCCGTCTGTCTCGACACCTCTCCGCCAAGATCGGCTACGAGCGTCTTGAGTGACGCCAAAGTGGATTCATTGCGCGCAAGCGATTCGATGACGGCTTTGACCTTCTCAGGGTCGCGTCGAGAGCCATCAACACGAGACAAATCTTCTTCGGCGACTATGCCGATGTAACGTTTCGCCATCGCCGACGCAGCCAGCGCATCGCGACCGACCGCCGCGGGCCATCCACCACGGACAACGCACTCGGCAATCGAGGCAGAATCCAACGACCCGAAAGCTCCATTGAACTTTTCGCCAGAAATAATGCCCGACAGCTTAACCGCGCCGCTAGATTTCCCAAGTTCGAAAAGCGTCATGGTGTCCATGCGCAGTTTGGCGAATCTTCCAGCGCCACTGTGCATCGGACGTTCGTCGTCTCGCGGTGTCGCCGACCCCGTAAATATGAACTGACCAGGCTCGCCGCCGCGGTTGTCGCACTCAAACCGTGCCGCGTCCCAAAGTTTCGGAACCTCCTGCCACTCGTCAATCAGCCGCGGCACCTCGCCGGAAACGGCAAGAGCCGGATCCGTCTCGGCGCGTAAGCGATTCTCGAAGTTGCGGGACGGGTCCATGAGAAGGAGCCTGGACGCCGCACGGGTCTCGGCCGTGGTCGTCTTTCCACACCATTTCGGTCCTTCGATGAGAACGGCACCGAATATACCCAGCAGCTGGTCGAGCTCATTTTCGACAATTCTGGTGTAGTACTTTTTTGGCATATTTATCACCATTGCTACCAGCGCGTTTAACCTAATTTACAGTTTACATTTAACCAAATTTCGGTTCTCTGATTAACCATATTTACGCAATTCAATTAACGAAACAGATTTAGGAGCCATTTTTGCGAACGGCTTAAGCTGTGGTGCAGTCATTGACGTTCTAAAAGACTAGTCGAAAGGGACACTCTTTTCATAGCTCCGACACATGTGCCAACATGCCTGAAATCGGCGCGCTACAGATTGCGCCCATCTACTACTTTTACTCCCGCACCCCTGACCATACGCCCCTATTTTCAAAAATCGCACGTTCGCTACCTGCAGTTTTAATATTGCGATTTTCATCGTGCTTCGAGGTAAGCGACCAAAAGTAGTAGATGGCCCCAATTCCTGGCCGAGGGCATCTCGCCGCTCCTCCACGGGAAAATACGATCCGTTTTCCTCCGCCCCCAGGTAATCACGCGAGCAGGTTCTCGATGGGATCGGGGTCGGAGCTGGGGAGATAGCGGATTTCTAGTTCTACGCCGAGCTTTTGTAGCTCTCTGAGAGCAGCGACGTCTGCATCGCCTATGGCGACTGCGGGCGTTACAGAGCGCTTGCCCTCCCCTGCTTGCATATGGCCAATGCTAATCTTGGTGATCGGCACACCGCCCTTAACCAGCGCGAGTGCATCCGTGGGCGACGCCACCATGATGAGAATCCATTGGCGCGGCGTTGCGGTATGAATGATGTCGATGGTCCTTTGCACCGAGAAAAACCGCGTCCACACGCCATCGGGCGCCGCCACCCTCATAGGGGCCCATTGGCGCGAATCCGCCGCGATCTCATCGTTGACGATTAGGACAAGGTTGGAACCCACGGCTTCGTTCCACAGCTTAACGTCTTGCCCGTAAATGAAACGGTCATCGATGCGTGTGAGAAGAATCTTGGGTTGAGCCATCGCTGCCCCATTCTGTTTGAGACCCGTAAGAGCAAGACATCGCGTCTCCAATATTAGTGCATTTAAAGTGAGAAAAGCCGTCAGAACACTTGCGCGGATGTGCGATGTCCCGTATCATAGACAGCCGTTGACGCCTCAGTTGCGTCATCATATGGCCGCCAGCGTAGCTCAGTTGGTAGAGCACCGCTCTCGTAAAGCGGGGGTCACCGGTTCGAGCCCGGTCGCTGGCTCCATTACACAAGATAGCCGCCTTCGGGCGGCTTTTTTGTTGCCGATTTTGAGTGCGTGCGCGCCAATCCAAACATCGCCACGTCAACGGCGGCCCACTCGGTGGACTTCGGGTTTAATGCTTAGGGGCGGGGATTTACCAAAGTGAAATCTTAATGAAAAGAAACCCAGCTGCAACAATTGCCATGGTGAGGGCTCAAATTGGCCATATAGATCTAAAATAGTCACAATATACAAATGTCGAGAGATATTGGCGATATAGATGAAAAGAACTAAGGGTTTTCTTTTGCTGGTATTGATGCTGCTCGGACTGTTCTGCCTGAGTGGCCCTTCTTGGGCCAAGGCTGCCTGTCCTGAAGGTGAGCCTTAGCAGTCTTATACGGGCAGCCTGCTGATAACTGCTAAGGAGGGCGATGCCGACTCTCAGTCTGGGGTAAATCCCCTTGCCACTTTTGAGGGGGACGGCGGAACGGTCAAGCTTGACCATATTGGTAGCGGGATTTTGAGGTGGCAAGTTCTTCCGGACAAAATTGCGAACGATCCCTTCTCTTTTGCTGGAACGATTTATCTATACAAGGTTGTGAGCGGAAAACAAAAATACGTCGATTGCTATCCGACAAACGGGTCTGGAATTGCATTCACCGGCATTTCGGGGCAGATTGATACACATGTACGAAAGGGAACCTAAGTGGTGCGTTGGGTTGGAGCTGCTGCAGGTCCGATATGGATTGCGGTCTTGCGCCCCGATGTCCAAATAGGTTTCTCTCTCTAGACGGGAAGTTGCTCATGGACGCCATATATGACGGAGATGACTGGGTCGATCATTATACTTGGCGCCTGGTCGGCTCGAACGACAATGGGGATGTGGTGTTTGATGGACTATGTCCAAAGCATCTCCATCCTTTTGTCTCGTCGTTAATTGAGAGTTCCGCTCGTGTTGCCCCCTACAGCTCGGCATCGCTTCATGATACGGACGTTTTGAAGACCATAAGGGAATCAATTGACGATGGCACGATGAGCGGCCCGCTGTTTTCTCGGCTTGTGGGGCTAGATGAGATTGGCTCGAAACGACTGCTTGCGGGCGAAAAAGTGGAACTCACTTATCGGTCGATGATTTCAATCCTGCGGCTAGCCGATGTTCTTCGCAAATAAATGAGGCTTCCCTATTCAAAAACAGAAAACCCCGCCAAACGTGATTTCCCTAGGGAAAACCCGTTTGGCGGGGTCCTAGCGTGATTTCCCTAGGGGAATCACGCCATCAGACGAACAGCTCAGCCGAGCAGCTCGCTACTCCTCCCAGTAGGCGTCGGCAAGCAACTTAAAGCAGATCTTCTTGACCGGCTGTGCGCCATCTCCCGGGAACTCGAGCGTGGGCATGTGGGGCTCGCCGGCAACGAACAGCGCGAATTTGTCGTCGGCAAGATCGCCGGCGATCGAGGCGTCGGAATCGACCAGGTCGTAGTCGTCCTTCTCGTCAAACTCCTGGACCAGCGTCAGGCTGCCCGTGGCAACCTTAAAGGCCTCACGACCCTCGACGTCAATCTGCAAGTCGTGATAGCGCTGATGCGTCTCGTAGTGAGCCTCGGCCTCGGGACGCGTCGTGGGAGACATGACGTTCGCAAAGACCTTCTCACCCAAAATCGGATGGCTGCCGACCTCGAGCTGTGCCGGGTCGTTCTCCTCGAGCCAGTCGATCAGCACGTCGAGGCCCTTGAGCATTCCGCGGTACTCCTCGATATCGCCCAATGCACCGTAAATCATCTAAATCCCCTCTCGGATCGCTTCTTTGGCGGCTACTCGGCAAACGCGTTACCGACGCTGTTGCCACCCACATACGCCTCGACCAGGGTAAGGTCGGGATTGAACACGACAAACTCGGCGTCGCGCCCCAGCATAATGCTACCGCACTTGTCGTCGACATGAGCTAGCAAGCAATGCCGGGGCCGACGCCCAGGCTTTTACAGCTCGGTCACGACAACGCCGTTGTAAACCTCGTCCCAACGATCCATAACCAAGTGGCCAGTCATGGGATCCATGGCATTGAGCTTGCCGCAGGTGTTGGCGGTACGCAGCACCGTCTCGTCATCCGCGCCAGCAGCAATCGCATGTGCGAAGCCGGCAATGGTCGAATCGCCAGAGCCCGTAGCGTTAACGGCGGGGATATCGGGGGTCTTGGCGCGGAATGCACGGCCATTATGGAAGCCCACGGAGCCGGCAGCGCCCATGGACACGACGACCCAGGGGATATCGGAGAAGCGGGCATCAGAGGCGAGCGCGGCGCGGAGCTCGTCCACATCGTCGGTGGTAAAGCTCGTGCCCAGAAGGCCGTTAATCTCGGTCAGGTTAGGCTTGACCAGCTCGGGCTTAATTTCGGACTTAAGGGCGGCCTCGAGCGAAGCACCCGAGGTATCGAGCAGCACCTTGGCGCCGGCGTTCTCGGCAATGCCCGTGATCTTGGCGTAGTAGTCCGCCTCGACACCGCGGGGCAGCGAACCCGAGATGGTGACGACGTCGGCCTTGCTCGCAAGCTCGGTAAACTTGGCGGTAAAGGCATCGAGCTCCTCGGGGGCAATTGTCGGGCCGCTCTCGAGCAGCTCGGTCTGGTTGCCGGCATGAAGGATATTGAGGCAGATGCGGGTCTCGCCCTTGATGGGCACAAAGTCGTTGTTAATACCGTTGGCGTCCATGAGCTCAGCCATGTAAGCGCCCATGTGGCCGCCGAGCAGACCGGTTGCCACGACGTCGTCGCCCAGCTGACCCAGCACACGGGCCACGTTGAGGCCCTTGCCGCCGGCGGTCTTTTCGGGCGTCACACGGTTGACGTCGTCGATAACGAGCTCATCGAGCTGATAGCGCGTATCGACAGACGGGTTCATCGTAACGGTGAGGATCATTTTTAGCTCCTTATCTCGCAGGCTCCTTGTGCCTCGCGATACGAGTCGACAAAACGGAATTACAGAATCTCAATCGTGAACGAGCGAACGACGGTCTCCTTGGGCTTGGCGACAAGGCAGCCGCGCTTATGCTCAAGCACGTCGTCCTCATCGGAGCAGGTCGAAAGGCCGCCCCAGGGCTCAACTGCCACAAAATCGCCCTCGGGCTTGCTCCACACAATGAGATATGGGAAGCCCTCAAAGCTCAGGCGGACGCCCTTGTCCTCGCCCTTCTTGGAAAGCGTGACCTGACGGCTCTCGAGCACGTCAAAGATGGTCTCCGCAAAATCGAAGAGCTCGTGCGATAGAGGCAGCGTCTTTCCCACCATGGGGTTCTTGGAGCGCTTGTCCACGTCAATCAAGCCAGTCGAAGGGACAGCGGTGCAAAGCTCTGCAGCCTCTTCTTTCTCAAAGCGCAACTCGTAGTCCGTATAGGCCTCGCCCTCATCGAGCGGGCACCTAAAGCCGGGATGCCCACCGATAAAGAACGGCATGTCCTCGGTGCCCTCGTTGGTAACCTCATAGGAGACACGCACGGCGGCGTCCTCGAGCGTATAGCGGGCGACGAGCCTAAACGGATACGGATAATCGCTCAGCAGCGCGGCGTTATCCTCCGAAGCCAGACACACAGCCAGCTCGTTCGTGCTTTGGCTCAGCAGTTTCCACTCCTGCTTACGCGCAAACCCGTGGCGGGCGAGCTTCACATGATGCCCAGCGAACGTCATGGCGCTACCATCACGCAGGCCTCCGCAAATCGGGAAGCAAATCGGTGCCTGGCCGGACCACACGGCGGGATCACCCTGCCACAAGTACTCGCGACCTCCAGCCTCAATCGAGGTAAACGAGCCGCCGGCCGTGGAGACCTTGATAGAAATCGAATCGTTGGAGAGAGCGTATTCCATTGTCCATCCTTTCGAACAACTGCTTTTTGCTCGCAAGAACCCGTCTCGGCCCTGACCAAAGGACAAACCCGCACGTTCATCGATGCGTCCGGTATCCCAGCCATGCAACGGGGTACCATACAGACATTGATGCAATTACAGCTGAAAGGCCTTCTTATGCGAACCATCATCCTTTATGCCTCACGCCACCACGGCAATACGAAAAAGCTCGTGGACGCCATCGTCGAGGCGCACCCCGAAATCGATACCCTCGACGTCAAGGCGCTCGGCAAAAACGAGTATCCCAACCTGCACGAATATCATCTGATCGGTGTCGCCACGGGCATCTATTACTCCGAGATCGACAAGGACATGGCACGCGTGCTCACGAACGTGCTGCAGCCGCAGGACAAGGTATTTGGCCTTATGACCTACGGTGGCAAAAACAAGTGGTACGGCAAGGATATCGATGGCATCTGCCGCATGAGGCAGGCCATCTTTATGGGCGTCTACGGCTGCCCCGGCTTTGATACGTGGGGGCCGTTCAAACTCACCGGCGGTGTCCAAAAGGGGCACCCGAACGCTGAGGAAATTAAGGGCGCCGTCGACTTCTTCGACAAGATCGAAGACGAGTATGGCGACATCATCGTCGAAGAGTATGCCAAGCGCGAGAAGCGTCTAGCCTACGAAAAGGAGCATCCTGCAGGAGGCCTGGTGGCCGGCGTTAAGCGCACGGCAAAGAAGATCGCTAACAAGCTGTAACTGTAAAGGTGCTTTTGAGCGTTTAACCCATACGGCGGATCCGAGCAGATTCGGGCCCGCCGTCTTTTTCTATCGTTACTCGGTAAAGGCGTTACCGACGCTCTGACCGCCAACATACGTCTCGACGAGGGTGAGCTCGTGGTCGAACACGACAAAGTCGGCGTCGCGACCCAGCATGATGCTGCCGCACTTATCCTCGATGTGCGCGGAGCGTGCCGGCACCTCGGTTGCCATGCGAATGGCGATATCGGCGCTGGCGATGCCCCAGTCGACGATGTTCTTGACGCCCTGGGCAAGCGTGAGCACCGAACCGGCAATGCTCTTGCCATCGGCGAGCCAGCACAGGTTGTCCTTCATGATGACGTCCATGCCGCCGCTGGTGTAGCTGCCCTCGGGCATGCCGCCGCAGCCCAGGCAGTCGGTGATGAGTACCGTGTGCTGCCAGCCCTTGGCCTGCAGCAGCGCCTTGATGGCGGCAGGGTTTACGTGCTTGCCGTCACAGATGATCTCGGCGTAGGTCTCGGGCGTGGACATGGCAGCACCCACGACACCGGGCTCACGGTGATGCAGCCCGCGCTGGCCGTTGTAGGTATGCGTAAAGCAGCTGGCACCGGCGTTGATGGCGGCGATGCACTCATCGTAGGTGGCGTCGGAGTGACCGATGCTGGTCACCACACCCTTGGCGTTCAGAGCAGCCGCATAAGCAGCGGCACCGTCGCGCTCGGCCGCCATGGCGCTCTTAACGATGCGACCACCCGCAGCCTCCTGCCACTGATCGAAGACCTCCTCGGAGGGATCGATAAGATAAGCGGGGTTCTGCGCGCCCACGTGCTTCATGGTAAAGAAGGGGCCCTCCAGGTAGATGCCCTGAATGCGAGCACCGCAGAAGTCGGGGCCGCGACCCTCGTCCGCCTGAGCGATGGCGGCGCAGGCGTCCTTGATCTGCTCGACGCCATCGGTGAACGTCGTGGGCAGCCAGCTGGTGGTACCGCGACGGGCGAGCTCAGTCGAGCTGATATCGATGCCCTCGGGATCGTTATCAGTAGTTGAGTGGTTGTAGAAGCCATGGATGTGAGTATCGACCATACCCGGTGCGATCCACGATCCCGTGTAGTCCTTAATCTCGCAAGAGGGCTCGTCGGCCTGCCAGGCGCCAAAGACGCCATCCTCGACCATAAGATAGCCGCCCAGTTGCGGGCCTGCCGGCAAGAAGAACTTGTCAGCCTTAATTGCGTACGTGCTCATATGCACTCCTTGCTTCTAAAGCAGTTGACTGTGGTGATGCTTATACCCGGTCCATGTAAAAACAAAAAGCGCCCGCCCGCCGTTATGAGCGGACGGGCGCCCTTACAGGGGGACGCGATTAAGCGGTGAAGGGGTGAATCGTCACGCCCTTGACCACGCGGTTGACCGTGCCGGTGGGGCTCGGCGTATCGGGCGTGTTGCCCACGCGCACGGAGTTGAGCAGGCTGATAGCCTGGGCAAACATCACGAACGGCAGGGCAAGGTAGCCCTCGGGAAGCGCCTCGTAGCCCTTAAAGGTAAAGGACTCACCCTCATAGACGGTAGCGCCATCCTGCTGAACGGCAACGGTGTGCTGAGCGATCTTGTCGCCACCGATCTCGTTGAGGATGTCGATGTCGTACTGACGGGTGTAGGCGTCGTTGTTGACGAACACGAAGACGAGCGTCTTATCGTCGACGAAGGACTTAGGTCCGTGACGATAGCCCATGGAGGTGTCGTAGGAAGTAGCGACCAGACCGTGAGCGAGCTCGAGGATCTTGAGCTGGCTCTCCTGGGCAAGGCCACCGAAGGAGCCGGAACCCAAGTAGGTCACGCGGTTGAAGTCGCCAGCCAGGTAATCGGCAACCTCGGACTCGCGAGCGATGACCTCCTCGCCCATCTTGGCGATGGTCTCGACCCACTCGGCCTTCTGCTCGTCGGAAGCCTCGTCAAAGATGAGGGTAGAGAGCAGGGTCATGCAGGTGTAGGAGCCGGTCATGGCGAAGCCCTTGTCGTTGGCGCGCGGAATGAGCAGCGTCAGCGCATTGGGATCATCGGCAGACTCGACGGCGAGCTTGCCCTCGGGCGCGCAGGTGATGTTGAGGAACTTGACGTTGTGGACGAGCTCCTTGGCAACGGCAACGGCGGCAAGGCTCTCGGGGCTGTTGCCAGAGCGGGCAAAGGAAACCACGAGCGTGGGATCCTCAGCGCGCAGGAAGTCGCGCGGGGCGCTCACGATGTCGGTCGTGGCGATGGGCTTAAAGTCGTAGAGATCAGTGTTGCCGGCGTGACGCAGATACGGGGCGCAGGTATCGCCAACATAGTCGGACGTACCGGCACCGGTGAAGACAACGGACAGACGGCCCTCGCCCATAGCGCGAGCCTCGGCCAGGAAGGCCTCGATGGCCTCCTTGTTCTCGCGATAGATGTTGAGCGTATCACGCCAAAGCTCGGGCTGCTGAGCAATCTCGGCCGTGGTGATCTGGGCGCCGAGCTCGGTGAGCTCCTCGACACTCTTCTCGAACATTTCTAATACCTCTCTCTAGAAGTAATCCTCTGACGTGCAATTATACACTTCGGTTGGTTATCTGGTAGTAACCAGTTAAATGCAAAGAATCACCATATGGAAACGATGCGGACACTAGTTGCTACGCTGGTGGTAAACCTTGTATTTAAACTGATCGGCACGAGCAACCGAGAGTGTATACTCCACAACCTCGTTTGACTCGTTATACGTAGTCCTGACCAAATCGAGCACAGGCGAGCCCTCGACAATTCCCAAAAGGTGGGCGTCGGTGGGACGGGCTATGCTCGCATAGAACTCCTCTTCAGCCACGCGTATCTTTTGCTGAAAGTCTTGCTCAATCACATCGTAAAGCGGCTTGCGCTCCAGCAGCGGTCGCTTTAGGGACAGAAATTGACGAGCCGGTAGATAGCTGCGTTCGACCATCATGGGCATGTTGTCGGCAGAACGAAGGCGCTTGAGCTTAAAAATGCGATCACCGATACGTAATCCCATATGCTCGGCCAGATTCTTATCGGCCTCCATCTCGCAAAAATCGAGAATCGTGGTCTCGGGGTCGCGACCCATCGCGCGCATCTGCTCGGTAAAGCTGTAGGACTGCATAAGATTGGTTGCCTTTGCCGAACGGTCGGTCACAAAGGTACCGCGACCGTGCTGCCGAACCACCAGTCCTAAACGCTCCAGTTCCTGCAGAGCCAGGCGTACCGTAGTGCGCGAGAGACCATAGCGCTCCGAAAGTTCGCGCTCGGAAGGAATCATGTCACCGGCGCGATATTCATGGTCAATCTTTTCGGTCAGAATATCGACCAGCTGATCGTACAGCGGTTGCTTGCGCGCTCCGATCGCCATCCTATCCTCCCTTTTGCTCAAACTAGGCTACTACCTTGGGTGTTTAGCATTATCTGTCTGCCACACCCGACTCATCAAGAAAACAAAAGCCGCGCGCTCTTTCGAGCACGCGGCTTTTAACATACACATGGCTTAAGGGGTCGGGGTGTGAGCCGCGTAGGGACACACCCCTCAAGCTAGAGCCTTACCAGATGCTCGGCCAGAGACCAAGCGGGCCAGCGCCCAGGATGCCGAGGACGAAGAGCAGCAGAATGCCCTTGGTCGGGGTCCAGCTGTGCTTAGCGAACATGTAGTAAAGCAGCAGCGTAAGCATAAGCGGGACGAGCTTCGGGACGATGGTGTTGAGGGTGTCGGCAACAGAGAAGTTGACCGGATCCTCGGTGACGGTAGCGTAGGTCACGGACTCCATGCCGTTGCCCAGATCGGCGACGCCGCACTTGACCTCGTTGCCGTCGGCATCGACGGCGGTGAGGGCGTTGCCGTCCTCATCGGTCATGGCGATGGTACCGGCCTCAGCGGTCTCGGTATCGATGCCCTCCATACCGGTGAAGTTCTCGGCCTCCTTCTCGGAGACGATCACGGTAGTAGGGGCAAGGCCACGGGTGGTGCCGTTGGGGATCTGGAGGTTGATCTGGGTGCCACCCATGGTGACGACCAGGCAACCGACGACGAAGACGCCCATGATGGAAGCGGCACGCGTGAAGGCCTGCATGTTGGCGGTCAGAGCGTCAATAGCGCTGGTGCCAAGCTTGTAGGACCAATTCATGAGCCAGAAGCGCAGAGCGAACTGGACGACGTTGAAGATCACCAGGAAGATGATCGGCGCAGCGGCGTTGCCGTTGATGGCCATGTTGGAGGTGATGCCGGCCGTGATAGGCACGAGCGTCAGCCAGAACAGGGCGTCACCGATACCACCGAGCGGGCCCATTGCGGCGACGCGGACGGCGCGGATCGTGGGGATGTCAACCTTGTTCTGCTCGAGCGAAAGCACGATACCCATAACAAAGGTGACGAGGAACGGGTGGGTGTTGAAGAACTCCAGGTTGTGGCTCATGGAAGCCGCGAGGTCGTTCTTGTTGGTGTGGATCTTCTCCAGACCGGGGATGATGGAGTAGAGCCAGCCAGCGGCCTGCATGCGCTCGTAGTTGAACGATGCCTGCAGGAAGCAGGAGCGCCAAGCCATCTTGTTGAGGGTCTTCTGGTCGAGCTGCGGAGCAGGAGTAAGATCCTCGTAGTGCTCCGGGATCACATACTCATTAGATGCCATCTTCGAAGTCACCTCCGTCAGAAACAGCTGCACCCTTCAGCTCGGTCTGCTGCTGGAAGTCCCAGAAAGCGATGCCGAAGCCGATGAGAGCGAGGATGAGCAGAGCAGGGGTTGCCAGAGAATCGTTGGCAACGGTGATGAGCGCGAGGCCAAAGCCCATGAGGAAGAAGCCCCACATATCGCGGTTCATCATAACCTTGAGCAGGACGGCGAAGCCGACGAAGCGCATCATGCCGCCTGCAGCGGAGAGACCGGTCTGCAGCCAAGTCGGGATGGCGGAAGCGATGGTCTGACCGATGGTAGCGCCAGCGATGAAGAACAGGGTGACGACGACAGCGAAGATCAGGCCGAGCAGAGCCATGGCGAAGTAGTTCAGACGCTCGATACCCTTGGTGTCAGCGTTGTGAGCCATGTTGTCCGCGGAGGACATGAGCGGCGACATAAGCGTGAAGACCAGGGTAACGCCGAGCTGACCAAGCAGAGCGAACGGAATGGCAAGACCGACTGCCGCGTTGGGCTCAAGGCCCGTAGCGATAGCGAGAATGGCTGCCATGATGCCGCCGATAACAGCGTTAGGCGGCTGAGCACCTCCGATCGGCATGTTGCCGATCGTCATGAGCTGATAAGTACCACCCACGAGAAGACCGGTGTTGAGGTCGCCAAGGATAAGACCGATGACGGCGCCGGTGACGATGGGCTGATAGAGAGACTCGAGGAAGTTAAACTGGTCGATTGCCGCGACGAACGTGACGATGAAGACCAGAGCGACCTGGATGATCGAGTATTCCATCTTGCTCCTCCTTTCAAAATGTATGTACGCACTTTGGATAACACGTACAGAATGTCAGGGTTTCACCCCTGACAACGTGGATCATGAGGATTACGAGAAGAGCTTGCTCGTGTCCTCAACAGGCGTGCTCGGAACGCGCCTGATCTCCAACTCCACCCCCAATTCCTGCAGCTCTTTAAACGCAGCGACATCCTCGTCGTTAACTGCGACGGAGGTGGCGACTTGGCGCTTTCCTTCCGACATGTGCATGTTGCCGATGTTTACCTTCTTTATAGGCACACCGCCCTTGACGAGCGTAAGCACGTCTTCCGGTGTTTCGGCCACGATGAAGATCTTCTGGCGCGGGCTCGCCTTGCCGATGACGTCGATGGTCTTCTGCAGGGAGAAGAAACGCGTAGCAACGCCGGTGGGAGCGGCCATCTTCATGAGGTTCTGGCGCATGGTGTTGTTCGACACGTCGTCGTTGGCGACGAGGATGAGGTTGGAGCCCAGGGTGGAGTTCCACTGGGTGGCAACCTGACCATGAACCAGTCGGTTATCGATGCGGGTAAGAAGAATGTTGGGTTCTGCCATGTTGATCAGCTTCCTTTCGTTATTTGCTGACGACAGTTACTTGATCTCCTGAATCGCGTAACGCGAAACATCTACGACGGCACCGGATCGGACTTTGATCTGGACCTTTTCGCCTTCGATGCCTTTCACGGTTCCGTAGATACCGCCGGCGAAAAGAACCTCCTGACCCGGCTTGAGCTCCGTGTGCAGCTCCTTGAAGTACTTCTGCTTCTTCTTCATGTTGATTTGCGACCAGATGGTGTAAATCAAGCCCATGATGACAAGCAGGCCCAAAAGAGCGACCGAGGAACTCAGAACACTGGCTCCGAAATCGGCCATTAGATGCCGTCCTCGTCGCCGAAGATATCCTCTTCCTCGGCACCAGCGACGGAGGCGACCGTCTGGGCGGTGATGCCCGTCTGGCCAACGGTCACGGCCTGCTCGCCAAGCTCGGCGAGCGTGGCGTTGCCGCGGAGGAACAGAAGCTCAATAACCATGGGAAGGTTAGTTCCAGTCAGAATCTCGACGTTGTCGACATCCTGGGCAATCATCATTGCCTGGTTGAACGGGGTACCACCAAGCAGGTCGGTAAAGACGAGCACGCCATCGCACTCCTCGCGCATGGCGGTAATAGCGGCGCGGAGATCCTCACCGTAGGAAGCAGCCTGGTCGCCCTCGAAAGGAACGACGGTAAAAGCGGGTTGGTCGCCAGCGACCATAGCGATAGCGCTTGCGAGGCCTGGTGCGAACTGTCCATGACCGGTAAGAATAAAGCCAACCATTCAAATTTCCCTTCCGAAGGTGTGTACGATCTGAGTCCGATAGTTTTCGGAAGCCAACGGGCAATCGCCCTTAAAGCTTCTTGGAAAGCGTTCTTTGAGAACCAGTGGTCTCTCAACTGGTAGTAACCACGTGACGTGTTGTTGTCACTATATCACCACAGAAGAGGTTGCTTTCGTTGATTCAAACAGTAAAACGTTTTTGCACCGTTCACGGTGAAAAATCGACCGTTTACCGCTCATTAACACTTCTACCTGCGGTTTTGAAACCGTTTCGAAATGATTTGACGAAAGATCGGAACTTTTTTGTGTCTAAACAACGCAGAGTGGCTAAAAATGGCGTGTAGAAAAAATGCAGGTCATTGTGAAGATTTGTGAATTGGTCTTTTTGACTTAATACCAGTTAGAACCAGTTTCGATATTATCGGTGAACGGTAGTTTTCGACCGTTCACCGGTTATTTGCAATCGTTTGCGGCCGTTTTCCAGGATGAATTGAGGATACCCGATGAAGCACTTGCACGGGCGCAAGTCCTATCCTAGTGGTTTCGGTAACAAAATGCCCGCTAGAACGTTGTCGTTCTAGCGGGCTTAATCAGGTAGATCGGTTAGCGCGCAGTAGTGCAGACAGATCTTACGCAAACAGGCCGTAGATGCTGATGTTGGCCTTGGCGTAGAGGCCGTTAGCATACTCGGTCCACTTGGAGCTGGCGCTCGAGGCCTGCGAAGAGTACTGCTGGTAGGCGGTGTAATAGGCGGTCATGGCCTGCTTATAGGTTGCGCTATCGGCAGTAAAGGCATCGTTAGCGAAGGCCTTAGCGTAGGTGCTGTCGGCGTCCTTCCAAGTGCCCTTCTCGCTATCCCACTCGTCGCCGGCAAGGTTGATGATGTAGTCGGCGTAGTCCTTGCTCGCGGTCTCCTCGTTGCCGTCAGCAGGCTCGGTCGGAGCGGTCGGCATGCTTGCGGAGCTATCGCCCACCTTCTTCTTGTAGAGCTTCTGCAGCGTCGCGGACTGACGGACGATCTGCTTGGCCTGGTCCTTGGACACGCCATACTGCTTGGCCATGGTGTCGTAGTCCGAGGTGCCGATAGAATCCTCGGCGTACTTCTTCATCTCCTTAGAGGAGACGGTAATGCCCTCGTCCTCAGCAGCATCGAGCAGAATCTTGTTGCGCACGTAGGACAGGATGACGTCGGCAGAAGGAGCGGTGTAGTTGCCATCGCTATCCTTGACGGTATCGAGGCTGTACTGGCTCTCGATGGCCTCGCGCGCGGTGATATCGCTCTTCTTGCCGTTGTAGCTATAGCTTGCCACGGTCGAATCGAGCTGGTCCTCGGTGAGGGTAGCCGAGCCGACACCCTTGCCGCCAAAGCCGCCATTGCCAATAAAGAAGCCGACCACCGCAGCGATCACGATGGCGACCACAAAGGCGGCAATCATCGTCTTCTTGTGCTTGGATGCGCGGTCGTTCGCGTCGGAGTCGTCGTCCTCGTCCTGCTCCTCAGGCATAAGGTTCTCGTCGGCGGCGTCCGCGGCGATCTTTGCCTCCAGGCGGGCGTCCTCCTCCTCGGCGGTCGTGCCAGCGGCGATATGTTCGGCAGACGTGCCGGCGACCAGGTCGATCTTCTCGTCCTCGTCACCGTCGGGGCCTTCGCCGCGCTCGATGATCTGGATGCCGTCGATCTCGTCCTTCTCGTCCTTCTTTTGAATCAGACCCATATCAATTACTCCTTGTTAGGAAACATAGTCCCCAATAGAATACGCCCGACGAGGCGCCGGGCGTATTGATTCTTAGGTTATACGCAAACACTTAAGTACTATTTAGGCGTTTGCAGCGTGCATACCTTAGGCCAGGTGCGCGATAACGGCATCGGCAAAGGCCTGCGTGCCCACGGCGCCCTCAACGGAGCCGGTCTGAGCACGACGCACGTCACCGGTAACCTGCTCGCCCTCGTCGAGCGTGGCGGAGACGGCGGCACGAATGCGATTGGCAGCATCGTTCTCGCCCAGGTGATCGAGCATCATCGCGGCAGAGAGGATCTCGGCCGTGGGGTTGGCGATATCCTTGCCCGCGATATCGGGTGCGGAGCCGTGCGTAGCCTCAAAGATGGCGCAGTCGGCACCGATGTTGGAGCCGGGGGCCATACCCAAGCCGCCCACCAGGCCGGCGCACAGATCACTCACAATGTCGCCGTACAGGTTGGGCAGCACCAGGACATCGAAGTCGTTGGGGTTCTGGACCAGGCCCATGCAGGTGGCGTCGACGATCTTGTCGTTGAACTCGATATCGGGATAGCTGGCGGCCACCTTGCGCGCCACGCGCAGGAACAGGCCGTCGGTCGCCTTCATGATGTTGGCCTTGTGCTCGGCCGTCACCTTTTTGCGGCCGCAGCGGCGGGCATACTCAAAGGCATACTCCACAATGCGACGGCTCTTGGCGATGGAGATCGGCTTGATCGAGATGGCGGAATCGGCGGCGAAGGTCTTTTGGCCCGAACGCTCGACGAGCTGCGAGAGCTCATCGACCTCGGCAGCGCCCTCATCGAACTCGATGCCGGCGTAGAGGTCCTCGGTGTTCTCGCGCACGATAACCAGGTCGACATCGCGGAAGCGCGAGCCGTCACCCGGCTGCGACAGGCAGGGGCGCACGCAGGCGTACAGGTCGAAATGCTTGCGCAGGGCCACGTTGACGCTGCGGAAACCCGTGCCGACCGGTGTGGTGATGGGGCCCTTGATGGCAACCTTGGTCTCGGCGACCGCATCGAGGACGTGCTGGGGCAGCGGCGTGCCAAACTCGTCCATGACGCCGGCGCCGGCCTCCTGGACGTTCCAGTTGATCTGGACACCGGTGGCCTCGACCACGCGGCGCATGGCCTGCGTAATCTCGGGACCGATACCGTCACCGGGAATCAGGACTACATCGTGCGCCATAATCTGTTACTCCTCGTCTTCGGCGTCGTCAGATTTTTTAACGCTAGCACGCTTCTTCTTTTTGGAGAGATCCAGGCCAAAACGTTTAACAAGCATTTCGCAAATCTCGCTCGAACGGGCCTTGAGATAGCTGCCCTTACCGTTCTCGGCATCGAACTTAAGGCGCAGCGCAAGCTTCTCGGCAACCTCGGCGTCAATCTCGCCCTGGCAAAACTCGTACAGGCAACCGAGCATGTCGCGATACTCAAGGTCGCCGTGGTAGCACTGGATGGCCTCGTCCAGGATGGGCCAAGCCTCGCGCGAACGCTCGACACTCGTGGCACCCCACACGCACAGCAGGCGGAAGGCGGCATAGCGCAGCGTGGAGGAGATCTCGTCGAACAGTGCAGTCTCGGCGCCCTCAAAGGCATCGCCCAGCTGCTCAGGGCAGGTGGTGGCGAGCGCCGTCAGGGCATCGAGGGCCTCCCAGCGGGTCTGCGCCTCGGGGCGGTCGAGTGCCTCGATCAACGCGGGCACGCAGGGCACGACGCGCTGCGGATCGCGCTCGGCAAGCAGGTGCAGCACGCGGGCGGCAAACTGGCGGATGCGGCGCGTGGGGCAGCCGAGCTCCTGGACCAGGCGATCGACGGCGTTCTCGTTCTCCTCTGCCAGCTGGAGCTGTGCCAGCTCCTCGTCGGTGAGCTGTTCGTCTTTGTTTTCTGCCATAGTTACCTCTTCTTACTATTTCTTAGCGTGCTTGCCAGCACCCTTGCTGTCATCGGTGACCGAGATGAGCTGTCGGTCGGCCGCGCCATTGCGACGTGCACGGCGGCGTTCCTCGGCATCGCCCGCGTCGGCGGCGGCTCGATGAGCCTTGTTGACGTTAAAGACCTCGTCGTGCTTGCGCCACGGACCGACGGACTCGCCAAAGCTCATCTTAAGGCCGGCGATAAAGCCACCGAGCCAGCCGATCGGCGCAAACTGCACCAGCGGGAACAGCGAGAACACCCAGGTCAGCAGGACGACTGCCGCCGCACCCGCAAAGTTGGCAATCCAGTAGTCGCGCTTGGTGATCACGCGCTTTTCGCAGGCCCACTGGCCGCACAAAAAGCCGATGTAGATCGCAAAGAGAAAGAGCACCAGCGCAAGCACCACGAACGTCCAGCTCATGGGCGCTACTCCCCGTGATGGTGGCCGCAGCAGCACTCGTGGCCGTCATCATGGCCGTGGCCGCCGCAGCACTCGTGGTCCTCGCCGTGATGGTGGCCGCAACCGCACTCATGGTCGTCGCCGTGCTCGCCGCAACCGCAACCGTCCTCGTGGGCACCGTGCTCCTCGGAGCGATACTGCGACCAGTCCAGACCGGCGGCGATGGCGTCGGCCTCCTCCTTGTAGAGGACCGTGATGGCCTGGGTGCCCAGCTTGGCGCCACCGATGGCGTCAAGCATATCGTAGAGCGTAAAGGCCACGTCGGCGCCGGGCAGCGCGAGCTCGCGGTCGTCGGCATAGGCGAGCGCCAAGCGCAGGTCCTTAATGAAATGCTCGACCATAAAGCCGGGCTTGTAGTCGCCGTCGAGCGCCTTGGGGGCCAGGCTCTCCATGGCGCCGGACTTGCCGGTGCCGCCCAGAATCATCTGGCGGGTCTTCTCCAGGTCAAGGCCGCTCAGCTCGGCAAATGCCATGGCGTCTGCCATGCCGACCATGCAGGCGCCCAGCGACACCTGGTTGGCGAGCTTGGCAGCCTGGCCCTTGCCGGCGCCGTCGAAGCAGCAGATGTTGGCCGCAAAGGTGGCAAGGATGTCGCGGACCGGCGCGATGTCGTTCTCGGTAGCGCCCACGATAGCCGTGAGCGTACCGGCGATAGCGCCCGACTCGCCGCCGGTGACGGGGCAGTCAAACGCCATGCGACCAGAAACCTGGGCGGCCTCGGCAATGTCGCGCGCCAGCTCGGGCGAGCTTGTGGTGAGGTCGATCAGGACCGCGCCGGGCTTAGTGCACGCGAGCAGGCCGTCGCCCGCCAGGTAGAGCTCCTCGACCTCGGAGGGATAACCCACCATGGTAAAGACGACGTCGGCGTTCGCCACGGCATCTGCCGGCGTATCGGCCCAGACTGCGCCGTGCTCGATAAGCGCGGCGGCCTTGGACTTAGTGCGGTTGTTGACCGTGACGGGATAGCCGGCATCCAGGATGTGGCCGGCAATGGGGGCACCCATGATTCCGGTGCCGATAAATGCGACGGAGAGCTTGTTTGCCATGAAACCTTTCCTTTTGGGTTGGGTGTTATTACCAGGTTGAATACTCGGTGCCAGCGTTGGGCTGTGAGTCGAGGGCGATTACGGCCGCGTTACTTGCCTACTGACCGCGCACGCGGCGGGCGATGCGGTCGGAAAGCGACGCCTTGTCGGCGCGGTTCTTGCCCCAAAACGCGCAAGCCACCATGCCGGGGCCCACGTGCGAGCCAATGGTGGGGCCCACAGAGCTGCGGATGATGGTCACGTCGGCGCAGCCTTCCTCCTTGCGGATGGCGGCCTCGAGCCAGTCGCCGTCCTTTTCGGCATCGGCCGTCATAATGGCGATGGGCATGGTGCGATCGGGCACATAGTTCTCGCGGAACGACTTGAGGATGGACTTGAGCGCCTTCTTGCGACCGCGGTTGACGCCGATCAGCGACAGCGAGCCGGCCAGGTCGTAGGACAGCTCGGGTTTGACGTCGAGCTTTGCCGTGAGCTGTGCCGCCGCGGGCGGAATGCGGCCGCCGGCAGCCAGCGCGTCAAAGCTCTCGAGCGTAAAGTAACCGTGGACATAGGTCTTGGCCTCGTTTGCCCAGTCGACCAGCTGCTTGGCGGTCAATCCCGCCGAGCGCTGGCGCAC
>CATWID010000037.1 GCA_958350755.1 uncultured Collinsella sp.
GGAATTGTAATTGATGGTGAAGGTTCAAAGGTTATTTGCAAAGACTAATTTGAAACTACCAGTTTACTGCACTCGTTCCTAGCAGGGTTTGGGGCAGGCACGCCCCAACAAGAAGCTGTCCCAAAGGGGCAAGAATGGGGACTGCGGACGATTTCTTGGACCGTTACGCGGCCCTTCCCAGCGCGGAGCGGAACTCGGCCGGCGTGCGGCCACCGAGCGCATCGCTGCGCCTCTCCGTATTGTATCGACCGATCCAGCCCCCGAGCTCCTCGATGAAGCGGGCGGGGGTCCAGTCCGACCAGTCCTGCCGTGCCAGAACTCCTTCTTGAGCAGGCCGAAGAAGCCCTCCATCGCCGCGTTGTCCGGGCTGCAGCCCTTGGCGGACTGGATTGGCTACACTGATGTGGACAGTTCCGGGAGGGGCGCAAGAGACGGGAAGGCCGCGTGCGCGTTCCTGCGCGAGGGCCGCGGGGAGGGGCTGCCTAGGTACGGCGCCTGTCAACTCGGTCTACGTCTTTGATGACCGGGTCGTACTCAATATCAACTTCACGGATGATGCCAAAACGGTCACCCGTGAGGAAGTGTTGGGTTCGAGTGCTATGGACAATGTTCCAGCATGCTGGGATCGAACTCGCTAGCCGGAATCACACGGTACCCGTGACGCAGCAGCAGATCGACAAAAACGCCGTTGCCCGCGGTGAGCGTACCGCTAAAGGTGCCATCGTAGACGCGACCCGCACCGCACGAGGGGCTACGGTCCTGTAAGACGCACGCAGCTATCTCGGACGGGCCGCCCGCCTGCTCGCACATATCGAGCGAGCGCTCTGCACCAAGGCGAAATTCGCGATCAACCGACACGCCCTCGCAGGTACGAACCTCGCCGTTTACAATCTCGGACGGCCTGCGCGGTGTGGGCAAGCCACCAAAGACTTCGGGGCACACCAGCAGGACCTCGGTCCCTGTGCGTTCGCACGCTTCGACCAGCTCGCGATGGTAGTTATCGAGCCCGTTATACTTGCAGCTCTCGCCCATCAAACAGGCACTTACAACGATCTTCATATACAACTCTCCCCACACAAATCGCCCCATTTGAGATGGACACTCAAATGGGGCGATTGACACAGCGCAACTAGTATTACTGCTGCTTTGGCATCAGCGGATTCTCGCGCGTGAGAAGATTCATAAACTCCTCGCCCGTGATCGTCTCCTTCTTGTACAGATAACGAGCCAGCTCGTGGAGCTTAAACTTGTTCTCCTTCAGGATCTGCAGGGCACGATCGTGCGCATCCTCGATCAGCTTGGCAACAATCGCGTCCACGCGCTCGGCCGTACCGGGGGCGCAGGTGAGCGACGTGTCCTGGTTGAGGTACGCGTTTTGAACGGTACCGAGCGCCATCATGCCAAACTCATCGGACATACCAAAGCGCGTCACCATGTTGCGGGCGAGCTTGGTGGCCTGCTCGATATCGTTGGCCGCGCCGGTCGTCATCTCGCCAAAGATGAGTTCCTCAGCCGCACGGCCGCCGCAGTAAACGGCAAGCTTGTCCAAGACCTCCTGGCGTGTGGTCAGGAAGCGCTCATCCTCCTCGACCTGCATGGTGTAGCCAAGAGCGCCGCTCGTGCGCGGCACGATAGTGATCTTCGTGACCGGCGCAGAACCCTTCTGGCGAGCGGCAACGATGGCGTGGCCGATCTCGTGGTAGGAAACGACCTGCTTCTCGTGGTCGGAAAGCACCGTGGACTTACGCTGTTGGCCGGCAATGACAACCTCCACCGACTCCTCGAAGTCGTCCTGGGTTGCACGCTTACGACCCTCGCGAACGGCGCGCAGGGCGCCCTCGTTGATGATATTGGCCAGGTCGGCGCCCGAGGCACCGGGCGTGGCGCGGGCAATCGCGGTCAGATCGATCGGGGGCTGCGTCTTCACGCTCTTGGCATGGAGCTCAAGGATGTTCTTACGGCCGGTCAGATCGGGCAGCTCGACGGGGATGCGGCGGTCAAAACGACCGGGGCGCAGTAGAGCGGGATCGAGACTGTCGGGGCGGTTGGTTGCGGCAAGGACAACGATTCCCTTGTGGTTATCGAAGCCATCCATCTCGGTCAGCAACTGATTGAGCGTCTGCTCGCGCTCGTCGTTGCCGCTAAAGCCGCCACCATCGCGCTTCTTGCCGATGGTATCGATCTCATCGATAAAGACGATGCACGGGGCCTTTTCCTTGGCCTGCTTAAACAGATCGCGAACCTTAGCGGCGCCACGGCCAACGAACATCTCAACAAACTCAGAACCAGAAATACTAAAGAACGGCACGCCCGCCTCGCCGGCAACAGCCTTGGCAAGCAGGGTTTTACCGGTACCCGGAGGGCCAACAAGGAGAGCACCGCGCGGCAGCTTGGCGCCGATCTCCTCGTAGCGCTGCGGCTTCTCCAGAAAGTCGACGACCTCCTTGAGGGACTCCTTGGCCTCTTCCTGGCCGGCGACATCCTTAAAGGTCACGCCCACGTCCTTGGAGGCGATCACGCGCGCACCGGACTTGCCCAGTCCACCGCCGCCAAAACCACCGCCGCCAAAGTTCATCGACGGACCGTCATCACCCATGGCCTTTTTCATGCGGCGGTTGAGCCACCAGCCGATCAGGAAGAAAATCGCTATGGGAAGAATGAGGGTGAGCAGATAGTAGGTCATCAGACCCGAGTTCTTATCGGGAACGACCGACTCAAGCGAGGCGCCAGATTCAAGCACGCGATCGGTAAAGCCCGCATCATTCGGCACACCGGTCGTCTTGTAGGCGATGTTCTCGTCCTCGCCCTTCTTGGTGTAATAAATCGTGTAATCGTCCGTGTTGTACTCGACCTTGTCAACACTCTTCTTATCGAGCGCTTTGACAAACGTCGAGTAATCGGTCTTCGTAATCTGCTGCGTGTGACCGATGTTGGGGAACAGAACGGTCGAGAGCACGAGGTAGACGACGAAGGCGATGAGCACGTAGAGGATCATATTCCGTCTACGTTTATTGTCATCCATCTCCATCTGCTTGAACTCCATCTACTGGGGTTGATAATGCTATCTAGAATACCCAACCCGAACGGCGATAAACCGACGCCGGGCACGAAAGGACAGAGATGGCATCACTGGAAGTCGGCAAGGTTCAAATCTATACGGGCGACGGCAAGGGCAAGACGACGGCTGCGCTGGGGCTCGCGCTGCGCGCCACGGGCTACGAACTTAACGTGCTCATGCTTCAGTTTGCCAAGAAGCTGCACTGCGCCGAACATGACGCAGCACCTCGATTGGGGCTACGCATCGTACAAGCCGACCGCGACACGCCCGAAGCCTGTGCCGCACAGATCATGGAGCTGGCGCGCGAGCAGATTAGCCAAGTCGACGTGCTGGTCTTGGATGAACTGGGAGAAGCCATGCGACGGGGCTTTGTGACGCGCGAAGATGTCGAAGCGTTGATCGCGATGAAGCCGACCACCACGGAGCTCGTGCTCACCGGCCGCGGATTGCTGCCCCTCGCCGACCTTGCCGACCTAGTAACCGAAATGCGCCCCGTCAAACACTACTTCGACGAAGGCCTCCTAGCCCGCCAAGGCATCGAATACTAATTGATCCGAAGGGGACGAAGGAAAACGGATCATCGACATCGCGACGGAGAGCAATGAGCCGTTTTCCTCCGTCCCCCCAGGGATCATTAGGCAGTGGCGCGGCCTAGCCAGTTACCGCTGTGGTGGTAGACGGTGAACATCGTGGCGGTTATTACCCAGGTTACGGGGTAGACCAGCAGCAGATGCTCGAGCGAGGGGTCGAGCGGCATAATCGCGAACACCCACGCCACGCGGAGCACGACCGTGCCGAATATCGTGAGCATCATAGGCTGGAAGCTCACGCCGGCGCCGCGGATGGAGCCGGACGCGTTTTCGATAATCGAGAAGATCGCGTAGAACGGCGCGATGAAATGAAGAATCGTCGTGGTGTAGGCCGAAATTGCGGCATCGTCGATAAACAGACGCGAAAGCGGGCCCGAGAATACCAGCAGCACGGCAGACAGGCCACCGATAAGCACAAATGAAAGCACGAGCGACGTGTGGTATCCCTTTCGCATGCGATCGTAATTGCGCGCACCAAAGTTCTGCGCCGAGAACGTGGTGATCGACACGCCGAGCGCCTCGGTCACCATCCAGATAATGCCGTCCAGGCGGCCGGAAAGGCCCCAAGCGGTCGTGACATCGGCTCCAAACGAGTTGACCGACACCTGAATCAAAACATTGGAGATCGAATACGCCGCAGACTGAACGCCCAGCGGCAAACCGCACGATAGCATGCTCTTGCAGATACCGGGGTCAATACCGAGCTTTGAGAGCGAAAGACGCCACGCCCCCGGAGCGCGCATCATGCGGATCACAATCATCGTGGCATTGGTGCAGATAGTCAGCGCCACCGCGATGCCGCAGCCCAGCGCTTCCATGTGCAGCACGGCGACAAAGAGAATGTCGAGCGCCACGTTGACGAAGCAGCCGGAAGCAATAATGACCGCCGGACCGCGCGTGTCGCCCACGGCGCGCAACAACGCCGTCCCCATATTGAGCCCCAGCGCCGCAAACATGGCGGCAAAGTAGCAACGGGCATACGCCACACCCTCGGCCAGCAGCTCATGCGGTGTATTCATCAGCACAAGCATCGGCTCGACAAACACCATGCCCAGAATGGAAATGACAATGCCGCCCACCAGCGCGAGCGTCATGGCCGTATGGACCGATCGGCTCAAGCGCTCGTCATCGTGCTGACCAAAAAACTGGCCGGTAATAACGGCACAGCCAGCACCCACACCGACGCAAAAACCAATGCAGAGCTCCGTGAGCACCATCGTGGCCTGAATGCCACCCAGCGCTAGCTTGCCGCCAAACTGACCGACGATATAGGTACCGATAAGCGTGTAAGCCTGCTGAAAAAACGAACTAAAGAAGATGGGAACGCACAGCGACAGCAGCTGTTGCCAAATGGTACCATGCGTTACATCGATAGCCGTTGATTTCTTAGCCACACGCCCTCCCCACCAGCGTACGTCATACAGCAAAACGGCAATTTAAGACCAAAGCCAATACCAGCTTAGCACCGACCGGCGTCGGCCGAAACGCCCCGAACCAGAGCCCGGTGCGAAATATCTGTCTAGTGATACAACCCCGGCTGGTAGTGGTACTCGTTGCTCACATGCGGGCACAGCTGCCAAAAGGCAACAGCACTTGCCGCGGCCACGTTGAGCGAATCGACCCCATGCGCCATCGGAATACGCACGGCGCGGTCGCAGCCTGCAATGGTCTTGGCGCCCAAGCCAGCACCCTCGGTGCCCATAAAGATTGCCAGGCGGTCGATCTCCTGGAGCGCGGGATCGTCCAGCGACACCGAATCATCCGTCAACGCCATAGCGGCACACGAAAAGCCGGCATCGTGCAGCGCCGCCAGCCCATCATGCGGCCATACGCGCGCCTCGCTGCCAATGCGCGTCCAGGGCACCTGGAACACCGTGCCCATGCTCACGCGGGCCGAGCGACGGTACAGCGGATCGCAGCACGTAGGGCTCACCAAAATACCGTCGACGTTCAGCGCAGCCGCCGAGCGGAAAATCGCACCGACGTTGGTGTGGTCGACAATGCCCTCGAGCACGCACAGGCGCACCGGGCGCTCCCCCGCCGCCTCGACGACGCCGCCCAAGAACTCATCAACCGGAATCTGTCGCGGGCGACGAAATGCCGCGAGCGCACCGCGCGTCACGTTAAAGCCCGTCAGCCGCTCCATAAGCTCCATCGAGGCAACGAACACAGGAACCGGACCCGCGCCCTCGCGCACAACCAGGCGCTCAAACAGCGGCATCATCTGATCGAGCCAGCGTTCGCCCAAAAGAAAGCTCACCGGCTGGTATCCAGCGCGCACCGCACGCTCGATGACCTTGGCACTCTCGGCGATAAAAATGCCCTTCTGCGGCTCCAGCACGCAGCGAAGCTCACGCTCGGTCAGTCGCACGTAGGCATCGAGCCGCTCGTCCTCGAGCGAATCAATTCGCAGCACCTCAACGGCATCAGTCATAGCAGCCAGCCCGCACCCTTCTTTACAGCACATCTATACCAAACGAGGCGACGCTAAGCGCCGCCCCATGCATTCAATCAACCCGATGATACCGTTCACGTCAGGCGATTTACGCCTCAACGCGACGATACGTCACGAACTCATAATCGAGGCCCTCGTCACCCTCGCCCGAGGCAATCGTGGCAACCCCGCCACGCCTTGCAATTTCCCACGCGGGAGCGGCGTCCAAGTCGGGAAAGTACGTGTCCACGGGATGGACGCAGTGGTTATGCGTGACCTCGGCCTCCACGCAGTACGGCAAAAACTGCCGATAGACATCGCCGCCACCAATCACCCAGGCAACGGGTTCATCGGCAACCGCGGCGAGCGCCTCGTCGATGCTATGCACCACGTCGGCGCCCTCGGGGGCAAAGCCCTCGTCGCGGGTAAGCACGATATTGCGGCGGTTTTTGAGCGGACGCCCACCGGGAAAACTCAGCAGCGTCTTGCGCCCCATAATGACCGGGCAACCTTTGGTACACGCCACAAAATGGCGCATGTCGGCGCGATTGGACACCACCATGTCGCCCTCGCACCCAATACCCCAATCGTCACACACGGCGACGATGGCAGAAAGCTTACACGTCATGAGCACCACCTACACCGCAATGGGAATGTTCTTGACCTGCGGGCCGTGCTCATAGCCCTCGACGATGAGGTCATCGGTCGTAAACGCGTAGAAATCATGCACGTCGGGGTTAAGCGTCACCTTAGGCGCCGCAAACTGCGGACGCTCGATAAGCTCGCGGACAATATCGACATGGCGGTCGTAAATATGAGCGTCAGCGATCACGTGCAGCAGCTCGCCAGCGATCATGTCGACCGACTGCGCGACCATCATCAGCAAAATGGCGTACTGGCACACATTCCAGTTGTTCGCGGCCAAAATATCCTGGCTGCGCTGGTTGAGAATCATGTTGAGTGTCGGCTTATCGTCCTGCGGGCGCTGCGTCACGTTATACGTCACGCTGTAGGCGCACGGATACAGGTGCATCTCGGACAGGTCGCTAAACACATAGGTATTCGTCATAATGCGGCGGCTGTACGGCGTGTTCTTAAGGTCGTACAGCACGCGGTCCATCTGGTCGAAATCGCCCTCGGCATAATGGCTCTTCTGGCCAATCTGGTACCCGTAGGCCTTGCCGATGGAGCCAGTCTCGTCGGCCCACTCATCCCAAATATGGCTGTTGAGGTCATGCACGTTATTGGACTTCTTTTGATAGATCCACAGGATCTCATCCATGGCAGACTTAAGCGCCGTGCGGCGCAGGGTAAGCGCGGGGAACTCCTCGCGCAGGTCATAGCGTGCCGTAACGCCAAAGTTTTTAATGGTATAGGCAGGGGTGCCGTCCTCCCACACCGGACGGACCTTTTGGCCCTCGGTGGTGGTGCCATGGTCCAAGATATCGCGGCACATGGCTACAAACTGCTGATCAGCTTTGCTCATTGACCCTCCTGTCAGTCGGCTATAAGCGAGATTCATTGTAGCCCAGGCGCACGCGGCCCCACAGCCCTAACATAAGCCCTCATTTTCTGACATATGACAGAAGTTCCTTGCATAAATCCGCACGGTCGTTATTCTATTGTTGACATATGTCAGATATGGAGAGTGTATGGCAGGAAGACGCGAAAAATTGCGCCGCGTCGGGATCATCCCCGAATATCGCGGCTTTACCCCTGACGGCCTAGCCAGCGGAGACGCCATCGATATGACGATCGACGAACTCGAGGTCCTGCGCCTCTGCGACCTGGAAGGACTCAATCAGGAGGATGTCGCCCAGCACATGGGCATTGCCCGCGCCACGGTGGCGGCAATCTGCAGCCGCGCACATCGCAAGGTGGCAAACGCGCTGGTCAATGGACGCGCGCTCATCATCGAAGGCGGCAATATCGCATACTCCCCCATCACCACGACAACGGCCGCATGGCCAGCAAAGGAGGTCGACACCATGAGGGTGGCAACGACGTACGACAACGGCAACATCTTTATGCACTTTGGCCGGAGCGAGCAGTTCAAGATCTACGACATTCAGGACGGCAAGGTACTCAACGAGCAGGTCGTGGGCACCGGCGGCACCGGCCACGGTGCCCTTGCGGGCCTGCTCGCCAACGGCGGCGTGGACACGCTCGTCTGCGGCGGCATCGGTGGAGGCGCCATCAACGCGCTTGTCCAAGCCGGCATCACGGTATACGCAGGTGCCCAGGGCAGCTGCGACGCTTGCGTCGCGGCCCTTATCGCCGGCACGCTCGCACAGAACGGCGAGGCCACGTGCGGCTGCCACGGCCATGACCACGACCACGCCCACGAACATGGCGAGTCCTGCAGCTGCCACGGCCATCACGAGCACGAGGGCCACGAGGGCTGCGGCTGCCACTAACGGCACGGCACCGCGAGCTCGGGGCGCGACGCTGAACGCAATCCAACAATCAAAGCCAACAACAAAGGCCACCCGGTAACTTCCGAGTGGCCTTTGCCATATCAAGCTGGAATTACAGCCCTATTTCTTATTGCGCATCTGCGCTTCCATCTGGCGCAGCAGCTCCATATCGGACTTGGGACCGCCCGTACCCAGGCCGCCCATGCCGCCCAGACCCATAGCGTCCAGGCCAGGGATATTGGGCATGCGCATCTTCTTGCCCTTCTTTCCCTTTTTGCCCTTCTTGCCGCCGGCCTGTGCCTGATTGGCCATCGTGCGCATGCGGCCCATCATCTTGTTCATCTCGCCCCACTGCTTCATAAGGCCATTGACCTCGGTGGGGGTCACACCGGCGCCCTTGGCGATACGCGCGCGACGCTGGCCGTTGATGATGGAGGGACGCAGGCGCTCCTCCTTGGTCATCGACATGATGATGGCCTCGTTCTTGTCGAAGATGCCCTCGTCCAGGTTACCGCCCATCTGGTTGAGCGCGCGCTGGCCACCGGGGAGCATGCCCAGGATACCCTTCATGCCGCCCATCTTTTTGACGGCCTTCATCTGGTCGAGCATGTCGTTCATGGTAAAGCCCTCGCGCAGCATACGCTCGGCAGCCTCGAGCTGCTCGGCGTCAGCCGCCTCCTGGGCCTTCTCGATGATGCCGACAACATCGCCCATGCCCAAGATGCGCTTGGCCATGCGATCGGGATAGAACGGCTCAAGCGAATCGGGCTTCTCGCCCATGCTCACAAACTTGATGGGCTTGCCGGTCACCTGGCGCACCGAAAGTGCGCCACCGCCACGGGCGTCACCGTCGAGCTTGGAGATGATCACGCCGTCAAAGTCGGTGCGCTCGGCAAAGGTCGAGACGACGTTGACGATATCCTGGCCGGTCATGGCATCGACGACCATCAGCACCTGGTCGGGCTTGACGGCCTTCTTGATGTCGACTGCCTCCTGCATCATCTGCTCGTCGATCTGCAGACGACCGGCGGTATCGACAATGACCACGTCACGCAGGTGGTCGACGGCCTCCTGGATGGCGCCCTTTGCGATGTCGATCGGGTGCGCTCCGTCACCGCGGAAGACCGGCACGCCGATCTCGCCACCGAGCGTGGCCAGCTGGTCGGCAGCGGCGGGACGGTAGACGTCGCACGCGGCGAGCAGCGGGGAGCGGCCCTGCTTCTTGAGCAGGTAGGCAAGCTTTACGGCCGCCGTGGTCTTACCGGAGCCCTGCAGACCCACGAGCATGATGACATTGGGAATGCGGTTGCTAAAGACGAGCTTGCTCTCGGTTGAGCCAAGCATCTCGGTAAGCTCGTCGAGCACGATCTTGACGACGTTTTGCGCCGGCGACAGCGACTCCATGACCTCGGCGGTCATGCAACGCTCCTTGGTCTTGGCGACGAACTCCTTGACGACCTTAAAGTTAACATCGGCCTCGAGCAGCGCCATGCGAATATCGCGCATGGCCGAAGTAATATCGGCCTCGGTCAGCTTACCCTTGCCGCGCAGGCGGTCAAATGTGTCGTTGAGGCGATCGCTCAGGGAATCAAACACTGGTTACTCCTTAGTTGGACTCGCCCACCAGGGCGCGGCAGAAATCTTTTGCATTAAACTCCTGCAGGTCATCGACCTGCTCGCCCACGCCGATGCGCAGAATCGGGAGCTTGAGCTTCTCGGCCACGGCCATGGCGATACCGCCCTTAGCCGTACCGTCGAGCTTAGTCATGATAATACCGTCCAGGCCCAGCGCCTCGTTAAACTCGAGCGCCTGGTTCAGACCGTTCTGGCCAGTGGCGGCATCGATCACAAGCACGACCGAGACCTGCATGGGGCCGGCGGCCATATTGGCGGCGCGCTTACGCGTCACGTTGACCACCTTGGCGAGCTCGCGCATGAGCTCGGGGCTCGTGTGCAGACGGCCGGCGGTATCGATGAGCACCAGGTCGCTGCCGCGCTTATCGGCCTCGTCGAGCACGTCATAGCACACGCTCGCCGGATCGGAGCCGCGGTCACGCTTAATGACGGGGACGCCGGCGCGCTGGCCCCACACATCGAGCTGCTCGATGGCAGCGGCGCGGAAGGTGTCGGCCGAACCGATCACCACGTTCTTGCCGCGGGCGGCCATGGCGCTCGCAATCTTGCCGACCGTGGTGGTCTTGCCGGCACCGTTAATACCGACAAACAGCACGCAGCTCGGCGTATCGGAAAACGGGTCGCGCTCAACAGGCACAAAATGGCCCTCGAGCTGCTCGGCCAGGGCGCGGCGAAGCTGCGGGGCGGTCTTGAGGTTCTTCTTGGCCGCGGCGTCGCGCAGGTCATCGGAGACCTGAATAGCGACCTCGGCACCCATGTCACCCATGACGAGCGTGTCCTCAAGATCCTCCCAAAAATCCTCGTCGACCTCGCCGCCAAAGTAGAAGACCTCGTTGAGGGCCTCGCGGCTGCGCTCGAGTCCGCGCGAGAGTGCGTCAAAGAATCCCATTATGCATTCACGACCTTTCCGGTTTCGCGATCGAGTTTTTGCGAGACGACGCGACTGACGCCGTCGGCTTGCATCGAGACGCCGTAAAGGACGTCAGCATCCTCCATAGTACGGCGCTGATGCGAGATTACCAAGAGCTGCGTATCGGAACGCAGCACATCGAGGGCGCCGATGAGCTTGGACAGGTTGGCGTCGTCGAGTGCCGCCTCGACCTCGTCCAGCACATAGAACGGCACCGTGCGCGTACGGTATACGGCAAAGAGCAGGGCGAGCGCCGTCAGGCTCTTCTCGCCGCCCGACATGAGCATCATCTTGGTGATGCGCTTGCCGCGCGGCTGCGCCACGACCTCGATGCCCGTCTCGGCCGGATGCTCGGGGTCGGTCATCTCCAAATGTGCCTGGCCGCCCGGGAAGAGCATGGCGAAGATCTCGCGGAAGTTCGCATCAACCTTCTCAAACGTCACTAGGAACGCCTTGCGCATCTTGCGATCGATCGCCACGGTGATCTTGGTAAGCGCCTTGCGCGCGCTCTCAAGATCGGCCAGCTGCTCCTCGATGTAATCGGCACGGCGCTTGAGCTGCTCGTACTCCTCCATGGCGACCTGGTTCACAGGACCCAGGTTGTTGATCTGACGCACGAGTTGGTTAAGCTCGCGCTCGGCGGCATCGCGATCGGTGGGCGCCGGCAGCATGAGCGCTTCCTCGAGCACCGTGGTACCGTCGGCGGTGATGGCCTTGATGGCAGCCTCGACCTGCACCTCGAGCTTGCCGCGCGCCACCTTGAACTCATTTTGCGTCGTGGCGGCAACATCGACCCTCTCTTTGGCGCGGGCGACCTCGGTCTTGGCGTCCTCGATGGTCTTCTTAAGCGAAGCCGAGTCCGCCTCCTCAAGCGATGCCTGATCGCGCAGGCGCGCAGCCCAGTCCGAGGCGCGCTCCAACAGGGCAGAATAGCGCTCATGCATGGGATCGACGCGAAGGCGCAGCAGCTCGAGCGAGCGTGAGGCCTGACGCGTCCCACGGATACGACGGTCGATACCCTCAAGGCGATGCTCAAGATCGGGCACGCGGCCCTTCAGCGAACGCAGGCGCTCGCTCGTCTGAGCCAGGCGCACCTTAGCGTCGGCGAGCTTACCGGCGGCCTCGGAGTCATCGCGCCGAACGCGATCGAGATCGTCGTTGGCCTCGGCAATCTGCAAGCCCAAGTCACTCGCCTGCGCACGGGCCTCGTCACGTGAACGGGTAAGTTCATCCACGCGCGGACGTGCGGCACGTACGGCCTCGGCAGCCTGCTCGCGGCGCTTGGAAATCCGTACCCGCTCGACCTCGGCATTGTTGGCACTCTGCTCCAGGCGGCCGATCTCGGACAGCAGGGAGCGACGCTCGCCCTCAAGGCGGGCAATCTCGCCGGCAGCATCGCCCTCGGCAGCATGGGCCTCCTCAACGGCAGTATTGGCCTCGACGACCTGATCCGAAACATGCTCAAACACGGCAGCGAGATCGGGCTCCAGGCCTTCCAGCTCGCGGATACGACGTTTACGCTCCAAGGCACCGGAAGCCTCGCCGGCATCAAGCCCCACGCGAACCAGGCCGCCACAGCTCACGCGGGCACCATCGGGCGTCACGTAGGTCACACCGTCAACGACGGGCGCGGCCAGCGCGGTGGCCAAATCATCGACCACGTAATAGCCGCCGAGCAGTGCCTCGACAACCGGACCATAACCGGCGCGCACGGACAGGCGGTCAACAAGACGGGTACCGGCGGCACCCTCGGCGGCCGCAGAGCCACTCACGCCGCGCGCCACCAGCAGCGCCTCGCCCGAGGCCTTCTTCTGATCCAGGGCAGCGCGACCGGCACGCTCAAGTGCAGCAGCGTTATCGAACAACAGAGCATCGATATCACCGGCGAGCAGCTGCTCAACCAGGCCCTCAAGCTCACGCGGTGCCTCGAGCACTTCGCCCAGACGGCCCGAAACATCGTCGCCCAGCGCGCCCACCAGACGGCTTACGAGCGGCGAGCTATCAGCCATGCGGGCATCGAGTTTCTTTTGGCTGGCAAGCTCCGAGCGAACCTCAGACAGCTTGTTGCGCGCCTCGCTCTCGCGGGCACGCAGGTCCTTGAGGGCAGCGCGCGCCGTCTCGGTGGCCTCGCGCGCATCAATCTGGGCCTGACGAGCCGCCTCAAGGGCGCTCTCAAGCTCCTCAGCACGGTCGCGACGGCTATCAAGCGATGCCGTGACCTCCTCGAGCTGCTCATCGATCTGCTCCAGGCGCGAGGCGTACATGTTGTCCTCGACCTCGGCATTGGAAAGCGAATCCTTTACCTTGGCGAGCTCGAGCGCAGCATCATCGGCAACGCGCTGCACATCGCGCTGCTCGCGCGTAAGCTGCGAAATCTGATTGTCGAGCGCAACGCGACGCTCGTGGAGCTCGGCGGCGGCAGGACCGGCGGCGTCAACGTCCTCCTGGGCCTGCATATGCGCACCGGTCACTTCCTCAAGCCGGGCACGCGCATCCTCGAGCTCCTCGACCACGCGACGGCGCTGATGCTCGGAGCTCGAAATCTGGCCGCGCATGTCGGACAGGCGCGACACCATGTTATGGCCCTTTTCCTCGAGCAGACGCATGTCGGAGTTAATGCGACCGACCACATCTTGCATATGGCGGCGCTGCTCGCCCAAGTCGCCCACAAACAGGCCCTTTTCCTCGAGCATAACTTGGAGCTTCTCGAGCTCGCGCTCCTTTTCGCCCAAGCGGTATTGCGCAAGCTCAAGCTCGGCAGCGCCCTCTTTGGAGCGGCTTTCCAGGTCGTTCCACTGCGACTGCAGCGAACGAAGCTCGTCGACGGCCAGCATCTGCGTAAGCTCGTTCGCGCGCGAGGACAGCTCTTTGTACTTGCGCGCGCGATCGACCTGACGCTCCAGCGGTCGCAACTGACGGGCGATTTCCTTGTTGATATCGCGGGCACGTGTTAGGTGCTCGTCCATCGACTTGATCTTTTTAAGCGCACGCTCCTTGCGACGCTTGTGCTTGGAGATGCCGGCGGCCTCCTCAATGAGGGCACGGCGCTCCTCAGGGCGGCTCTGCAAAATGGCATCGAGCTTGCCCTGGCTGATGATGGAATGCGTATCCTTGCCCAGTCCCGAATCGTGCAGGATGTCCTGGATGTCCATCAGGCGGCACGGACTCGAGTTGATGAGGTACTCGCTTTCGCCCGAGCGATACATGCGGCGGGTGATAGCCACCTCGTCAAAGTCGACAGGCAGCATATGGTCCGAATTATCGAGCACCAGCGTGACCTCGGCCACACCCACCGGCTTGCGCGCCGACGAGCCCGAGAAGATGACGTCCTCCATGGCCTGGCCGCGCAGCTGCTTGGCGCTCTGCTCGCCCAGGACCCACAGAATCGAGTCGGAGATGTTCGATTTTCCCGAGCCGTTGGGACCGACGATGACGGTTAGGCCCGGCTCAAACGTCATATGGGCGCGGTCGGCAAACGACTTGAACCCTTTGAGCGTGAGGGACTTGAGATACACGGTTCCTCGCTTAAACAGGCTTCTTGTTGAGAATCACGCCGTTAGTGGTGTAACCCATGCGGTCGAGCGCCTCGAGCGCAGCGGCTCCCTCGGCCTCCTTCTTGGAGGAACCGGTGCCGCGGCCCTGGCGAATACCGTCGATGAGCACCACGGCGGTAAAGGTGGGCGCATGCGCGGGGCCCTCGGAGCCGACCAGCTTATACGCGGGAGGCTCGTGGCCGTCGGCTTGCACGCACTCCTGCAAAAACGACTTGGGGTTCGCGGGGTGCTCGGCACGCTCGGAGGCCAGGTGCGGCTTAAGCGTACGGTGGATGAACTCCGCCGCCGCATCCCAGCCAGCATCCAGATACAGCGCGCCCACGAGCGACTCATAGACGTTCTCGAGCGCCGAGTGCAAGCCGCGCGCGCCGGTACCGGTCTCGGAGGCACCAAAGATGATGATGTCGTCGATGCCCAGCTCATGGGACACCTCGGACAGCGTGGCACCCGAGACAAGGGACACCTTCAGGCGCGTAAGCTTGCCCTCGTCAAACTCCGGATAGGATTCAAAGAGCGAACGGGCAACCACGGCGCCCAAAATGGAATCGCCCAAAAACTCAAGACGCTCATAGCTCGCCGAGACGGGCTGACCTTCCACGGCAGAGGGGTGCGTGAGCGCCGCGCGCAGCAGCACCTTGTTATTGAACTCGTGGCCCAGGATTTCCTGGGCGCGCGCGAGTCGTTGAGATAAAGCCAAGACTTAGGCCTCCTTGGCGTTTTCAATAGCGTCGACAGCGTCGGCGACAGAGTTGAGCGACAGCAGGGTCTCGTCATCGATCTCGAGGTCGAACTCGTCCTCGATGGCCGTCACCAGCTGCAGACGCTCGAGCGAATCGGCATCGAGATCGTCGAAGGTGGTCTCGTCGCTAATGTCGGCGACATCGACGCCCAGAACGTCAGCGGCGACTTCGGCGATCTTATCGAAGATTTCGGAGCGGTCCATAGCGCTTCCTCTCGTATTGCGTGAACATCAACGCGCTGGCGCCGCAAGCGCAGCGCCAAGACACGGTTTTGATTCTACCCCACGACGCAGGCCGCGAGGCACATAACAGCGCTCTAACTCGCTCTTATAAAACGATACCGTCCATAGAGCTGGCGACGTTCTCGACAAGCCCGGCGCGCACGGCCTCCGCCGCGGCGAGCGTACCGTTTTTGACGGCCTCGACCGAGGTGGCACCGTGGCCGATCAGGACCACGCCACGCAGGCCCAGCAGAATGGCGCCGCCTTTAGCATCGCCCGAGAGCTTTGCCTTGATCTCGCGCATCTGCTTTTTGATGAGCAGCGCGGCAATCTTGGTGCCGAGGGAAGACATAAAGACACCCTTGAGCTCCTGCAGCAAAAACTTGGCCGCGCCCTCGGTGGCTTTGAGCGCGATGTTGCCCGACATGCCGTCGGCGACCACGACGTCAAAATTGCCCGACGTAAGATCGGTGCCCTCGCAGTTGCCCACAAAACCGGGAACAGCGGCCTTCATGGCCGGGAAGCACGACTTGGTAAAGTTGGAGCCCTTCTCATCCTCGGTGCCGTTGGCAAGCAGGCCCACGCGAGGATGCTCAATACCCAAGACGACGCGCGCATAGGCGCTACCCATCTGGGCAAAACGCACCATATCGTCCACCGTGACATCGGGGTTGGCGCCCATGTCGCACAGAACCGTCAGGCCGCCGGCGCGGTTGGGCAGTGCATTGGTGAGGCACGGACGCACCGGCTGCTTCTTGCCCTCGGCCTGATACCTAAATGGCGTCACGTAGGCGGTAGCGGCAGCGGTCATGGCGCCGGTGGAGCCGGCAGAGAAGAAGGCGTCCGCGTTACCCTTCTTGATAGCGCGGCAGGCAAGCACGATCGAGGACTTGCGCTTGGTCATCACAGCTCGAATGGGATCGTCATCCATGGCGATGACATCGGGCGCCTCCAAGGCCTCAACGCGAGCGTGAGCCGCGGCAAAGGGGTTCACGATCTCTGCGGGACCGACGGCCAAGACCTCGATATCGGGATCCGCCGCAAGCGCCGCCTCGATACCGTCGAGGACAACCTGAGGCTTCTCGTCTCCGCCCACAACGTCTACACAAACGCGAACGTTACTCATATACATGCTCCTTATACAAAAATGGCCGACTCATTGAGCCGGCCATTGTGGTTCCAGTTGGAACGGCATCGCATCCAGAGTATACAGTTACTCGGTAACGATAACCTCGCGGTCCTTGTAGAAACCGCAGCTGGGGCACACGTGGTGCGGGAGCTTGACAGCGCCGCAACGGGGGCACGTGGACTGAGCCGCAGCCGAGATCTTCATGTTGGCGGAACGGCGGGTGTGAGTGCGGATACGACCCTGCTTTTGTTTAGGTACGGGCATAGTGACCTTCCTTATGAACTATCCAGTGTGGCGATTACGCGCAAGTAGCGATACTACCACAGTTTTACTCGTCAAGCTTGAGATTCTTCAATGCTGCAAATGGATTTTCCGTGGCAGCGGCCCATTCGGCCTCTGCTTGAGCGGCGCAATCGCATTGCTCGACGTTGAGATTGATGCCACAGGTGGGGCATAGGCCGCGACAATCGGGCTTGCACAGGACAACGAACGGCGTGTCCATGACAACCGCGTCGTTGATGGGCTCACCCAGATCGACGATGCGATCCTCGCCCAGCAGCTCGTAGCCGTCTTCGTAGGCCTCGGGATCCTCGGGCTCGTTAAAGAGATAGAATTCCTCGATCTCACCGGCGATATCAAACGAAGCGGGCTCCAGGCAACGGTCGCACTCACCGGTTGCATGCGCGCGGACCATGCCCGTAAGCAGAACACCGGTGCCGGCATTGGTAAAGACGACATCGTAGTCGATGCCGTCCTGCAGCCGGTACTCCTTCTCGCCCACCGTATAGGTGGCAACATCGACCTTACCGGTCAGCGGATACGAGTCTCCGGGAAACTCGAGCTGCTCGGAAAGATCGACGGTAACGTTCGGGAACTCAGCCATTACCACTGACCATTCTGCTGGGCGGCACCCTCGTTGAGCTGCTGACGGCAACGGGTCACCGTGCCGGTCAGGCTCTTGAGGTTCTCCTCGAGGTGCGTAAAGACCTGCTCGGCGTAATCCTCGGCGGCATAGCGCGTCTCGCGCTCATACTGCTGGGCACGATCGCGAATGTCGTCGGCCTGCTGCTGCGCTAAGCGGACGATCTCCTGCTCACCGGCAATGGTGAGGGCCTGCTGCTGAGCATCGGCGATGATGGAATCGGCCTGAGCGGCGGCGGAAGCCATAAGCTCCTCGCGCTCCTTGAGGATACGGCGGGACTTCTGCCATTCCTCGGGATAGCTCATGCGGATCTCGTCGAGGATGTTAAAGAAGACGTCGGCGTCGATAACCTTCATCTGGGCGTTCTTGCCGAACGGCGTCTTAGCCTCTTCGATGAGCCCCTCGAGCTCGTCGACAAGACTCACGATCCTGTCGCCAGGAAAATTCTCGCCCGGCATCCGGTCTCCTTTCATAGGTAACATATCATCGAGTTAGTTTACCACATGCCACCAGGCATTAAAAAACGTCACGAAAAGCGATGTTTGAGTGCCTTGACCACATTGGGCGGAACAAAATTAGAGACGTCGCTACCGAGCGAGGCGATCTGGCGAACCACCGAGCTCGAGATATAGCCGTACTGCGGCGCGCTCATGACGAAGATGGACTCCAGCTCGTTATCCAGGCGGTAGTTAAGGTCGGCCTGCTGCAGCTCGTACTCAAAGTCGGTCATGGCACGCAGGCCCTTGACCACGGCTCCTGCTCCCTGTTCGCGGGCAAAATCGACCAAGAGGCCGGTGAAAGGAAGCACCTCGACGCCGTCAATATCACCAAGCGCCTCACGGGCCAGCGCCACGCGCTCGTCGAGCATAAACGTGGTGCCCACGCCGTTTTTTCCCTGCGACTCGGCAACGGCAACGATCACGCTGGGAAAAATGCGGCGGGCGCGGCGAATCACGTCGATGTGGCCAAACGTGATGGGATCGAAGGTGCCCGGGACGATTACGCGGTTAATGGTGTCACTCATCGGCATCCTCCGTGGGTGCGTCGCTATCGTTGCCATCATCCTCGCCGTTACCAACCCAACGAAGCAGGTCGACCGAGGTTATTCCGTAGCGCTTCTCGCGCACGGTCTCAAAACCTGCCGGATGCGCACCCGCATCGGCGGCAGCGTGCTCGAACAGCGCATAGGCACCCTGCGCCAGCAAGCCTTGCTGAGCTAGGTTTTGCAGCAGCTCCTCGACCGGCTCGGCGCCATAGGCATAGGGCGGGTCGAGCAGGACCAGGTCAAAGGGACCGCCCGGCACGCGGCCGCGCGAAGCGCTTGCCAGCACGTCACCCGTCACCACACGCCAACGCGCACGGTCGCGGCACAGTGACTCGATATTCTTGGTA
>CATWID010000038.1 GCA_958350755.1 uncultured Collinsella sp.
GGTGCGCTTCGCCCTGGAACTGCTTGGCACGGCGCTCGGCACGGTTGCCACGCGGGGTCTGCTCGACAGCAGCAGCACCCCCGCGCTCCTCGGCAGCCACCTCGCGAGCCACGCTCTCCACAGCCTCGTCCACGCGAGCCTGAACGCCCTCGCGCACGCGGGTCTTGCCGCCGCGCTTGGGACGGCTCGGACGCTCGCCGTCGCCGCGACGCTCATCGCGACCGCGGTTGGAACGACCGGCAACATCGCCGTAATCGTCGCCGTTGCGCTTGCCGTCGCGACGTGCCTGCTCAAGCTTCTTCTTGCTCTTGGACTTGCCGCGCTTGGTCTTCTTCTTCACCTTAAAGGCCGCAGGGTCGCGCTCGGGATCAACCGCGGGCGGATTGGGACCCACGTGCAGGTCGCCGGCCTCGTAGATGTCGGCGGTCTTGTCCATGAGCTTCTCGATCTCGTAGAACTCGTCCACGTCCTGCTCGGTCACAAACGTGATGGCCCAGCCCAGCTCGCCGGCGCGTCCCGTACGACCAATACGGTGGATGTAGTCGGTCGGCTCGGCCGGCACGTCAAAGTTCACGACGTAGCGCACGTCGCTAATGTCGATGCCGCGGGCGAGTACGTCGGTTGCCACCAACACGTCGACGGTACCGTCGCGGAAGGCCGAAAGGGCACGCTCGCGCTGGGCCTGGCTGCGGTTGCCGTGAATCGCGGCGGCCTTGATGCCCTTACGCTCCAGACGACGGCAGCAGCTGTCGGCGCGGTGCTTGGTGCGCATAAAGACGATGGTGCGCTCCGGGCCCTCCTTCTTGAGGAACTCGGGCAGCAAGTTGTTCTTGGCCTCGATGGACACCGGGAACACAAACTGGTCGACGGTGTCGGCGGTCGACGTGGCGGGCGCGATCTCCACGCGGGCCGGGTCGCTCACCAGGTCGGTGATCTCGCCCACGGCTTCCTCGTCGAGCGTGGCCGAGAACAGCAGCGTCTGGCGCTCGGCCGGCGTCTCGCGCACAATGCGGCGGACGGCGGGCAAAAAGCCCATGTCGAGCATGCGGTCGGCCTCGTCGAGTACCAGCACCTTGACCTCGTCCAGGTGGCAAGCGCCCTGCTCGATCAGATCGACCAGACGGCCCGGCGTGGCGACCAGAATGTCGCAGCCGTACTTGAGCGCCGCGGTCTGCGGCTTGTAGCTCACGCCGCCCACGACGGTCACGGCAACGTGGCCCGTGACGTCGGCGATCTTGCTCGCGACCTCGTCGATCTGCTGGGCGAGCTCGCGCGTGGGGGTGATGACGAGCATCACGGGGCCACGGCCGTTGCCCTCGGGCTTTTTAGCACCGCGACGGCGGTTGCGGCCGCCGCGCTCGCGCACGGGTTTGGGAGGAGCGATGTGCTCCAGATTGTTCATGGTCGGCAGCAAAAAAGCGGCCGTCTTGCCGGTGCCAGTCTGAGCGGCAGCAAGCAGGTCGCGGCCCTCGAGCACCACGGGGATTGAGCCGGCCTGCACGGGCGTCGGCGCCGTGTAGCCCAGGTTCTCGATGGCACGAAGCATCTCGTCGGAAAGGCCCAGCTCGTCAAAGGCGGGCAGGCTCTCGGTAGCGGACTCGACGGCCTGGGCAGCATTGGCCTCATCGGCGGCATCGAAGGCAGCCTGGGTCATGGCCTCGCGGGTCTCGTCCAGGATCTCGGCGTCGGTGACGTCGGATACAGAATTACGCATATGTTGTTGTTCCTTATCTGCACGCGCAATGGGCACGGCATGCGGCCGCGCGGGCGTGCTTGGTAGTGCGCTAATACATACAAAAACGGGTGCGCACAGAGAGGACGTTGCTCAGCACGCTGGCGATCGCTTTGGCAGCCCTATCACGCGCCGTCCAGACGCAGCGGCCCTAAGCGATGGAGCAGATTCGCCGCGGGTTAGTATACCCGTGCTTCGCATGCCCCCACGTAAACCACAGATGACGGAGCGGACGAGGCGGGCCTGGGCCGATTGTCTCAATCTGTAACAGTTACGAGACAAAACCGGGTCTACACGTTACAGATTGAGACGAACTCAAACATCGCAAAACATAATCTCGATCTGTAACAGTTAGAGGTCATTTTCCCCGCTAGATGTTACAGATCGAGATGTTTGACATGAGCTGCCAACGATTGAGCAGCCACCCGCATCTGTAGCGAAATGTCATACATTCTCATCTCCACTGGACACCCCCAGGGGGTATGGGTGTATAGTATCGGCAGGTTAACAATTCAAACACTACGCCACAGAAAGGAGAAGCCATGGCTCAAGATAAGTTCGATGTGGGCGGCATGACATGCGCCGCCTGTCAGGCGCACGTGGACCGTGCCGTGAGCAAGCTCGACGGCGTCCAAAGCGTCGCGGTCAACCTACTCGCCGGTTCCATGATGGTCGACTACGACCCCGCGCAGGTCTCCCCCGACGATATCTGCACCGCTGTCGACCGCGCAGGCTACTCGGCCTCGCCCGTCGATGCGGGCACCGGTGCCGCCGGCTCAAACGGCAGCACGCAAGCCAGATCCGGCGCCACCCATATGGAATCGCCCACCAAAAAGCTAGAGGCCACTGCCTCCGCCATGCGCACCCGTCTCATCATCTCAATCATCTTTCTCATTCCGCTGTTCTACATAGGCATGGGACACATGCTCGGCTGGCCGCTGCCCAGCATCTTCACCGACCACATCCACAGCATGACGCTCGCCCTCACCGAGCTTGTCCTGCTCATCCCCATCGTCTACGTCAACGACGCATACTTTATCAACGGCTTCAAATCACTCGTGCACGGCGCGCCCACCATGGACGCTCTCATCGCCGTCGGCGCCACCGCCTCCAACGCTTGGTCGCTCTATGCCATGTTTATCATGGCCGACCAGCTGGCCACAGGTCAGGTGCACGAGGCCATGATGACGGGCATGGACAACCTGTATTTTGAGAGTGCGGGCACGATCCTGTCGCTCGTCACCGTGGGCAAATACCTTGAGACGCGCAGCAAGTCCAAAACCGGCGGCGCCATCGAGGCGCTGATCGACCTGGCGCCCAAGACCGCGACCGTCGTTGCCGACGACGGTACCGAAACCACCGTCGACGTCGACAGCATCCTTCCCGGCCAGGTCCTGCGCGTGCGCCCCGGCGAGTCCATCCCCGTCGATGGCGTGGTGCTCGAGGGCAGCTCGGCCGTGGACGAGAGTGCGCTCACCGGCGAGTCCATCCCCGTGGAAAAGGTCGCCGGCAACACCGTCAACGCCGCCACGGTCAACCGCACCGGATCGTTTACCTTCCGTGCCACGCGCGTGGGCGCCGACACGTCGCTCGCCAAAATCATCCAGCTCGTCGAGGACGCCAACGCCACCAAGGCGCCCATCGCCCGCATGGCCGATAAGGTCGCCGGCGTGTTTGTGCCCGTGGTGTTCGTGATTTCGGCCGTGACCTTTGCGGCGTGGATGGCACTGACCGGCAGCATCAACGAGGCGCTCACCTCCGCCGTGGCCGTGCTGGTGATCAGCTGTCCGTGCGCACTGGGTCTGGCCACGCCCGTCGCCATTATGGTGGGCACCGGCAAGGGCGCCGAGATGGGCATTCTGTTTAAGAGCGCCGAGGCGCTGGAGAATCTGCGCAGCGTGGGCACCGTGGTGCTCGATAAGACGGGCACGGTCACCCGCGGCAAGCCGGCCGTGACCGACATTGTGGTGGCCACGCGCGTTGACGGCTCGCCCGCCATGAGCGAAAAGGCGCTGCTCAAGCTGGCCGCCGCGTTGGAGCGCTCGAGCGAGCACCCGCTGGCCGAGGCGATTATGGCCGAGTGCGAGTCGCGCGGAATCGTCGCGCGCATGGTCGAGGACTTTGCCGCCGTGCCTGGACGAGGCGTTACGGCGCGCGAGGGACAAAACGCCATTGCAGCCGGCAACGTACGCCTGATGGACGAGTTGGGCGTTACCGTGCCCGCGGGTCTTGCCGAGCAATTTGCCGCCGAGGGCAAAACACCGCTGTTCTTTGCCAAGAACGGCGAGCTTATCGGCACCATCGCCGTGGCTGACGAGGTCAAAGAGACGAGCGCCGGGGCCATCGCCGCGCTGCGCAAGCTCGGCGTCGACGTGCGCATGCTCACCGGCGACAACCGCGTGACGGCCGAGGCCATCGCCCGCCGCGTGGGGCTGAGCAGCGAACAGGTCATCGCCGACGTCCTCCCCGCCGACAAGGAACGCCACGTGCGCGAGCTGCAGGATGCGGGCGGCAAGGTCGCCATGGTGGGCGACGGCATCAACGACTCCCCCGCCCTGGCGCGCGCCGACGTGGGCCTTGCGATCGGCACCGGCGCCGACATCGCCAAAGAAGGGGCAGATGTGGTGCTCATGCGCAGCGACCTCATGGATGCTGCGCGCGCCATCGAGCTGTCACGTGCCACAATCCGCAACATCAAGCAGGACCTGTTCTGGGCGCTGTTCTACAACGGCATCGGCATTCCGCTGGCGGCGGGCGTGTTCTTCCCCCTCACCGGTTGGCAGCTCTCGCCGATGTTCGGCGCCGCGGCCATGAGCCTATCGAGTGTCTGCGTCGTAAGCAATGCGCTGCGCCTGAAATCCTTTAAGCCTAAAGTGGCAAAATAGGCTCACCATTAAGTCCATTTAGAACGGGTTTTCCAGGTGCCCGAGATTGACCTGAAAGAGGAGCGACGCGTACTTTGGTACGCGAGCGACGGCTTGAAGGTCAAGGTCGGGTGCTTGGGAAAGCCGACACAACAGAGAGGAATACCAATGCGTTACACGATTAAGACTTCGGGCCTTATGTGCGGTCACTGCGACGCTACTGTCGAGACGGCACTGCTCAACGTGGCCGGCGTGACCGACGCCGACGCCGATCACGAGACCCAGACCGTCCAGGTGGAGTGCGCCGACACCGTGACCGCCGAGCAGCTCGCCGCCGCCGTCGAGGGCGCCGGCGAGAAGTTCCACGCCCTGTCCGTAACCGCCGCGTAACGACCCACGCGTACCCCGACCAGAAACGAGGACCCGCCATGATGGCAGACCATAAATCGGTGACCCGCATGCTCAAGACGGCACGCGGTCAGATCGACGGCATCCTGCGGATGGTCGAGGAGGACCGCTACTGCGTCGATATTTCCACGCAGCTCATGGCAACGCAGGCGCTCATTGCGCGCATCAACGCCGACGTGCTCAAGGCGCATATCGAGGGCTGCGTGACTTCGGCAATCGAATCGGGCGACGAAGACCTCAAAGCCGCCAAGCTCGCCGAGATCGAACGCGTCGTCGACAAGCTCTCCAAGTAATTGGGGCATTGGGGACGGACTGCTTTGCACCTTCTTGGTGCATCGGGGACAGGTATGTTTGCACCACCTTGGTGCAGATTGACCTGTCCCCCTTGCTCTAAATCGGGTATAAAGGCGTGCGGCATATCGAATGAAAGGCAATTTGCATGAATGACTTTATGAAGGGCCGCAATGGCGCCGATGAGCTCACCATCGTTATGGGCTTTTCCGGCATCGTCATCGCGATGATCGGATCGATAGCCCGCATCCAGTGGCTCAGCTGGATTGCCATCGCCGTCATCGTGATTGGCGTGCTGCGCGGCCTGTCCAAAAACATCGATGCACGTCGCAAAGAGAACGAGGCCTTTGTCGCCGCGACTGCCAATGTTCCCGGCTTGGGCAAGTTCGTCGCCAGCTTGGGCAGCGGGGCCGCAGCGGCCAGCACCTCACGCGCGGCCGGCACCAATAAGGAAGACTTTGAGCGTGCCAAGCGAACGGCCAAGAAGATGTGGAAGGGCCGCAAGACCACGGCATATCTCAAGTGCCCCAACTGCGGTCAGATGCTCTCCGTCCCCAAGGGCAAGGGTAAGATCCGCGTCACCTGCCCCAAGTGCCACGCCAAGATGGAAACCCGCTCCTAGCGCCCGCACGCGGGACAAATTAATCAGGTTTGCTTGTCCCAAATCTTAAGTATTTGTTCGATAAAAAAGCCGAGGCCTCGTGTTGAGACCTCGGCTTTTTGCATGCGGCAACGGAGCTGCCCCTTTGTCACATCTACGCCACACCGTCGCGGGCGAGCTCCTCGGCCAGCGCCTCGGCCGGCATGGCCATAATCGCGTCGAGCTCGGCATCCACCTCAGGGATGCACTTCACCTTGAGCTTGCGCACCAGATCACCGCGACACATCACATGCATCGGCTCACGCAGCGCGCACAGGTCATCGAGCGGGTTCTTGCGCGTCACCAGGATATCGGCAGCCTTGCCGCACTCGATCGTGCCGGTCTCGCCGCCCAGCCCCAGCAGCTCGGCATTGACTTGCGTAGCCGTATGCAGCGCAAAGGCGTTGCTCACGCCCACGTACTTGGCAAAATAGGCCACCTCGCGCCACATGTCGTACTGCGTCACGAACGGGCAGCTTGAGTCCGTGCCCAGGCCCACCTTAACGCCAGCTTCCAGTGCGGCACGGGCGCTCTCGATGATGCCCGAACACACAATGTCGCCGTTCTTCTTTTGCGTGTCGGTCGAATGGGTCTTCTCCGGATCGAGCAGCACAAACGGCAGCGCGGAGCTGATAGTGCAGGTAACGCTGGGCGCACGCCCCTCAAGCTGCGTGCCCGCGGCGCCGCGGTACAGTTCCAAGATCTCGGGAGTCATCGGGGCACCGTGCTCGATCGTATCGACGCCGGCCTCAAGCGCGGCCTTCACGCCCTCGGTGCTCTCGACATGAGCCATAACCGGCAGGCCCACCTCGTGCGCAGCCTTGCACGCCGCCGCGGCAACCTCGACCGGCATGCGCAGCACGCCCGGCTCACCTACTTCGGTCGCGTCGAACACGCCGCCCGTCACGAACAGCTTGATGACGTCGGCACCGCGCGCATGCAAGTCACGCACTTGTTCGGCCGCCTCATCGGGGGTATCGGCGACCTGCGCGAACAGCCCCGCACCGTGACCGCCCGGCACCGTGACACCCGTTCCCGGCGCCACCAGACGCGGACCCTGATACTTGCCGGCGTCGATAGCGTTGCGCACGGCAATATCGGCAAACAGCGGGTCACCCGCACCGCGCACCGTGGTCACGCCGCTTGCCAACTGCTGCTGGGCGCTGCCTTTGAGGATGTGGCGGACGATGGCGCGGCCCACGGGATTATCGAGCTTCTTCATAAGTGCGCCCGCATCGCCGGCCGAGACAGGCTTGCCCGAGCCGCACAGATGCGCATGCATATTGATGAGACCGGGCATGAGATACGCACCACCCAGGTCGATAACCTCGGCACCTGCAGGCGCCTGCGCCACAGCACTCGGCCCCATCCAGGTGATGACGCCGCGCTCAACAGTCACGGCCATATCGGGTTGCGGCTCCATATGTTCCGAACCATCCAGAATGGTCGCATTGATAAACAACGTGGAACGATCGGCAGACGCCATATCGAGCTCCTCCCTCACGATTAACTTGAACATTTGTCCATTATCACCTAGTCCCGCTGGATTGCTGCAGACGCATCGGTTAACGGAAGGAAGAGAGGATGTGGGGGACGGAATACGTTGCAATCCCATCCCAGCGGCACTAGGGAAATCTCTCGATCTATAACAGGTAGACCGGGTTTTAGCAGCCAGATGTTACAGATCGAGATCTTTCGGCACCGCGTCCAACCTTTGTCTCGATCTGTAACAGTTGGGTCGAATTTTGGCCGTTAGATGTTACAGATTGAGAACTTTCACCAGGCGCCAACCTTCTGTCTCGATCTGTAACAGCTACGAGGCCAAACGGCCCCTTGTTGTTACAGATCGAGACAAACTCGGCAGAAACAACCACATTCGCGTCAGTTGCACCCCTTAGCACCCATACCACTGACGCTTCCATCCCTCAGCCAAATCGGCCCGCTGCGAAATACCCGCCAGCCTCATCTTTTCAGCCAGCTTCCCCGGATTCTTGAGCTCATCAAACGTAAACCGAAGCACCTTATGCCCGAGCATTGTCAGATGAGATTCCCGCTGACGCTCTGCCACGAATGGGTCAACCGACTCCCGACCCTCGCCGCTCTGCAAGGTGTACTTCCCCTTTCCGTCGAGCTCGCCGATGACACACGTCCCGTCCTCGAGCCGCCAAAAATAGTCGACGCGAAACACCTGGCTCGGATCGAGCGGGTCGCGAAACTCCACCTGCAGCTCCGGAACCGGGAAGCCGTACGCAATAAAGAATGCTCGGAACCGAGACTCGCCGCCGTTTTCAGACAGCCCGTCCGCATACGACGCAATCACCTGTGCCCTGCGATACCCTCGCCTGCCCTCGCAATCGGCGCGGAGGCGCTCGCACAAATCCCCACGTGATACGCCTTTCGCCCGCAGTGCAGAATCGGCAATCGCCAACCCGTAGGAGAACGGCGCACGCAGTAGGCAATCCTCCACCGTGCGCCAAAACGACGTCACCCGCACGCCATCAACATGCTCGAGTGCGCCCGCCATCTGCGGACGCAACAACCTGCACCCGCCGCTCAACGTCACCGAACAACCCGTCTTAACAAGAAAACGCGACCCAAGCAGATCATTCGGCACCTCCAGACCCCACAAAAGCGCCGCGTCATAGCCCCAAAACGCCCAATCGGGATGAAACTCTGCAAGCCCTTTGATGGTACGCAGCGTTCGCTCCGCCGGCGTCAGCACACCCCAATCATGTTGAAAGCAGAACAAATACGGCTCGGGTTCCGCGATATCGTCGGTTCCAACATGACGCCGCAGCCACATGAGCTCGGCATTGTCATGCGTTGCGAGCAGCGCACCTTGCTCGGTCGCCTCCGTGAGTCGCGCGAGCATCCTATTCCGCGCCAACGTGTTGCGAGTCGTATGCTTGTGCTTGAAAACGGTATTAGACACTTCCATCACCACCACATCGGACAAATGGACCATCGTCACCGTTGCCTCCACCGACAAACGTCTTGATCTGTAACAAGAAGACCGATTTTTGTACTGTAGATGTTACAGATTGAGACATTCCCCCCAGCCAGGTGCCAAACGTCTCGATCTGTACCAGTAAGACGTTCTCCAGGCCCCTAAACGTTACAGATTTAGACAAACCAGCGGCGCCCAAGCATTCGTCTCGATCTGTAACAGATAGACTGGTTTTTGTCCCCAAACGTTACAGATCGAGACAGAAGGGCAGAAGGCAAGGCAGGACAACGCCAGGTCCATCCCCTACTCCCATTCCTGTTCGTAGATGTTGAGGGACTTTACGTAACGCCCCTGGGCGCCCATGATGTCGCGGACCAGGCGCAAAAAGAAGCTGATGCACGAGGTGTCAAAGCCATCCTGCAGATCCTCGGGATGCACCGCACCAGGCCCATCGACCGCCGTGTCACTCAGGCGTGCGATGTCATACAGATAGAGTTGTCCCGCCGTCAGCCAGACATCGTCGACGCAGGCGAGGCGTACCGCAATCGCGCCGTCATTCCAATGCTCCTTTTGCACGATATGCGGGTCGTAGACATCAAAGCGATGATCGGTGCGTGTGTCCTTCAGCGCGACCATGCCGGACGCAGAATCCTTGTCCAAAATGCCAAAGCGAGAGAAGTACTGCGTGTCGCGCACCTGCTTAAGTCGCCCAAGCGAGGCAGGAGAAATTGACGCTGGCGGCTCATCCACATATAGCTCGAGCAGCGTCTTGCCATGGCGATAGGGGCGCTCGAAGAGTAGCCAATCGGTAAACGCCATGTTGTAGGCCATGATTTCGTTTTGAGAAGGTTCCTCGCAATAGCTGAGCCACGGATCGACGATAATCTCGAACTGCTCGCGCGCCGGCTCCAGGAATTGAAACTTCCGCAGCATCCAAAAATGGGCCATGTCGGCAATATCGTTGCCGACGGCTTCGGACAGCTGCACTCGATCTAAGGCGTGGTCAGTCATGGCATCCTCCTCAAACTGATGAACCTCAATTTGAGCTTACGAGGAGGGTGGGCAGCCACGACTAGCGCGGGCAAAATAGGCCTCCGGCTGCAAACCAGATGCTGACCAAACACTTGACGAAAAGCTTGACCGAAAATGCACACCGCAACAAAACAGCAGGTAAACATAGGCAGCCAACTCGCCCTTTTGAGCCAGATGCCCGCAGCCACCACAGAAACAACAGGTGGCCACAGCCCAAGAAGTCGGCAAATGAGCACCCACACGTCGACAAACGAGCAAATCGCTCGCAAAGAGTGTCCCCAACGACTAGACAAAAATGACCAGTCATTGGGGACGTTCTTAAATGACTACTTTACAGCTCCAGCGCGTCTGCGACTTCGGCAGCGCAGGCCAGGGCATCGGCCATGGCGTTCACCACGAGCGAGCTGCCGTTGCGGGCATCACCCGCCACATACACCGGCGCGGCATCCGCGGCGACACCCTCCGTGCGAGCCGCGAGGTGCGAGCCCTCGGAAGCCATCACGGGTAGCGGACGGCCCGCCGTGGCGACAGGCACGCCGACAGCTTCGAACACGCTGTGCTCGGGACCCGTAAAGCCACAGGCGATGAGCACCAGCTGCGCCGGCACCTCGTGCTCGGAACCCGCAATGCGCTCGGGCTTTCCCGCCGACCAGTCCAGATTGACCACGCGCAGACCCGCGGCCGCACCCTTCTTGTCCAGCAGCACCTCGAGGGTATCCACGCCCCAGGCACGCATCTCGCCGCCCATGGCGGCAATGGCCTCCTGCTGGCCATAGTCGGTCTTCTTAACGTTGGGCCACTGCGGCCAGGGGTTGCTCGCCATGCGCTTATCGGGCGCAGCCGGCAAGAACTCAAACTGGCGCACGCTGCGCGCACCCTGGCGCACCGCGGTACCCACGCAGTCGTTTCCGGTATCGCCACCGCCAATGACCACAACGTCCAGGCCGCGCGCGTTCACCGCGGGCTCGCCGCCGTCGAGTACCGACACAGTCGAAGCCGTCAAATAGTCCACCGCGTACACCACGCCCGGAGCATCCACGTTCGCAGCCGAAAGACCGCGGGGTGCACAAGCGCCGGCAGCCACCACGACGGCGTCAAAGTCATCGAGCTCGGCCGCCACCGCAGGGTTCGTAACGTCGACACCCAGCTCAAACACAATGCCCAGCTCGCGCATGAGCGCCACGCGACGCTCGACCACGGACTTCTCGAGCTTCATGTTGGGAATGCCGTACATGAGCAGACCGCCCGGGCGGTCGTCGCGCTCAAACACCGTCACGCGGGCGCCGCGACGCGCAAGCTCCCATGCTGCCACCAGGCCAGCAGGACCGGAGCCCACCACGGCAACCGTGGGTGCGCCCTCCCCTGCCGGCTCAAAGCGACGCGGACCGCCATTTGCCCATTCGCGGTCGCTGATCGCACGCTCGTTGTCATGGATCGTCGTGGGCTGGCCATCGACCGAACCCAGGTTGCACGCGGCCTCGCACAGCGCCGGGCACACGCGACTCGTGAACTCGGGCATGGGCGAGGTAAGCGACAGACGCTCGGCAGCCTCGTCCCAGCGGCCGCGGTACACCAGCTCATTCCACTCGGGAATCAGGTTGTGCAGCGGGCAGCCGCTCGGGCGTGCCTTGCCAAAGCTCGCGCCCATCTGGCAAAACGCCACGCCGCACATCATGCAGCGGCTCGCCTGGGCACGGCGCGCATCGTCATCGAGCTCCACGTACAGCGGATCAAAATCATGGCTGCGCTCCTCCACAGGGCGCAGCTCGTGGGTCACGCGATCGATATCAAGAAAAGCACCGGGCTTACCCATGGCACTTACGCCTCCTTCTTGGTCGAAGCAACAGAGCTGGTAGCGGCCACGGGCGCAGCGCCCGCAGCACCGCCCGCAACATCAAAGCGGGCAACATCAGCAGCGTCGGCGCGACCGGTCACGATGTCAAACGCCAACTCCTCGCCCTGCGCATGCGTCTTGCCCACGGCCTCGGCAGCAGCGACAATCGCCAGCACGCGCTCATACTCGGTCGGAATGACCTTCACAAAGTGCTTGCCCATCGTCTCAAAGCTGTAGAGCAGCTTAATGCCGCGCGGGCTCTGCGTCGCATCCACGTGCTCTTGGATGAGCGCACGAATCTGCGCCAGCTCGTCGGCCGTCGGGGCCTTGAGCTCAACGCTCTCGTGGTTCACACGGGCATCGAGCGTGCCGTACTGGTCAAAGACATAGGCCACGCCGCCCGTCATACCGGCGGCAAAGTTCTGCCCGACCTCGCCCAGGATGAGCGCCAGACCGCCCGTCATGTACTCGCAGCCATGGTTGCCGCAGCCCTCGACCACCACGGTGGCACCGGAGTTACGCACGGCAAAACGCTGGCCGGCAAGACCGTTAATGAAGCCGCGGCCGCTTGTGGCACCAAAGAACGCAACGTTGCCCACGATGATGTTCTCGTCGAACTTGTAGGTCGCATGCGGGTTGGGGCGCACCGACACCTCGCCGCCCGAAAGGCCCTTGCCAAAGTAGTCGTTGGCGTCGCCGCACACGTTGAGCGTAATGCCGCGCGGCAGGAAGGCGCCAAAGCTCTGACCGGCCGAACCATCGCAATCGATGGTGATGGAGCCGGCGGGCAGGCCCTCGGGATGCGCCTTGGTCACCGCGTTGCCCAAGATGGTACCCACGCAGCGGTTGACGTTGGCGATATCGGCGCGGAAGCGAATCGGACGCAGGTGCGCACGGGCATCGGCCGTATAGGGCACAAACAACGTGGAGTCGAGCGTCTTGTCGAGCTCGCTGTCCGCGGCCATCTGAGGCAGGAAGTGACGACCGTCAGCACCCGGGATATGGGCACCGAACTCGCAGGTCGCGCTCGCCAGCACGGGCGACAGATCGAGCAGGTTTGCCTTGCGGTTGCCCGGGACCTCGATCTGGCGCAAGCACTCGGGATGGCCGACCATCTCGTCGACGGTGCGGAAGCCCAGGCTCGCCATGACCTCGCGCAGCTGCTCGGCAACAAAGAGCATAAAGTGCTCGACGTGCTCGGGCTTACCGCGGAAGCCGTGACGCAGGCGGCAGTTTTGCGTCGCGATGCCGGCCGGGCAGGTATCCTGCTGGCAGTCGCGCTGCATGAGGCAACCCATGGAGATGAGCGGCATGGTCGCAAAGCCAAACTCCTCGGCGCCCAGCAAGCAGGCGACGGCGACGTCGGTGCCGTCCATGAGCTTGCCGTCAGCCTCGAGCACCACGCGGGAGCGCAGGCCGTTTTGCAGCAGCGTCTGCTGAGCCTCGGCAAGGCCGAGCTCCAGCGGCAGGCCGGCGTGCCAAATCGAATCGCGCGCCGCGGCACCCGAGCCGCCGTTATGGCCGCTGATCAAGATCTTGTCGGCAGCACCCTTGGCCACGCCGGTAGCAATGGTGCCGACGCCGGCCTCGCTGACCAGCTTGACCGACACGCGCGCACCGGGGTTGGCGTTCTTAAGGTCAAAGATGAGCTCCGCCAGGTCCTCGATGGAGTAGATGTCGTGATGCGGCGGAGGCGAAATCAGGCCGATGCCGGGCGTGGACTGACGGACCTCGGCGATCCAGGGGTAGACCTTCTTGCCGGGGAGGTGTCCGCCCTCGCCGGGCTTGGCGCCCTGGGCCATCTTGATCTGAATCTCGAAGGCGCTGCACAGGTAGCGGCTCGTCACGCCAAAGCGCGCACTTGCCACCTGCTTGATGGCGGAGTTCTTGGAGTCGCCGTTGGCCAGCGGGGTCTCGCGACGCGGGTCCTCGCCGCCCTCGCCCGAGTTGGAGCGTCCATGCAGGCGGTTCATGGCGATGGCCATGCACTCATGCGCCTCTTTGCTGATGGAGCCATACGACATGGCGCCGGTGTTAAAGCGGCGGACGATGTTGAGCGCGGGCTCCACCTCGTCGAGCGAAACCGGCGTGCGGCCGCTGGCATTAAAGTCGAGCAAGTCGCGCAGGCGCACGGCACGGCCGGTGCGGTGCAGGCGGGCGCTGTACTCCTTAAAGGTGTCGTAGCTGCCCTCACGGCAGGCGGTCTGCAGCAGGTAGACAGTCTGCGGATCGATGAGGTGATCCTCGCCGCCGAGCGGGCGCCACTTGGTCAGGCCCAGTGTGAGCAGCTGATCGGGAGCCGGGCTCTTAAGGATGGCGAGCGCGGCGTCATAGCGCTCATTCTGCTCGCGCTCGACGTCCTCGACACCCATACCGCCCACACGGCTCACCGTGCCGGCGAAGTACGCGTTGACGAACTCCGGCGTAAAGCCCACGGCCTCGAAGATCTGTGCCGAATGGTAGCTCTGCACCGTGGAGATGCCCATCTTGGACATGATGGAGACGATGCCGGCGGTCGCAGCCTTGTTGTAGTTGGCGATGCCCTGCTCGGCCGTCACGTCCAGGTCGCCGCGTGCCGCCAGATCGCGGATGCACGCATGTGCGTTGTACGGATAGATGCCGCTCGCGGAGTAGCCCACCAGTGCCGCAAAGTCGTGCGGGGACGCAGCGTCGCCGCACTCCACCACGATGTCGGCAAAGGTACGCACGCCGGCGCGGATCAGGTGGTTGTGCACGCAGCCCACAGCGAGCAGCGACGGCACGGGCACCTCGCCCGCAGCGGCACGATCGCTCAACACCACGATGTTCACGCCGTCGCGGACCGCAGCCTCAACGTCCTCTGCAAGCTGCTTGAGCGCAGCCTGCAGCGCGCCCTCGCCGGCATTGCGGCGGTAGACGGCACGGAAACGGCGGGTCTTAAAGCCCACGCGGTCGATGGCGCAGATACGCTCGAACTCCTCCTCGCTCAGCAGCGGGCGCTCCAGGCGCACCAGCTGGCAGGCCGTACGGGAGTCCTCGAGCAGGTTGCCGTGATTGCCCAGGTAGAGCGTGGTCGAGGTGACCATGTGCTCGCGAAGGGCGTCGATGGGCGGGTTTGTGACCTGAGCGAACAGTTGATAGAAGTAGTCGAAGAACGAACGCGTCTTCTTGGACAGGCAGGCCAGCGGTGCATCGATGCCCATCGAGGCGAGCGGGGCCTTGCCCTGCTGGGCCATGGGACGCACGACCTCGTCAACATCATCCCAGTGATACCCGAGCTTGGCCATACGCACGGCGGCGGGCACCTCGGCGTCCTCGGCGGGCGTTGCCGCAGCTGGCTTGTCGAGCGCGTCGACGGTCAGCGTCTCCTCGGCAATCCAATCACGGTAGGGCTTTTCTTTGGCGTAACGGGCGCGCAGCTCGTCGTTGTAGATGACGCGGCCGCGGGCAAAGTCGACCTCGAGCATCTGGCCCGGTCCCAGGCAGCCGCTCGTCAGGATGTTCTCGGGGCGCACCTCGATGGTGCCCACTTCGCTTGCCAGCATAAAGCGGCCATCGCGCGTCACGTAGTAGCGGGCGGGGCGCAAGCCGTTGCGGTCGAGGGCGGCGCCCAGCGTGCGACCGTCGGTAAAGGCGATGGCCGCCGGGCCGTCCCAGGGCTCCATGAGCATGGACTGGTAGGCGTCGTAGGCGCGGCGCTCCTCGCTCAGACTGTCGTTGTGGTCCCACGGCTCAGGTAGCAGCATGGACGCAGCGCGCGTAAGCGGGCGACCGTTCATAACCAAAAACTCGAGCACGTTGTCCAAAATCGCCGAGTCGGAACCCTCGCGGTTGATGATGGGCATCACGCGCTCAAGATCGTGCTGCAGCACGGGGCTGTACAGGTTGGGCTCGCGGGCGCGAATCCAGTTGACGTTGCCCTTGAGGGTGTTGATCTCGCCGTTGTGGATGATAAAACGGTTGGGGTGCGCACGCTCCCAGCTGGGCGTGGTGTTGGTGGAGTAGCGCGAGTGGACGAGCGCAACGGCCGTCTTGACAGCGGCGTCGTTGAGATCGATGAAGAAGCGGCGCATCTGCGTGGCGACGAGCATGCCCTTGTACACGATAGTGCGCGAGCTCATGGAGCAGACGTAGAAGATCTTGTCGCGCAGGGCAAACTCGGCGTCGGCCTTCTTCTCGATAGTGCGACGGCACACGTACAGGCGGCGCTCGAAGGCGTCACCCGCCGGCGTATCGTCGGGGCGGCCCAGAAAGGCTTGCAGAATGGTGGGCATGCAGGCGCGTGCCGTCTCGCCCAGGTCGTGCGGGTCGACGGGCACCTCGCGCCAAAAGAGCAGCGGCACGCCGGCCTCGGCGCAGCCCTCCTCAAACACGCGACGGGCATCCTCTACGCCCTTGTCGTCCTGCGGAAAGAACAGCATGGCCACGCCATAGTCGCCCTCTGCCGGCAGAATCTGGCCGCACTTTTGAGCCTCTTTGCGAAAAAAGTGATGCGGAACCTGGAACAGGATACCGGCACCGTCGCCGGTGTTCTTCTCGAGTCCCGTGCCGCCGCGGTGCTCCAAGTTGACCAGAATGGACAGCGCGTCGTCCAGAATCTGGTGATGGCGCTCACCGTTGATATCGGCAAGTGCGCCGATGCCACATGCATCGTGGTCGAATTCGGGGCGATAAAGGCCCTGCTGTTGAGCGGAATCTGCCTGCATCGCGATCCTCCCCTAGAAATATGACAGTCAGTTGAATAGGCATACTAGGAGCATCGCCGGTCCGCTGTGTTTCCCACCCGTTTCGAAACAATCGCGTAACGCACGCGGGACATCTACGTCTTGCCATCAAACGCGTACATCAGCCTCCAAACATGTCAAAAAACGACATCTTTGGAGGCTGACGTACACCTTTTGGAGCAGAACAGCATGTCCCCAATGCACCAACCAATCCCCGCTGGACCAATATTTTGTTAGTCTTGGTTAACTTTTTAGCCTAAAACGGGTATCCTTTGCGGCGTCAAGCAAACGGCACGCAGGAGCGCACCATGATCAACCATCTCAAACATCATTTTGGCTCCCGACGCACTGGTGGTCACGGAGGCCTAGACATTGCGCGGCATATCGGCCCCGGGCTGCTCGTGACCGTCGGCTTTATCGACCCGGGCAACTGGGCCTCCAATATGGCCGCGGGCTCGCAGTTTGGCTACGCGCTGCTGTGGATCGTCACGCTGTCCACGATTATGCTCATCGTGCTGCAG